>CAZOSI010000073.1:0-14761 GCA_964582485.1 uncultured Novosphingobium sp.
TTCGCCGTCTTGTAGAGGCCCATATCTCGCAATCATTGCCGCATCGATCGCGCGTTCTCGATCTCCAAATCGCCGGTTATACTCTGCTCTCGCCAACTTGGGATTTAAACCTCGACAGCGAAGCTCATTGAAGGCCCCGACCCATCGCATTGAGTACCACAAATCCTTGTCTGGCATCCCGCGATATGGGACATCTAGCGAGGAGACTTGGGGACCAACGCAGCCTGCTGCCGCTGCAACAATGATAAGGATGGGCATCGATAAGCGCATGACCGCGATACTATCGCAGAATTCCTAACGACCGCTGACCCCAACATTCCAGCCGAACGAGCCTTTCCAGGAACGACAACATATCGGTCATGCGCACTTCCGCCGCCCTTGCCGTAGCTGCGCCAGGGGTGACATCCGTCATGCCGCTGCGCTGACGCCGGGCACTGCTGCGCCAAGTGGCGGCGGGATAAATCGGGCTCCACAGTCAGGAGAACGATCATGCCGTCACATTCATCCCCCATCGCCTCGCTCGTCGCCGCGACCAAGACTTACGGCGCGCACCGCGTGCTTGATGGTTTCGACTTCGCGCTTGAGGCGGGATCGGTCACCGCGCTGCTTGGTCCCAATGGCGCGGGAAAGTCCACCGTTGCGGGGCTACTGACCGGTCGCTTGCGGGCCGACGCAGGCGCGGTCAACCTCTTCGGCCGCGCTCCGTCCGACCAGTTGGCACGGGCGCGCATGGGGATCATGCTGCAGGCGGGTGGCCTGCCCGAAACCTTGACCGTGGCCGAGGCGGTCGATCTGCACGCGGGCTATTTCGCCCGCCGCCTGCCGACCGCCGCGGTGCTTGCACAGGCGGGTCTCACCGCGCTGGGAAGCCGTCGCTGCGACCGGTTGTCGGGCGGCGAGGCGCGCAAGGTGCAGTTCGCAATGGCGATTGCCGGGTCGCCCGATCTCCTGGTGCTGGACGAACCGACCACCGGCTTCGACCCCGAATCCCGCCGCGCGATGTGGGATGTGGTCAGGGCCAAGGCCGCTGCGGGCAGCGCCGTACTGCTCGCCACGCACCACATGGACGAGGCCGAGGCGCTGGCTGACCGGATCGTGGTGATTGCGGGTGGCCGCATCATCGCCGATGGCGCTCCGGCGGCGATCAAGGCGCAGGTCGCGGCGAACGTGATCCGGCTGCGCACGCGCCTGCCTGCCGACCGCTTCCGTGCTCTGCCCGGCGTGGCCAAGGTGGAGACCGTGGGCGCCGACCTGTCGGTGCTGACCACCGCCCCGCGCGCCAGCCTTGAAGCCGCTTTCGCGATCGACCCGGCGCTCCAGCACTTTGAAGTCACAGGGGCAAGCCTTGAAGATGCCCTCGCCAATCTTGTTCATGCCAACCAATCCACGCTAAAGGAGGCCGCATAATGTCCGCTCTGATCGCACCCGCACCCGCCGTCTATGCCCGCGAAAGCTGGGCAGAGATCATAAAGTCGGCGCGGATGCCGCAATTCATCATCCCTACAATCGCCCTGCCGCCCGCCTTCTACGCCCTGTTCGCGCTCGCTATGGGGCAGGGTAGCGCTGAGGCGGCAACCCGCGCGCTGGCAACATTCGGCGTGTTTGCTGTGATGGGCCCGGCGCTGTTCGGCTTCGGCGCCAACATCGCTGCCGAGCGGGAAAGCGGCCAGCTGGAGCTAAAGCGCCTCTCGCCCATGCCCGCAGGCGCGCAGATCACGGCCAAACTCGCCGCGACCACGGCGTTCAGCCTCGTCGCCTTCGTGCTGCTCTATGCGCTGGGCGTTGCCGGTGGTGTCCAGCTCAGCGCCGCGCAATGGGCGGTGCTGGTGGGTGTGCATACGCTCGCAATCATCCCCTTTGCGCTGATCGGGCTTGGCATCGGCTACCGGCTTGGCCAGAAAGGCGCCATTGCGGTGGCCAATATCGTGTTTTTGGCGATGGCCGTGCTTGGGGGCCTGTGGATGCCGATTGCTGTCTTGCCTGAGGTCATGCAGACCATCGCCTGGGCGCTGCCGTCCTATCATCTGGGTGAAATGGCCCTGATGGCGGTGGGCCAGCGCGAGGCGGCCAATCTGTGGCTGCATGCCGGGCCGCTTGCGCTCATCACGCTCGCCGCCGCCGTGTTCGCCTGGACGGGCGAGCGTCAGCAGGCCAAGTAAGATGACGCAAGGCCAGCACAGCGCGAAGGCCGGGGGCCGGATGCTGCGATGGGAAGCCATCGATCATCCGGCCATCTGGCTTGCCTATCTGCCGCTGTTCTTCATCCCGTGGTTCATCAAGCTGCCGAGCCCTGCGCAGATGATCGCCGCAGGGATCGGGCTGGCGGTGTTTCTGGTGGTCTATTTCATCTCGCTCAAGGCGGCGGGTTTGCAACTGGTGGGGCTGGCGGTTGCTGCGCTGCTGCTGTCCTTCGCGCTGGCATTCACGAACAGCAACTGGACGGTGATTGCAGTCTATGCCGCCGCCATGATTGCCGAACTGCGCCCCGCCTGGCGCGCAAGCCTTGGGGTGGGCGTCTTTGCCGCGGCCAGCGCCGGGCTGGCACTGGTGACCGGGCAGCCCGCCATCTACTGGGTGCTGGGGGTGTTCCTGATGATAATGGTCGGGATCGGCAATATCTCGCGCGCGGCGTTGCAGGACAAGAACGCCGCGCTTGCTGCCGCGCAGGGGGAGGTGCGCCAGTTTGCCGCCGCAGCAGAGCGCGAGCGGATCGGGCGCGATTTGCATGATCTGCTCGGACGCACGCTGACCCTTATCGCGATCAAGGCCGATCTCGCCGCGCGCCTTGCCAACAGCGTCCCGGAAAAGGCGACCGCCGAAATGCGCGACGTTGCCGCAGCCGCGCGCGACGGGCTGGCCGAAGTGCGCGCCGCTGTCAGCGGCATGACTGGCGCGAGCCTCGCGCGCGAGATTGGCGGGTCCAAGACCGCGCTCGGCGCTGCCGGGATCGCCTGCGAGGTCGAAGGCGATGCCGAAGCCATCGACCCGGGCACGAGCGCGGTGCTCGCCATGGCCTTGCGCGAGGCGGTGACCAACGTGATCCGCCATTCGGGCGCGCGGACCTGCCGCATCGCGCTGATCCAGCAGTCGGGCGGCCTCGAACTAAAGGTCAGCGACGATGGCGATGGGCAGGCAGTCCGTCCCGGCGGAGGGCTCGCAGGCCTCACCTCGCGCCTCACGGCAGCAGGGGGCGAACTGGCAATCGAGGGAGATACACGCGGCACGCGGCTGACGGCGCGTGTGCCGCAAGGGGCGCTCGCATGATCCGCATCGTGATCGCCGAAGATCAGGCGCTGGTTCTGGGCGCGCTGGCGACCTTGCTTGGCCTTGAAGGGGATATCGATATCATTGCTCGCGCCGGTGACGGTGCCGCTGCGCTCGATGCGGTGCGAGAGCATAAGCCCGATATCCTCCTGTCCGACATTGAGATGCCGCAGATGACCGGCCTTGATGTGGCAGAGGCGATTGCTCGCGAAGGGCTGGCGGCGCGGGTGCTGATCGTCACCACCTTTGGCCGTGCGGGCTATCTGCGGCGCGCTATGGATGCAGGTGTGCGCGGCTATCTGCTCAAGGACACCCCCGCCGACGCGCTCGCTGCCGCGATCCGCAAGGTGGCCGCTGGCGGGCGCGCGATTGCGCCCGAACTTGCCGAACTCGCCTGGGACGCGCCCGCCAATCCGCTGACGGAACGCGAACGCGATGTGCTGCGGTTGGCCGATGAAGGCCGCTCAAACAAGGAAATCGCGCGCCAGCTCGATCTCTCTCCCGGCACGGTGCGCAATTATCTCTCCGAAGCCTCGGCCAAGCTGTTCGCCGCGAGCCGGATCGAAGCCGGGCGCATCGCGCGCGAAAAGGGGTGGCTGTGACCCGCGCCATGACGCTTGTCACCCCGGCGCGCTGACACCCTGCACTGCCGCCGACGCAGCAGATGCGGCACTCCCTCAGACATCAAGGGAGGTTACCGATGAGATGGAAGAACGCAGTGATGGTAACAGTGGGGATTGCCGCCCTGATGGGCGGGGCGGCGCTGTTCAAGGGGCTGGCGCCGGATCGCTACGGCCTGCCGGAGATCGAGGTACTTGCCCCCGGCGCGACAGGTAAGCGGATCGCGCAGGGAGAGCTTTTCGGCAACTACTTCCCTGCGCAAGGTCCGGAAGCCGGCCCCGGCCCGCATCCGGCGGTGCTGCTGCTCGGCGGATCGGAAGGCGGGCTGGGCGGCGGCGCACACCAGATGGCGCTGGCGCTGCAAAAGGAAGGCTTTGCCGTTTTCCACCTCGCGTATTTCGGCGCGCCGGGCCAGACCGATGCGCTTGAGGGTATCCGGCTCGAACTGTTCGACAAGGGGCTCGATTGGCTGAAGACGCAGCCCGGTGTCGATCCGGCGCGGGTTGCGGTGATGGGCGCATCCAAGGGCGCGGAGGCCGCGCTGCTCGTCGCCGCGCGCCGCCCCGATTTGGCCGCTGTGGTCGCCGGGATGCCGACCAGCGTTACCTGGAACGGGATCAACTGGGCCAGCGGCGGGCAGAGCGAACGCGCGTCCTGGACCGCAAACGGCAAGGAAGTGCCGACCATGCCGTTCGGCGACTGGGATCAGGCCGATGGCATCATCAGCGTCTATCGCACGGTCATGGACCCGGCCCGCCAGGCCGAAGCGGAGCGCGCCGCGATCCCAATCGAACACGGTCGGGCCGAAGTGCTGCTGGTGTGCGGCGAGGCGGAAACCATGTGGCCCGCTTGCCCGATGTCGCAGCAGGTCGCCATGCGTAGCAAGGCCCGCTCCGGCCCGTCTGTCACTGTGCTGTCCTACAAAGATGCCGGCCATTTCGTGTTCGGCCCGCCGATCGCGCGCGATCACCGCTTCTACCCGCGGCTCGGGGAATATGGCGGCAGCGTAGAAGGCAATGCCGCTGCGCGGGCAGATAGCTGGCCGCGGGTCATCGCCTTTCTGAGGCGCGCTATGGTGGAGACCTGAACGCCCTCGGCAATGCTGATCATTTTCGAAGCACGCCGACATCGGATCGACCAGACCCGCCATTCAGGTTTCCCCAACATAGCTGTCATTCAAAACCTGAATTTAGCTAGTCAAGAGTTGCCGTTTGCTGAAGGACTATCGAGCGGCGATGCCGCCGCCTTGGTTGCCAAACCATACTCACAGAACACGTAAGAAACTTGGTTCAGTTGGTCTACTAGAATGCCAGTCTTGCCGTGATTCGGACCTGTCTTGGTTCGACCGGATGAATATGGCGATCCTCAATTCCATCGGTTGGCTCACCTGTCAGCCGGGAGGCATACCAATAGGTGATATCTGGGTCCTTGGCGTCGAACAGATTGAGGACATCAAAACCGAACCGCATTGGGCCAGTTTCCCAGTATGCTCCCAGATTGACGAGAGTTGTGCCTTGCGAGCGCTGCGATCCATCTTCGATCAATGGCGCACTGGCGAAATGTCGGATGCGGGTCGTTACTGTGATCCCCGGCGTGAGCCGTGCACTGATCCCACCGCTCAGCACAAACGGAGTCGCGCCAGGAATTGAGTTTTGGCCCGCCGACACCCCGCGAAAGCGGGCAAGGGTCCAAGATGCGGTTCCGTCGAGCGTTATCGCCGGGACCGGCTTCCAGAACATGGCTAGCTCAGTGCCGTAGCGCCGTGAGGCGTCATTGGGTTCGGTTGTTCCGGCATCACCCACGAAGACCAACTCGGAATTGAGATCGAGCCAGAACCCCACCGCTGAGAAATTCAGATTCCCGCGCTCGATTCTTAGGCCAAGTTCGGCACCTTGCGAGCGCGCGAATACCGGAACTTGATCGACCGGACTGCCATCGCTCGGGTCGATCGTAATGGCCGCGCCTCGAACATCGTTGGAATGATAGCCCTGACCGTAATTGGCATAGAATTCGAGTCCATTTTCTGCCTTCCAGGCCAACGCAACCTTAGGTGAAAGGATCGCCGCAGAGCCACTGCCGGAGTTGGCGGAAAGGCCAGAACGGACATTGTAACCGATGGTGTCGCCGCGTAGACCGACAACCAGTCGCAGACTCGGTGTGAGTTTGGCCTCAGCTTCGCCGTAGAGCCCACCGCTGTATTCATCGACCCGGTCTTCGCGAACTGCGCTAGTCACAGTTCCAGCTGTCGTATGATAAAGACCAACCTTGCCGATACGGTCCCAGCGCGCGTCGGCTCCAATTCGCAACGTGAAGGAGTCGCCCTTCCATTCGCGGTGGACGGCACCACCGAACACTCCGCGTCGGTCAATCTGACGAAATTCGTCGCCGTTCACCGGATCTTCAAGCAAGTAAGTGAAATTCGAAGTCAGCTGCAGACGTGAGCCGATCGCGTAGGCTGAAACTGTTGTATCGCCAAATTGACCATTGAAGGTCGCCGCAATTCGCCCAGCGCGTCCTCCAAGATTTGGATCGATAAAGCCATTGCGCGGGATCAAGCCCGATGTGATTGCCCGCTCTGGCACCTGATCAGTGGAAACCCAGCTGTTGCTGTAGCCTGACAAGCCAAGGGACCAATCGGAAGCCGAGTATTTAAGAAGCCCGTTGAACTTGCGTTGATGCTCATCGAGGACCCAAGGGCCATTCGATACCGCGCCTTCGACAGCGCCCAGCAGGGTGCCATCGCCAAGGGTGGTGCTCCCCGCCAACAAACCTCGCCAGTACCCAAACGAGCCACCACTCACCTCAGCGAATGGTCGATCAAGTCTCGACTTGGTGGTGAAGCGCATCGTCCCCGCAGACGAAAAATCGCCTTCAGCGGCATGATAGGGGCCTTTGGTGTAATCGATCCGCTCGACCATTTCGGGTATAATGAAATTGAGATCGAGATAACCTTGGCCATGCCCATGGCTGCGCATATTGACCGGTGAACCATCGACATATCCTGCCAGATCAGTGCCATGATCAAGGTTAAACCCTCGCAGAAAATACTGGTTTGCCTTGCCGGAACCAGCATGCTGGGTGGCTATCAGGCCAGGGACATTTTCAGCGAGTTCCCCGACACGGCTGATCGGGCGATTCTCGAAATCGGCAAAGCCGACTACGCCTTCCGAGCCGCTGGTGGCAACGCCAACCCGATCGATGGCACGGCCATAGACGACGATCTGGTCATCGGTCCCAGATTCCGATGTCTCATCAGCCAGTGCTTGATTGGAGACCAGAGCTAGGGGAATCGCGGCTAGAATTGAACGGGAGTAACACATGGTTTGCCACGTGCCCCATTTGCTCGTTCCGACCAACCCGAAAATCTGAGTTAGGGTGGCAGTTGGTCTGTGTTGCGAACGTCCGCTTTCCCCAACATTCCAGCCGCACGTGCAGTTCCGGACACGACAACAAGGCGGACCTGGTAGCGGGAGCCGGCATCGCCAACAGCGCGGTCTCATTGATCACCAGTGGGCACGTTGTTTGCTGTCATTTATTCAGCGAATAGCTTCCACTGGCTGTTGTAGGCTGATGACATTTTGAAGAATCGAGGCTAAGCGCGCTCTCGCAATGCACTTTTTGCGAGCCTTTCTAGAACGCCACCAGGCGATCGCTGCGCTCTTGATCGCAGCCGCGCTGTGCATGAAGGTGCTTGTTCCTGCGGGATACATGATCGGTAAGGGCGACAGGATACTGACTGTCGAAATCTGCGCCGACTCGCAAGGCGGCAGGGTGACCACGCAAATCGTAATCCCTAGAAACGGACAGTCACACGAAGGCCAGAGCGAGCACAGCAAGTCAGATGGGACTTGCGCATTTTCGGCCCTGTCATTCGCCAGCCTTAGCGCAGCCGATCCGACACTGCTGGCAATTGCCTTGATTTTCATCATGGCGCTGGGCTTCGTGCCCATAAACGCACCGCGTCCGGTGCAGCAATCGCACCTCCGTCCGCCTTTGCGCGGCCCGCCGGCTTTGGTCTGACAGCCTAGTATTATCCTGTCAGACGGGCCGGTCGCGCGTCACAAATCTTCCCGATGCGTTTGCCGGCCTAGCCGGAGCAATTTCCCATGTATCAACTGTTGTGCCGTCCAGAGGGACGGCCTTGGGCCACGCCAAGTGACTGGCTGACCCTATCCGCATCTGATCCGCTGCCAGCGGAACAGCCACTGGTCGTACTTATGCGCGAGAACCGCTCGACGCTGGGCCACGACAAACCTGATGACCTTGGCAAGTACGTCGAACTATTCGGAACCCCGATTATCGGCCTTACGGGCAATGAGGCGCAGCTCGACCGGATCAAGAAGGGTACCGCGTCTATTCTGCCAAAGTCCCGCAACCGGGCGGCGACTACACCATCGACCACACCGCCGCGATTTACCTGATGACCGCCAAGGGCGCGTTTTTGGGAACCATCGGCTTTCAGGAATCCGACCAGTCCGCGCTTGAGAAGGTCAAGCGTCTGATCGTCTGAACACTCAACTCAACAAGGGGAATACCATGAGATCTTCCACCTCGGCCATTGCGGTGGCCTTGCTTATGAGCACCAACGCACAAGCAGCTGAAAGCGCCGACAATACGGCAACGTCAGACGAGAGCCCAGCAAGTGATATGATTCTGGTCATCGGACAGAAGGACGCACCGATCACAGTTGTTCCGCGCGGGCTAGCAATCTCGCTCGACAAGGAAAATTTCGATGCGATCAACGCGATCAATGTCGAAGACCTGATGAAGTACACGCCGAACTTCTTTGTGCGCAAGCGCTTCGCTGGCGACGACAATGCCGTTGTCGCGATGCGTGGCGCGAATACAGTGCAGAGCGCGCGGACAATCGTCATGGTCGATGGCTTCGTTGTCTCCAATTTCCTCGGCAATCGGTTCGATTACCCGCCCAAATGGAATGTCGTCGGACCTTCGGAAGTTCGCCAGTTTGACATCGTCTACGGACCATACTCCGCACGCTATGGCGGCAATTCGATGGGTGGCGTCATTTCGGTAACAACGCAGGATCCCAAAGAGGGCCTTTCCGCTGCTGGAACCGTACAATCCATGATTATGCCGTTCAAGGAATATGGCTACGACGAGACGTTCAAGGGCTACAGTGTCGAGGGCGCGATCGGCTACAAGCAGAAGGACGGCCCCTGGAGTATACGGGCGAGCTTCCGCCACTTCGAAAACACCGGCCAGTCGATGAGCTACAACCTGCTTCAGAAATCGACGGGAGCTTCGACGGCGACCGTTACTGGTGCTTTTGTTGATCCCAGCCTGATACGTCCTTCCGGCCTTGCGGCAAATGCGGTGACGGCAGCATTCGGAGGTGCTTCTCCCGTCGATGTGCTGCAAGACCAGTTCCGCCTTCGCGTGGGCTACGAATTCGCCGGAGGCTGGAAAGCAGAAGCCTTGGGCGTGCTCTGGAAGACCCGCCAGGATCTCACCGATCCGCGCAGCTGGCTAGTCAACAGTTCAACAGGTGCTCCTGTCTATCAAGGCAATGTCACCTTCAATGGTATTGTCTACAATGCCTCAGGGCTGACCATGTCGCGCACCAATCGCACCGAATATCTCGCCGGCTTCAAACTCAGCGGACCATTGGCAGGTTGGGATGTTTCACTCAATCTGTCGCGGTTCTGGATCGACAAACAGGATGCGCGGTCGTCCAATGATTACCTTACAGGTGCATCGTCCGGGGCGGGCAAGCAGACCATTTCGAACAATCCGGGTTGGTATACCGGAGCCTTGGTTATCGAGCGCCGCCTTGGCGCGCACAAGCTGGCGTTTGGTGCGGACGCAAACTTGTATGAAACTTCGGCCGACACGTTCAAGGTAACCAATTGGCGCGATGCCACTTCCCCAACCTACAGCAATTCCAGCTATGGCAAGACCAGCCTGTGGGGCCTGTGGGTCGAAGATGCTGTCGAGCTTGGCGGAAATCTGATCCTAACTGGCGGGTTGCGCTATGATCGCTGGCATGCGTTTGACGGGGGTATTGGCAGCCTGATCAGCGGTACGCGCAAGGATGCTGCGTTCGTTGGTCGTAATGACGATTCGATAAGCCCGAAGTTGAGTCTTCAGGGCAAACTGCCTGGCGATTTCGACTTCCAGATCAGCCTGGGAACTGCGACGCGCTTTCCGACCGTCGGAGAGTTGTTCCAGGGCAGCCAGGACACGGCTGGCAACCTGATTGCGGCCAGCTTCAATCCCTTCCTGAAACCGGAAAAGTCCTATGACGCTAGCTTGCTGCTCCGGCACAAGGTTGGGCCGCTCCGCGCTACCGCAAGCGTCTTCTTCCAGGACGTCAACGATGCGGTCTATTCATTCCAGGGCCTGCTGCCGGACAACACCCTGTTCAGCGGCTATCAGACCGTCGACAAGGTTCGGCAATACGGCGTCGAGTTCATTGTGGAGGGCAAGGATGTTCTAATCCCCGGCCTTGATTTTGACGGCAATGTTGCCTGGATGAGCGCCAAGACACGGAAGAACACCGCCGATCCTCGCGCTGAAGGTGTGCAGTTCCCACGCATTCCGGAATGGCGTTCGAATGGCAACTTTCGCTATAGGATCGCCGAACCGGTCAAGCTGTCGCTTGGCTGGCGCTATGGCTCGCGGCCAAATTCCGATCTGCTCGGATTGCAGCGCGGCCGAGCATACGGCTATCAGTCCGACTATTTCTTCGTCGATACCCGCGTCTCCTGGGACTTGACCAAGCAACTCCAACTCAGTGCGGGGATCGACAATCTCTTCAACTTCCAGGCCTATGTCGCTCATCCCTTGCCGCAGCGCACGTTTGTCCTCGATCTCAAGCTAAAGATGTAAGGGAAACCGCTGTGAACCGCACCGCCCTCTACCGCACAATCTGGCGCTGGCACTTCTATGCCGGTCTGTTCGTCATTCCGCTGATCCTGATCCTGTCCGTTACGGGAGCGATCTATCTTTTCAAACCTCAGGTCGAGCGCTGGGAAGAGCGGGCATGGCAGGGATTGCCAGAACAGGGGGCGGTGTCGCCCGACGCGCAGCGCGCAGCAGCGCTAAAGGCCTTCCCCGGCGCGCGATTCCATAGCTACCAATTGCCCGAAGTGCCCGGCGACGCGGCCATGATCCATCTTGCGCTCGATGGTAAACGTCAGATGCGGGATGTCTTCGTCTCGCCGCAGGGCAAAGTTGTAGGCAGCTTCGATCCTGAATGGCGGATCCAGCAGATCGCACACGACATTCACGGCCAGCTGCTTTTGGGTCACCAAGGCAGCTGGATTGTCGAGCTCGCGGCCAGCTGGGCGATCGTGATGATCATCACCGGTCTCTACCTTTGGTGGCCGGATGGTCGCGGTCTGGCGGGTGTAGTCTGGCCAAGGACACGCCAAGGCAGCCGTGTCTTTCTGCGTGACCTGCATGCCGTTACGGGCTTCTGGGTCGCAGGTCTGGCCATGGTGCTCTTGGTCACCGGACTGCCCTGGGCCGATGTCTGGGGCAAGGGCTTCAAAGCCGTGCGTCAGGAAATGGGTTGGGTGAAGGGCGAGCAGGACTGGACGATCGGTGGTCGCGCACCAGATGCTGACAGCGAGCATGCTGAACACGATCATTCTGCAATGATGACAGGCAAGGCGGCGACACGCAGCATGTCACACGTGATGCCCGATGGCACTGTCATGACCACGGGAATGACCCCAGTGACACTGAGTCAGGTCGTCGCCGAAGCGAAAAGTCAGAATCTTGCCTTTCCGGTAATCGTGACGCCGCCAGGCGCACCTCAGCGTTTCGGGGCCAAGGCTGGACCGAACTGGACAGTGCGTTCCGATGCTCAAAACCGGCCCCTACGTGTCACGATCAAGTATGATGGCATGACGGGCAAAGAGCTGTCCCGCGAAACCTTTGCGGACAAGCATGTTATCGACCGTGTCGTCGGCTACGGGGTCGCCTGGCACGAGGGCGCGCTGTTCGGATGGATCAATCAGCTGATTGGCCTGCTGACGGCGGTGATGCTAGTCACCCTTGCCGTGTCTGGATTCTTGATGTGGCGCAGACGCAAGCCGGCCGATACCCTGGGCGCCTTGCCCTTATCGCGCGAGCGAAAGATTGCTCGGCTGGTGCCGATTATCGTTCTCTTAGCAGCCTTCCTGCCTCTCCTCGCCGTATCGCTAGTGGTCATGCTCGTGTTCGACCGGCTCATGCTTCCCAGGCTGCCCCGTCTTTCGGCGTGGCTAGGGATGCCGATTACAGGACATTAACAAATGATTTGCCACGTGCCCCATTTGCTCGTTCCGACCAACCCGAAAATCTGAGTTAGGGTGGCAGTTGGTCTTTGTTGCGAGGGTCCGCTTTCCCCGACAAAGCCGCCGGGCAGCCTCAGGTAAGACGGCCCTAGAACCGGTCATTGATGGGTTCCGAAAGCCTACTGAACGAAAGGCCGGTTTCGACGACTAGGTTCGGGGCAACGAACGTCGGCAATGTCAGCGATAGCAGCTCTAGGATCACCATTTTCGAAAACTATGGCTGAACTTATGGCTTCCTCATATCGGTCTTACTTTATCACGTTATTTCAAAGAAAATTAGCACCCTCCGTCTCCGCCAGGGCCCTGTTGTATTGAATTGATAATACTAGGGAATTTTCATGCTTGGGTCAGCCGTCCCGACAATCATCCCTACACTCGCAACATATGGGCAGGAAGGGTAACACCCTTATTCAGCTCCGAAGTCGCTACTTTCCCGACTATAGCCCATCCGACTGCTGCATATTTTTCGCCGTTTTTGGCGTCGCACGATAGTCGCTTACTCCACCAACCCATGCCAAGCCGCTTCGGAATGCGGGTTTTCCAACGCAAACATCGGAAGAAGGAAATTCGAGAACCAACTAGGGTAGCGATAGCTAATCCAACCTGATCGCTGCGCCAGGATAGCGACGGCGTGCCCGCCACCATGACCGGGGACGGTCGCCAACAACTCTAGTCGGGACGAAATGCTCAACCAATTCGTCGTCTGCACAGGGCACTCCGGGCGGCGGGACGATCGTCTGAAGTGGAAGCGGCAAGCTTCGACTGGAACGGCGGGCGAACGCTGCAATGCATAGTTGACAAACATAACAGGAATAACGCTCCCGCCGGTTTGAGGCCTGGATTTGCTTGCGGATCCTCTCTTGCGCTGTGTGAACGCTTCCTCGGAAGTCGCTTCGTAAAATTGGCAAAGCTGATCATCATTCGCCAACATGTTTGCAAACGATTGTAATTCATTCCGATCCGTGCCAGACAAGCGATGAGACTGAGCAAAATTGGGGAGGGTTTCAGGTGCAAATCGCCGAAAAGCCAAGGTTGTCGCTGCTGAGAATCATCGAGATGAATGTCGGCTTCTTCGGACTGCAATTCAGTTTCGGGCTGCAGCAGGCGAATATGGGCCCGATCTACGGCTTCCTTGGCGCGGATGAGGCGACGATGCCGCTGTTGTGGCTGGCAGGGCCGATGACCGGGCTGATCATCCAGCCGATCGTGGGCGCAATGAGCGACCGCACAAATTCGCGTCATGGTCGCCGCACGCCCTATTTCCTGATCGGTGCGATCATTTGCAGCATCTGCCTGTTCTTCATGCCTTACTCCCCTGCGCTGTGGGTTGCGGCTTCGCTGTTGTGGATTCTGGATGCAGGCAACAACATCACGATGGAGCCCTACCGCGCCTATGTTGCCGATCGGCTGGTTCGCGAGCAGCGATCGGTCGGTTTTTTGACGCAGAGTGCGTTCACGGGATTGGCGCAGACGCTGTCCTATCTGGCGCCGACCCTGCTGACGAACATTGTGGCCAAGGACGTGCTGGACGCGAATGGCATTCCGGTCATCGTGCGGATTGCATTCATCATTGGAGCGATTCTGTCGATCTCCACAATTGTCTGGTCGGTCTGCCGCGTTCCGGAACTGCCGCTGACCGCCACTGAGAAGACCGCGCTTGAGCAAAAGCCGTTGACGGTCAAGGCGACCCTGGCCGAGATCGTCGATGCCATCCGTGAAATGCCAAAGCCGATGCGCCAGCTGGCCCTTGCCATGCTTTGCCAATGGTATGCGATGTTCGCCTATTGGCAGTATGTGACATTTGCTGTCGGGCGTTCGCTCTACGACACCAGCGACCCGGCCAGCGGCGCCTTTCGCGATGCCACGCTGACCACCCAGCAGGCCGGCGCGCTTTACAATTTCGTTGCCTTTCTTGGGGCGCTGCTGCTGATCCCCATTATTGCCAGGCTGGGCGCGCGGATAACCCATGCTGCCTGTCTGACCGCATCGGGGATTGCAATGTTGCTGCTACCCGGCGTCGATACGCCGGCTGCGCTGTTTGTGCTGATGCTGGGTATCGGGATCGGCTGGGCCGGGATGATGGGTAATACCTATGTCATGCTGGCCGATTGCATCCCGCCCCAGCGCAATGGCATCTACATGGGCATCTTCAACATGTTCATCGTAATCCCGATGCTCATCCAGACCCTGACCATGCCGCTGATCTATCGCCCGTTGCTAGGCGGCGATCCGCGCAATGTGCTGATCCTGGGCGGTGCACTCATGCTGCTAGGGGCCTTGGCAACCTTGTTCGTGAATGCGGGGCATCGCGCGCCGGTTGAACATAAATAGGTTGATGGCTAGGGACTAAACCGTGCAAGCATCTGCGCTATGCCATTCCGGCATTGGTGCGTCAGATGCAGGGTGAAAAGTTGCCGATGCCAAATCGCGCCAGAATAACGATGAGCGGTCTCGCGAAGCTGTCGGGCGTCGATATTTCAACCGTGTCCCGCGCTTTGAATGACAGTCCGCTGGTCAATGGCAAGACCAAGGAGCTGTTCCTCCGGCTGGCGAACGAGACGGGCTATGCGATC
>CAZOSI010000074.1:0-5418 GCA_964582485.1 uncultured Novosphingobium sp.
AGTGCTTTCAGCCTGGCTCGCGACAACTTCGCTGCATATTTTGAGCCAGGGCGAGCAAGGCATCGTCAGCACTTTTGGCCGCTTTGAGCAGTCGATCGGGCCGGGCCTCAACATTACCATGCCATGGCCGGTACAATCGGTCCTGACCCGCAAGATCGGCGAAGTGAACAAGCTGTTGTTGCCCGAGCAGGATGGTGAGACTCTGATGCTGACCCGCGACGGTGAGCTGATCGACCTGCGCAGCCAGGTCGGCTGGAAGGTCAAGGACCTGCGCCAGTTCACCTTTGCCTTGCCCGATGGTGAGAAGGCCCTGCGGCGGCTCGCCGACAGCGCAATTCGCGCCGGGGTGGCTGAGCTGACCTTTGACGAACTGCGCGGCGGTAAACGCCAGATGGAACTGCAGCAGCGCGTCGCCGGTCGGTTGCAGCGCGTAGTCGATGCCTGGCAATCCGGAATAACGATCGTGTCGGTCGAGATTACCGGTACCAAGGCCCCGGCCAAGCTGACCGAGGCCTACAAGAAGATCGACAAGGCGAACGAAACCGCACGCAAGAACCATGAGGCAGCGGTCACTTATGCCGCGCGGATCCGCACCCAGGCCGATCTTGAGGCGGCCTCCTTCGACAAGGCCTATGAGCTTTACAAGATCGATCCGCGCATCACGCGCGAGCGGATCTATTACGACACGGTCGAACGGGTTCTGCGCAACAATACGGTTGTGATCGGCGGCCCGGTTCCAGGCAGCGCTACGGCAGGTACCCCGCCCGCGATCCCTGCGGCCAAGCAGGAGGGCAACTGAGATGAGCCAGTTGCTGCGCGACTATCGCCACCTGCTGTTTGCCTTACTGTTCGTCGGCCTCCTTGGCCTCGCCAGCCTGAGCGTGGTGCGTGAGGACGAACAATTGGTGATCGAACGGATGGGTGAACCGGTCCGGATGGTGAACCGGTTCCGCCCGCAGGGACCCAGCGGTGCTGGGATCGTTGCCCATGTGCCGCTGCTGGAACAGGTCATCTCGCTGCCGCGCGGGCTGGTAACCTATGGCTATGAAGCCAAGCGGGTCCGCAGTTCGGACCTGCAGACCTTGCTGGTCGATACCGATGTGACCTACCGGATCATCGATCCGGTCCGCCTGGTCAATACGCTTGGCTCGGTCGCCAAGGTCGACGATCAGCTGAAGGCCCTGCTGCCGCCGCTGCTCGATCAGGAGCTGGCCCAGCGCGTCATGGCGGATATCGTCCGCCCCGGCGCAGGCGGCGCCAATGCGGCCTTGCTGGGCGGACTCGACGCCCGGACCCGGGAATATGGGGTGCAGGTGATCGACGTGCGGATCGCCCGCGTCGCGCTTGACGAGGACGGCCGCAATGTGGCGTTCAGCCGGATGCAGGAGCGACTGGCAGATGCGCTGCTCGATATCGAGATGAAGAGCGCCAGCGATGCTCTTGCCGTTACCGCCGCAGCCGAGGCCGAAGCCACTACCCGGCGCAAGCAATCGGCTGATAAGGATCCGGAATTCTACAGCTTTTTCCGGGCCATGCGCAGCTATGACGAGATGTATGGCGATCCCAAGCGCAAGAACAGCACGACCATCGTGCTGCCGCCTGACAGCGGCTATCTGAAACACTTCGGTGGAAAATAGCGCGTTCAATCCCCATTAAGGGAAAATGACGTGAATCTGCCGCCTAGGGGCGGATTCTAAGCCAAGAGGAACTTGCCAGGTGAAGTACGTATACAGTGTCACAACGGCGCTGCTGCTGGGCGGAGCGGCGCTTTCGCTGGTCGGCGGCATTCCCGCCGGCGCCCAGGTTGCGCAGAACGACGTCGAGCAGATGCGCACGATCGTGCCGCGTGCGGGCGCTCCGGCCAGTTTCGCCGATCTGACCCAGCAGCTCCAGCCTGCCGTGGTCAATATCTCGGTGCGCCAGAAGGTAACGGTGCAGAACCCGATGGCGGGCCTGCCGTTCGGCCAGATCATGCCCGGCGGCGGCGCCCAGTCGAAGACCGCCGAAGCGGTCGGCTCGGGCTTCATCGTTTCGCCCGATGGCTACATTGTAACCAACAACCACGTCATCAGCCTCGATCGCGAAGGCCAGGCTGACGAAGTGTCGGTGCGCCTGTCCGACGGCAAGCAGCACAAGGCGCGGATCGTCGGGCGCGATCCCGAATCCGATATTGCCGTGCTCAAGATCGACGCCGGTGCCCCTCTGCCCTTCGTCAAGTTCGGCGAATCGTCCAAGGCCCGCGCTGGCGACTGGATCATCGCCATCGGCAACCCGTTCGGTCTGGGCGGCACGGTGACTTCGGGCATCGTCAGCTCGGTCAACCGCAACACCGGCACCGGGGCCTACGATCATTACATCCAGACCGACGCCTCGATCAATTCGGGCAATTCGGGCGGCCCGATGTTCGACATGGCCGGCAACGTGATCGGCATCAACAACTGGATCGTCGCGCCTGGTGGCGGCAACATCGGGATCGGCTTTGCCATACCCAGCGATACCGCGCGCCCGATTGTCGAGCGACTGAAGGGCGGGAAAGAGATTGAGCGCGGCTATCTGGGCATTTCGATCCAGCCGGTGACCGACGAGATCGCGGATTCGCTGGGTCTGCCGCACGATCGCGGGGAGCTGGTCCGTCTGGTCCGGCCGGGCGAGCCGGCTGCAGCAGCCGGGATCAAGGTTGGCGACATCGTGTTGAAGGTCAACAACCAGCCAGTTACTCCGGACCGGACCCTGTCGGGCATCGTTTCAGATATCGCCCCGGGTACGCGGATTCCGATCGAAGTGCTGCGCGGCGGCAAGAACCAGACGCTCTACGCGATGGTCGCAAAGCGCCCGAGCCAGAAGGAACTGGCCAAGGCTTTGGCACCTGAGCAACGCCCCGACCCCTTCGCGGGTCCGGAAGCGCAGGGTGAAGGTCTGGCCGAAAGCGCGCTAGGGCTGAAAGTGCTGACCATGAACCCCGAATATGCTTCGCAGCTTGGCGTGCCAGGCGCGACCAAGGGCGTGGTGATCGCAGGGGTCAATCCCTCGTCCGATGCGGCAAATCGCGGCCTCCAGCGCCGAGACATTGTCGTTTCGGCCAACATGGCTGACGTCAACAATACATCCGACCTCGACAAGGCAATTCGCGATGCCAAGTCGGCTGGCCGGCCGACCGTGACACTGCAAGTGATGCGTCCTGGCCAGCCCGGGCTGGTCTATATTGCAGTGCGGATCGGCTGACGCTTTTCCGCCGCCAAATAAAGAACCCTCGCCGCAGCGGGGAGGGTTCTTTGTTCGCGCTTTCTAGTTCGGTGCGGTTGTGGCTGAACGATCCCGGCCGGTCGCTTCGTTGAGGAAATCCTCGCCGGCGGCGGGCGGAGGCTGCTGGACCGGAACCAGGCCGCCATCGGGGGGGGCCTTGGGCGCAGGGGCCTCGCGCGAGCGATCCGGATTGACCAGGTTGCCCTGCTCGTCGACGTAATAATAGTCTTCGGGCGATCCGCTCATCTGTACTTCGTCGTCGGGTTCCAGCTGCCAGGCAGGCAGAGTGGCATCGGTTTCGAACTTTTCGACCGGGCGGCCCGAAACGGCAATCTTCATATAAGAGGAAAAGGCCCGGGCCGGGGCTGTGCCGCCCTGCAGGCCCGGCACCGGACGGTCATCGTCGCGGCCCATCCACACGCCGGTTGTGACTCCGCTGGAAAAGCCCAGGAACCAGCCGTCCTTGTTGGCTGTGGTGGTGCCCGTCTTGCCGGCTACCGGGCGGCCAATTTGCGCGGCCTTGCCTGTGCCGATGCTGACTGCGCTTTGCAGCATATCGGTGATCCCGGAGGCAACATAATTGGGGACCAGTGCGTTGGGGGTGTCCTTCTTGCGCTGATAGAGCACTGCACCATCGGTGGTCGTAACCTTGACGATGCCGTAGGGCTCGACCGCCTGGCCCTTGGCCGAGATCGAGGCAAATGCGCGGGTCATATCGATCAGCCGCACTTCGTTGGTACCCAGCACCATCGAGGGCACGGTTGAGATCGGAGTGCTGATTCCGAAACGCTTGGCCATGCCCGCCACTGCCGAAAAGCCTACTTCCTGCCCCAGTTGCGCGGCGACAGTGTTCTTCGAATAGGCAAAGGCGGTGCGCACGTCGATCTTGCCGGCAAAGCCGCCGCCCGAATTGCGCGGGCTCCAGCCCTCGATCGTCACCGGTTCGTCGATCACTTCGGCGTTGGGGGTATAGCCCGCCTCCAGCGCGGCGAGATAGACGAACAGCTTCCAGGCCGAACCCGGCTGGCGCACGGCGTTGACCGCGCGGTTATAGTTGGAGGTGACATAGTCGGTACCGCCGACCAGCGCGAGCACCGCGCCATCACGGTCCATGCTGACCAGGGCGCCCTGGGCGCCGCCCGGAACATTTGCCTTGATCGCTTCGGTCGCCGCGTTCTGCAGCCTTACATCCAGCGTGGTCCAGACCTCGATCGGCTGGTCGTTATCGCCCAGCAGCAGGTCAAGTTGCGGCAAGGCCCAGTCGGTAAAGTACCGCACCGAATTCTGTCCGGCCTCCTGGGCAAACTTGATCTTCTTGAGATCGGTGGCTTTGGCCTGGGCCGGGGTGATCTTGCCGTTTTCGGCCATCAGCCCCAGCACCACCGTGCCGCGCCCGACAGCGGCTTCGGCATCGGCGGTCGGCGCGTAGTTCGACGGGGCCTTGACCAGCCCGGCGATGATTGCCGCTTCGGGCAGGGTGATCTCGCCCGCCGGATGGCCAAAGAATTTGCGGCTGGCGGAATCGACACCATAGGCGCCGCCGCCGAAATAGACCTTGTTGAGGTAGAGCTCGAGGATCTGGTCCTTCGAGAACTTCCATTCCATCGCCAGCGCCAGCACCCCTTCGCGCAGTTTGCGGGCATAGGTACGGGAATTGTTGAGGAACACCGTTCGAGCCAACTGCTGGGTGATGGTCGACCCGCCCTGCTTCCAGCGCCCTTCCTGAAAGCGCACCCAGAACGAGCGGGCCAGGCCAACCGGATCAATCCCGATATGGCCATAGAAACGCTTGTCCTCGGTCGAGAGCATCGCGTCCTTCATCACCTGCGGGATCTGGTCATGGCTCGCCCACTTGCCATAGCTGGGTCCAAGCGAGACCAGCTGAGTCCCGTCGCGGGCGCGGACTACGATCATCTGTTCGGTCTGGGTGGTCTTGATCTGCTCAAAGCTGGGCAGCGACTGCGCGGTAAGACCAACCGCAACCGCCAGCGCCAGCAGGCCGAGCACGGCCAATGACCCACCCCAGATGAACAAGCGGCGGAAAAACTTACGGAAACCGGTCGGGGCAGGCTTTGCGGGTTTCCCGCCCCGCGGCGGCGGACTGCGCCGGAAATCGTTTCTGGCCATGTGGCTCGCTTCTTACCTCCCACCGGGCAAAAGCCCCGGCTGACCGCT
>CAZOSI010000074.1:5428-14663 GCA_964582485.1 uncultured Novosphingobium sp.
ACCGCTACCCTTAGGGCAATTGGAGCGCAGCGTTAATGGGGGAAATGTGAAGATCGGGTGCAGGCCCTTGCACGGAATTCCAGAGCGTTAGCCAAATCGCAATCGCCTGGGCTTATCCTGGCGGGATCGAGGAGGCCCTTATGGCACAGGCAAATCGCAAAGCCGCCATGCGCTATCTGGTGCTGGCAATCATACCGCAATCGCTTTCGAAGGGGTTCGAAGCGATGGGCGACCGCGCAGTGCTCGAAGCCGGAGTCGGCAACGGGGCCGGCGCACCCTATTACATCGTTGCCCTGCTACTGACGATTGTCGCGCTTGGGCTGTGCCTGTTCGCGCTGAAGCGTTTCATCGAACGGATCATGGGCAAGGATCAAGGCGATACCGAACTGCCCGCGCCCGCCGCCGTGGTGCTGACGCCATCGCGCGCCAACAGCGCAGACGAACCGTTCGATCCCGATGCCGCGCTGCGCCGCTATATGGAGAGCCGCCCGAGCGAGCCGCAGGCACCGGTGATGCCAGCGTCCCGCCCCGGCGGTTTCGGCAAGAAGGGCTTGTAGCGCCCCCTTAATGGAGGTGCTCGACCAGCAGGATCGCGCCGTCAGCCCCGGTAACTTTCATCCGTGTGCCGGGCTCGGCGTCAGGGCCCTTGGCCAGCCATTCGCTGTCGCCCATGCGAACCCGGCCCTGGCCGGCTTCGATGACCTGGCTGACCGTGACCACTTCGCCCACGGCCCGCGCACCGCGATCGTTCATCTTGGGATCGGCTGCCTCGATCGGATGCTGGCGCAACCAGCGGCGACCGGAAAAGACCGAAACGATCGACAAGACCGCGAACAGAAGCACTTGCCAGGGCATTCCGATTGGAACCATCCAGCTGACGAAGCCAGTGATCAATGCTGCCCCGGCCATCCAGATCAGGAAGACCCCGGGGATGGTCATTTCCCCGATCGCCAGCAGCAGCCCCAGCCCGAGCCAGAACCAATGCGGCTCCATGCCCGAAAGACCGCTCACTTGCGATCTCCATCAGCGGCCATCGAGCTCCTGATCAGTTCGCCGACCCCGCCCAGCGAGCCGATCAGCTGGGTCGCTTCTACCGGGAAGAGGATGGTCTTGGCATTGGGCGAAGTTGCGAACTGGCTGACCGCGTCGGTGTATTTCTGGGCGATGAAGTAGTTCAGTGCCTGCGTACCCGACGAAGCGATCGCATCCGAAACCATAGTGGTCGCCTTGGCTTCGGCCTCAGCCTCGCGCTCGCGGGCTTCGGCGTCGCGGAAGGCAGCTTCGCGGCGGCCTTCGGCCTGCAGGATCGCACCCTGCTTTTCGCCCTCGGCCCGCAGGATTTCTGCAGCGCGCAGACCTTCGGCTTCGAGAATGTTGGCGCGCTTTTCACGTTCGGCCTTCATTTGCCGGGCCATCGCGTTGGAAATGTCGGCCGGCGGGCGGATGTCCTTAATTTCGATCCGGGTGATCTTGACCCCCCACGGCGCGGTGGCGTGATCGATCACCACCAGCAGCTTGGCGTTGATCTCGTCGCGCCGCGACAGCGTCTCGTCGAGGTCCATGCTGCCCATCACGGTCCGCAGGTTGGTGGTGGTCAGCTGCATGATCGCGACATAGAGGTTGGCGACCTCGTAAGCCGCCTTGCCGGCATCGAGCACCTGGAAGAACACCACCGCGTCGACCCCGACCATCGCGTTGTCCTTGGTGATGATTTCCTGGCCCGGGATATCCAGGACCTGCTCCATCATGTTCACCTTGCGGCCAACCCGGTCAATGAACGGGATGATCACGTGCAGCCCTGGTTCGGCCGCAAGCGTGAATTTGCCCAGTCGTTCGATTGTATAGGTATAACCCTGGCGCACGACCCGCACGCCCATAAGCAAGAAAATGAAGACAACTACCAAGAGTGCCAGCAGAGTCTGTACCATCAAAATTGCTCCCAACCTTCTGTAGGCAGCATGTTAGCGTCCGCCGGGGGCGGAGCAAGCGAAACCGGACAGCCGCCGAACCGATTTTGAACGCTTGCGCAACTGCCTTGTTCGTCAAAGCTTCTTGTAAAGCACCAGCAGCCGCCCCCAGGCAC
Source organism: uncultured Novosphingobium sp. (assembly GCA_964582485.1). GTDB lineage: Bacteria > Pseudomonadota > Alphaproteobacteria > Sphingomonadales > Sphingomonadaceae > Novosphingobium. The sequence continues at coordinate 7,512 of CAZOSI010000074.1, forward strand.
GGTCGGCCTCGGCCTTGTCATGGGCCGGAGCATCCAGCGTGCACCAGCCATGGTCGGCGTTGTAGACCTCGACTTCCACCGATCTTCCAGATTCCTTGGCCGCGGCGCGCAGCGCATCCTTGTCGGTCGGCGCGCGGGCATCGTCATTGCGGGCGATTGCGATCAGGAACCCGGCCTGGCTCTTGGCGAACAAGCGGTGCGCGCTGTCGGGCTTGTCGTTGACCAGCCCGCCGCCGTGAAACGAAGCGGCAGCCTTGATCCGCCCTGGCAGCGCGGCGGCACTGCGGATCGCGAAGGATCCTGTCTGACAGTAGCCTTGCGTGCCGATCCCCTTGCGCTTGTTGACTCCGCTCTGCCTGTCCAGCCAGGCGACGAAGGCGGCAGCATCGCGCACGGTGTTGTCGGACGAAAGCGTGGCAATTACCGGCTTGAGCTTTTCCTGACCCACCGGGGTGCGCCATTCGGCAATTGAGCCCAGCAGCGGCGCCTTGGCCGCACGATAGTAGTGGTTGACCGCCAGCACTGCAAAACCATCCGCTGCCAACCGCCGTGCCATTTCCTTGTAGGCATCGCGCAGTCCCGCAACATCGGGCCAGAGAATCACCGCCGGGTGTTTGCCCTTGGCCGGATGGACGAAGAACGCATCGGCGCTGCCGTCAGGTGTCGTGACCGAAACCATCGCCTCTTTCAGCGCCCTGCCCTTGGCCTGGCTCTCTCCGCCGGTGCAGGCGGCCAGCACGCCTGCAGCGCCGATCGCGGCGAATTCGCGGCGACTTAGGCCCTTGGCGGCCAACGCGGCTTCCTCTTCGATTGCGGTCAGATCATCACACATCGCAGCTCTCCTCGCCCCGAACGATACTGCCAAGCTGCCCAGGGTCAAACCTGTGAAAAAGGGACTCGCTTAACCGTGCGGTTAAAGGCAAGGTGCGCGCGGTGACCTGCCCACAACGGCAGGCGGTAAAGGAGGGGTTGAGGATGCGTTTGAAAGTCCTGGCGCTGGCCATGCTGGTATCGCTTGCCGCTTGCAAGCAGCAGCCAAGTTCAGAATTGCCAGGAGCAGTCAATGCCGAACGGATCATCAAGGCCGATCCCAGCGAGTGGCTGTCATATGGCCGCACATACGACGAACAGCGCTATTCCCCGCTCGATCAGATCAATCAGACCAATATCAAAGACCTGGGCCTGGCCTGGTATGCCGATCTAGATACCTCACGCGGCCAGGAAGCAACGCCTTTGGCGATTGATGGCAAGATCTACATCACCACTGCCTGGTCGAAGGCCAAGGCTTATGACGCGCTGACCGGCAAGCTGGAATGGGAATTCGATCCCCAGGTTCCGGGCGAACGCGCGGTTGCAGCTTGCTGCGACGTCGTCAACCGCGGCATGGCCGCCTGGGGTGACAAACTGTTTCTGGGCACGCTCGACGGCCGGCTTATTGCACTTGACCGCAAGACCGGCAAGGAAGTGTGGCACAAGGTTACGCTCGACCAATCCAAGCCTTATACCATCACCGGCGCGCCGCGGGTCATCAACGGAATGGTGATCATCGGCAACGGCGGCGCCGAAATGGGCGTTCGCGGATTCTTGACGGCCTACGATGCCGATAGCGGCAAGGAACTGTGGCGGTTCTATTCGGTTCCGGACGAACCGGGCAAGAACAAGGAAGAACACCTCAAAAAGGCGGAAGCCACTTGGGAAGGCGAATTCTGGAAGCAGGGCGGCGGTGGCACCATGTGGGATGCCATGGCCTATGACCCGCAGCTGGATTTGCTCTATGTCGGGGTCGGCAATGGTTCGCCCTGGAACCAGCATTACCGTTCGAACGGCAAGGGCGACAATCTTTACCTTTCTTCGATCGTGGCGCTGCGGCCCAAGACCGGCGAATATGTCTGGCACTTCCAGACCACGCCGGGCGAAACATGGGACTATACCGCCACCCAGCACATCATGCTGGCAGATCTCGACATTGGCGGGCAGAAACGCAAGGTACTGATGCAGGCGCCGAAGAATGGCTTCTTCTTCGTGCTGGATCGGACTGACGGAAAATTGATCAGCGCCAACAACTATGTTCCTGTAAACTGGGCAACTGGATTTGACATCAAGACTGGTCGCCCCATCGAAAACCCGCAATCGCGCTATTACCGGACGGGGCAGATGTTCCTGGGCTCGCCGGGACCAATCGGGGCGCATAACTGGCACCCGATGGCGTTTGACCCCAAACAGGGCCTGGTCTTCATCCCTGCAATCAATTCGGCCTTCCCGTTCATCCACAAGCCTGACTGGAAAGCCAACAAGCACGGCTTCAACGTTGGGCTGGACCTTGCCTCGGGCGCGATGCCGGCCGATCCCAAAATTCGCGCCGCGGCGATTGCCGCCACGACCGGCGAACTGATTGCCTGGGATCCGGTATCGCAAAAGGCCCGGTGGAAGATCACCTTCAATGGCGCCTGGAATGGCGGCATGCTGGCCACTGGCGGCAGCCTGCTGTTCCAAGGCAACATGGCGGGCGAATTTTCCGCCTATGACACGGCTTCGGGCCGGAAGTTGTGGAGCTTTGATGCTCAGACCGGGGTGGTCGCACCAGCATCGACCTTTACGGTTGGCGGCCAGCAATATGTGGCGGTTCTTGCCGGATGGGGCGGAGCCTGGCCGCTTGCCGGCGGACTGGTTGCAGAGCCGCATGGACCGATCAAGAATGTTTCACGTTTGCTGGTCTTCAAGATCGGCGGAACGGCCAAACTGCCTCCGCTTGACAAATCACGGCCCCGGCTTGATCCGCCGGCCATCACGGGCACGCCAGCGCAAATAGCCCAGGGCGCAGCCAACTTTGGCCAATTCTGCGGCGTATGCCACGGCGATGCGGCAATCGGCAGCAGTCTGACGCGCGATCTGCGCCGGGCCGGATCGCTGGGTGATCCCAAAATGTGGAACCAGATCGTGATCGGCGGAGCGCTGGCACCCAATGGAATGATCAGCTGGAAAGATGAGCTGAACGATGCCGAAGCCGAAAACATCCGGCATTACGTCATCAAGCGCGCCAACGAGGACAAGGCGCTCGGCGATCATTGACCCGACCTTCGAAAAGCGGCGGCGGGGCCTTTGCCTCGCCGCCGTTTTGCGCCATGACACCGCAAGACAGGCCAAGCAGCCGGCCGGTCTGCTGGGGGAACGATGCAGCGCAACCTGAAGACGGTCGATTGGGACAACCTGCCGCACGGCGGTGACCTGTTTGGCGAACTCCATCTGGCCGAGACCGCTCCCGTCCCGGCCAAACGCCCGCCGCTGTTTCCCGGTCTGGCGCTCTGCGCAGTTGCGGCCGGCGCCGCAGCCTGGCTATCGGGCTTTTACGGTTTTCCGATTATCCTGCTTGGCCTGCTGGTCGGGCTGGCGCTCAACTTCGTCTCGCATGACGAGCGGACCCATGCCGGACTCGACTTTGCCTCGCGCACCTGCCTGCGTTGGGGAATCGTGGTGCTTGGGCTGCAAGTGACCTTCGCCCAGATCGGGATGGTCGGCCTCGCCCCGTTCGCGGCCTTGGGTGTGGTGATGGCCGTTACCCTGGTGGCAGGCCTGGCGGGAGCGCGGATCGCCGGGCAATCGCGCTATGCAGGCATTCTGGCGGGCGGATCGACCGCCATTTGCGGAGCCAGCGCCGCACTGGCACTCTACGGGGTTATCGGCAAGGAACGGCTCAGCCAGGCACAGTTCGCGCTGACCTTGGTCGGGGTCTCTTTGGCGAGCGCGCTGGCCATGACGGTCTATCCGGTGCTCGCCGTCCAATTGAATCTCAGCGATGCGCAGGCCGGGTTCCTGATCGGCGCTTCGATCCACGATGTCGCGCAGGCGATCGGCGGCGGCTTTGCCTTTTCCGATCCGGCCGGTGCGCAGGCTACAATCGTCAAGCTGGCCCGCGTCGCGCTGCTCGCCCCTTTGGTGGCGCTGATCAGTCTGGTGATCGGCCCAGCGGGCGAAGCCAAAGGGCAACCGCTGTGGCGGCGGATGGCCATCCCCTGGTTCATCATAGCGTTTCTGGGGATGGTCACACTGAACAGCCTGGTCGCGATCCCGGCAGACTGGGCCAAGGCCGGACTGACCTTGTCCAAGGGCCTGCTGCTGCTGGCGGTCACCGCCACCGCGATGCGCAGCCGGATGGATCTGTTGCTCGAAGTGGGTTGGCGCGCGATCATCCCGGTCGCAACAGCAACCCTGGCCAGCTTCGTCTGCGCCTTGGGCTTTGCGATTCTGCTGCTGGATTAGATCACGAAATCGAGCACCGCCGGCATTGCCTTGCGGCGGCGGTTGGTGACCATGGTCTGGTGCAATTCGGAAATCTGCGTGCTGCCTGTGCGGACAAACAGGAAGGGCAGCAGCCCATGGATGATGCAGGCACAGCCGCCCAGGATCATGCGAATCCCGAACCCGCTCGACATCGCCAGATGCTCGCCATAGCTCTCGCCAACGCTGGCGGGGTGCTCGGTAAACAGTTTGTGCGGATTCATGCGACACTCCCCCTGTGCGAACGGAGGAATAGCTCATAAAATCGGGGATTTCTTCACCGTTTTTCTGGTAATTCGGCGAGATTATGGATATTTTATCCCAATGATGGCTGAAAATCCGCAATTGGATGCGATTGACTGGGCCATCCTTGGCATCCTTCAGGCCGATGCCTCGCTGGCGGTGCATGAAGTTGGGGACCGGGTCGGCCTGTCGAGCAACGCCTGCTGGCGGCGGATCAAGCGGCTGGAAGACAGCGGGATTATCGCCCGCCGGGTTGCGCTGCTCGATGCCGAGAAGCTTGGCCTGGCCACCACTGTCTTTGTCGCGATCCGCACCCAGCGCCATGACCCGGCCTGGCTCGATCTGTTCAGCGCCGGAATTGCCGGGATTGCCGAGATCAGCGAATGCCACCGCATGGCCGGCGATGTCGATTACCTGCTCAAGATCGTGGTCCGCGACATCGCGCACTACGACCGGATCTATCGCAAGCTGATCGCCGCAGTCCCCGATATCGCGGATGTCAGTTCCAGCTTCTCGATGGAAAAGATGAAGGCCACCACCGCCTTGCCGCGGCCGGTCTGACTACTTGCGCAGCACCCAGGTAAATATTTCGGGCAAGCGGCGGGCCCAGGCGTTCTCTTCGTGTTCGGCGCCGGGATAGACCCTGCCCTGCCAATCGCGGCCCGGCTTCCAACCCTTGGCGGCAATCGCATCGCTGACCGCCTGCTGATAGGGCGGATAGAAGGCATCGAGCGTTCCGGTGCCGATATCCAGCCACAGCCGCCGCCCATTCGGGCGTCCCAGCCGATCGATCAGCCAGGCCTTGTGGAGCGCGATCCGCTCGGCATCAGCAGCTTCCCCCTCAACTGGCATGACCAGCGGCCAATGCGTCGAAATGCAGGCCGCGCGGCCATAGATGTCGGGGCGTTCGACAAAGGCCCAGCAGCTCATCAGCCCGCCCATACTCGAGCCCATGATTGCAGTGTGACGGGGCTCCCGCCGGGTGCGATAGGCCTGATCGACCCACTGCTTGAGCGGCCCGGCCAGCCAGGCCAGATAGGCATCCGACACGACCGGTCCGCTGGCCATGGCGTCCATCCGCCCCTGCAGACCAGTGGGCGCGCGATCATAGGCTGCTTTAGGCAGGTACTGGCGATAGCGGTCCTTCCCCGGCGCCCAGACCCCAACGATAATGTGCGGTTCAACCTTGCCACCGGCGATCACCGCCAGCATCGCCTTGTCAGCCGCCCAGATCTTGTTGAAATTGCTTTTGGCCGGATCAAACAGGTTGTGCCCGTCGTGCATGTAAAGCACCGGATAACGCCGCTTCGAGGCATCATAGCCCGGCGGCAACCAGATCGTCAGCCGCTGGTCGGGCAGGCCAGCCGCAGCCATCCGCTCGATCTCGACCAGCCGCCCCTGATCGGCCGCAGCCAGCGCCGGTGCGGCCAGCACCAGCGCGAGCAGCGCCGCCAGCAGCCGCCCGATCACTTGAGCCGCCGGAACCGCACTGCTGCCCCGCCGCCCGGGGCAAGCCGCAGGGTCATGCTGTCGGACGCCGACACCGATCGCTGCTCGATCACGATCGAATGGCGCTTGTCGGTGCGGTAATCGGCATCGTCACCGTCGCGGTAAATCTCTGCAACGTACTTGCTGCCGGGGGTCAGGAAATCGAGCTTGAAGCTGACCGTGCGGGTCACTTCATCGCCCACTGCGCCAAGGTACCAGTCCGGCCCGCCGCGCTCTTTGCGCACGATCGTGACATAGTCGCCGACCTCGCCGTTGAGCACCCGGGTCTCATCCCAGTCGGTCGGCACGTCGCGGATGAATTTGAAGGCATCCATGTGCTTGGCATAGTTTTCAGGCGTGTCGGCGGCCATCACCACAGGTGAATAGATCACCACGTAGAGCGCGAGCTGCTTGGCTTTGGTCGATAGGATCGCACTGCCCTTTTCGCCCTCAAGGCTCAGCACCCCCGGGGTGAAGTCCATTGGCCCTTCAAGCATTCGGGTGAAGACAATGTTCGCCTCGTGCTCGGGCGGGTTTTTGCCTGCCCAGGAATTGTATTCCATCCCCCGCATGCCCTCGCGCGCGACCCAGTTGGGGTAAGTGCGGTGCAGGCCGGTACCCTTGACCGGCTCGTGGCTGTCGATCGCGATCTTGTAGCGCGCGGCGGTCTGCACCTTGCGCAGTTGGTGGTTCACCATCCACTGACCTTCGTGCCATTCGCGGTACTTGCGCCCGTCGGCGTCCTCGCGCTCCATCTGCGCCGCGTCGGTGACATAGCCGGTCTTGACCACCATGTAGCCGTTGTCTGCGGCGAACCTGAACGCCTTGTCGAACTGCTCTTCGTAATGGGTGGCCGCGCCGCCGGTTTCGTGGTGGCCAATCAGGCGCACGCCCTTCTTTTTGCCATAGGCGACCAGCGCCTTGACGTCGAAGTCCTCGGTCGGCTGCGCGAAGTCCATGTCGTGGCCGTTGCCGAACCAGTCACCGTCCCAGCCGACGTTCCAGCCCTCGACCAGAACATCGGCAATCCCGTTGGCCGCAGCGAAATCGATGTAGCGCTTCACATTTTCGGTGGTGGCACCATGCTTGGGACCGCGCGCCCAGGACCATTCGCCCTTGATCATGATCCACCACACACCGGCGACC
>CAZOSI010000075.1:0-14525 GCA_964582485.1 uncultured Novosphingobium sp.
CCCGGCGACGGCGACGTCGAGCAGCTCATCCACCTTCACGGTTACCGTGTTCGAAGTGACCGATCCGCTGGCAGCACCAGCGGTATAGGTCGCTGTAGCGGTGTTCTGGATCAGCGTCCCCGCCGACACACCCGCGGCGGATGCGGCTTGGGGCGCCAAGCCCAGCATTGCTGCTGAGCTGATCAGCCAGATGCGCGATCGAAGGCCATTCTTTCTTGTCATGCCTTCCACATACGGGAATGTAGTTAACACTCAGTTGCACGCTCCGGGTGACTACATATTTGCGCAAATCGTCCAACAAAGGACATCGCAAGCACGTTCGAACGAGGCCCCGGAGCGCCCACTGCGCATTGCTACAGATTGAGCATTCAGCATCGCCCGCTGCGACCAGTCGTTGGCGCGCGCATGACAGCGGAACAACCTGCAGAGCAGCGTGAAAGGCGATTCCGGCTTTGGTCAAGCAACCTGGCCTGCCCAAGACGCAATCAAAAGCCTGACCCACCGCCGGTCTTGCTGGCAACCCCGCTTCGAAGTTGTCTTGCGAGGAAATTCAAGCCTGGCGTTTATACTTGAGCGTGCTTCAGTGCATCTCCTGCGGGGGTGGACTTTCCGTGCGTCGCAAAAATGCTTGCACTCGCCGGCATGTCTTGGCCCGTGGCACCCTTCCCCCTTTCAGATCTTCGACAAATCTCGGGTCCCTGACGGCAAGCCTCCCAAACTTGCTCGGCGGCATTCGGTGTTGTGCGAGGTAGAGCTTGATCTGATCCAGGAGTTCCATCATCGCATGACTCACTTAAGGCTTGCGTTCTTCTTTTGTTCCGTATAGGATGGAAATCCTAGAGTCTAGGAAATATTCCTATGAAACATGCATTGGGGCCGCGAGACATCGAAGTTCGCGAGACGCTTGAGCGATTGATCGCTGAGCGGCGTTGCAAGTATTCGGGCATCTCACGCCTGCTTGGCCGTAACACCACCTATATCCAGCAGTTCCTGCGCAAAGGCAGTCCGCGCCAGCTCGACGAGCGCGATCGTGCGATCCTTGCGCGGTTCTTCGGGGTCGAAGAAGTTTTGCTCGGAGGACCCAATCGCCAGACAGGCCCGGTGGTTGATCTTGTTCATGTCCCCATGCTTTCGGTCGAAGCCTCAGCCGGGCACGGCGCGCTCGCAGAAATGGAAGCCAAGAGCGCACAGTTCGGGTTTGACCCCAACTGGCTGCGCAAGCTCACCGCAACCAAATCCTCGGGCCTGTCGATTATCGGCGTGCGAGGGGACTCGATGGAGCCGACACTGAGCGATGGTGATGACGTGCTGGTCGATCTGGGCGATAACCAGAGTCGGCTGCGCGACGGGATCTATGTCCTGCGGATGGACGATAGCCTCAACGTCAAGCGGATAGCGATCGAACCACAAGGTCGCAAGATTTCGGTTGTCAGCGATAACCCGGCATATCCAAGCTGGAATAGCCTTGATCGCAGGGCAGTCCACATCGTCGGAAGGGTGCTGTGGTTTGGACGCAAGCTCCAGTAGCTCAGCATGCAAGAACGGACATCGCATTGACACAATATTGCTGGTCTTTCGCAAAGCGGCCTGCAGGCTAACCGGCACCGGGAGATTAACCGGAACCAGGAGATGATCGTACCGACCTTCTGTGTGACATCGCCAGCTTAGAGGTTCACGCCATCTGCAAGAGCTTCGGCAGCTGCTCATGGGAGTTTCGACCCTATGAGTCCGGATGCCCTTGCTGATCAGGACAGCAACTCAGCTTGCGGCCATATGGTGCCTACCAAAGGCAAATCCGGAGCCGACAAACTCACTTTCGCCGCACAAACTCACTATCGCCGCCCTGAAAGCAAGGCGCTTGCTGATAGTTGCCTCAATGCCCGCAGCGAACTTGCCTGAACAGCGCGCGCCCCATCAACCTGCATTGCAGCCTTGGCGAAAGTTCTGACAACCAAGCATCGGGTGTGCGGCCAGTCCGCTGGTCGGACAAGCTCTGCAAGAAGGTGATCTCCCCGCACCGGCAGACCTATGCGGAAAGCCAGCTTTACTCGCTTGATGCGATAGGTGCGGCCGAATGGATGCGAGCAAGGCTTGGTGCATAGACCAATGGCCGCGCAATCAGACCTGGGAGTGAGATTGCGCGGCCACCGGATTCCTGCCAGGTGGGTGCACCAAGCATTTGGACGGTATATCGTTTGATAGTTACCATTTGGTAAATGCATGCTCACTTTTTGCAGCGAGGATAGACGGCTTCTTTTCCGCAGGTTGAATTTTCCAATCCTACCTGGCCCAGGACAAGACACCCGAATCCATGGACGCAAAGGCCGCCCATTTGCGCTCAATCGCCATCTGGTCCGTTCGCTCACCAACGAAAAGCTGCCTATCGATCGTTGGGCCAGCATGGAGATGGGAGCCTGCGCACAAACACTGCATTGGAGCTGGTCTTTGCAGCGCTCGAGTGCCGGGCGGCTGTCTTGTGCGGCGAAGCCGGTGGCACTGCAACCTGCACTGCCTTGAACGCGTCCACCCTTAAATCAGAACGAACGCAAATCCGCGCCTAGGCGAGCGTCTGACTGACCCCAATCAGGCTTTACCCTGTTAACCAATGATATATTTTTGTTCGATAGCCCGGTGGCGTGTCGCCCAGCAAGCATACCCGCCTTTCGAACCATTGGACTGTGCAGATCCGCACTGAAAATGGCTTGCGCATAACGGGCAGGCTGCTCGATTTGTCGATCAGTAACTGCACTATCGCGGTAGAAAGTCGGTTGCCCAGGAACGGTTCCAGAATCCTGGTTAGTCCGGACGGGCTTGGCGTCCTTGAAGCAACGGTTCAATGGTCCTGTGGAAATCAATTTGGCGCGGAATTCGCTCGCCCGATATATGGCCCGGTCCTTGACCACTATCACCGCAAATATGCCAACATTGCGCCGCTGGTTACGCATCCATGACAGAGCGAATTCAACCTGGTCAGGCTCCGGCGCAATGCGGCCTAGGGTTCCGTCCGTCTGCAACCGGTCAGTCGGGTTCAGAAGGTCTTTCCTCGCGATCGGATTGGTAGCGCTTCAGGCTGCTCGCCAAATTCTAGGCCGTTGCTTCGCGGCTCTTGCTTTGTGCGCGCAATTCGATCGCTGAGGCGAAGCTCGGAATACTGACCTTTGCGCCTTTCTGCCCGACAACCGCCCTTGGTCCGGTCGAACTCGAAAAGTCCGGTAGGCCGGCAGCGGCGAGCAGGTACGGCGTTACCCGGCAGCGCGTACAGAGCCCGCCGTTGCCGTCGCTGACGAGGTGATTTTCAAACGCGATGCCGAGTTGCGAACCTCGGCTGCGGCGCACGGTCGCCACTTCCAACTGTCCATCGCCAAAATCGAGTACAAATTGAGTGCCGGCGGGGACATCCAGCAGCCCCTCGATCAAGGCGCCCGAAGCAGAAAGATTGCGCAGCATCACCGTGTAGTAGAAGTCATCGTGGATCGCGCCAATCTTGCGATACATAGTCATGCGCTCATGGCGCTGCTTGGCATAGCCAGTCGGTTCAATGCCCCAATCGGCGTGATAGGCCTGGGTCTGGAACTCTCGATCGGGTATCGCGGGCGAATAGATATAACCCTGAATGTGGCTGACCCCTTGCTCCCTGACCATGGCGAGCTGATCGAATGTCTCGACGCCTTCGGCGGTCGTCTCCATGCCGAGTGCTGTGGCGAGACCAATGATCGCAGCAATAATGGCCCGGTTGCGCGAGCCATCCACTGTCGCCCCCCGCACAAAGCTCTGGTCAATCTTGATCTTGTCGAAAGGCGCGGACTTGAGATAGGCCAAAGATGAATAGCCTGTGCCAAAATCGTCGAGCGCCAGGCGCACGCCAAGCCCTTTCAGGGCGGAAAATGTTTCATCGGTAGAAGCGTCATCGGCGAGAAAGACGCCTTCAGTTATCTCCAATTCAAGTCGCTCGGGGGAAAGGCCAGTTGCGGCAAGCGCCTGGGCCACGATCGTGGGGAATCCTGCATCGACGAATTGCACAGGCGAGACATTCACCGCTAGGCGCAGCGGTGTCTTCCACTTAGCGGCATCTTCGCAGCCCTTGCGCAGGATCCATTCGCCAATTCGGCAAATCAGGCTTGATTCCTCCGCAATCGGGATAAAGGTCGAAGGGGATATGCGGCCCCGCGTTGGATGGTTCCAGCGCACAAGCGCTTCTGCACCGGATACCTTGTTAGACTGGGCACCAACGACCGGTTGGTAGAACAGTTCCAGCTCTCCGCGCTCGATCGCATCGTGGAGATCCTGTTCGAGCAGGCGTCGTTCTTCGGCCGCTTCAAGCAGTTCGCGCGAAAAGAAGCAGAACCTGCCTCTTCCGCCATGCTTGGCGGAATACAAGGCAAGGTCCGCATTTCTGACCAGCTCGCTCCGCTCTGCCCCATCGAACGGGCTGACGGCGATGCCGACCGACGCGCCAATGATGCACCGCGAGCCCTCAACGGTATATGGCTGAGACAACATTGCGATAATGCGATTTGCCAAGTCCCCGAGGACACCGCGGTCCTCCTGGCCAGGCAGCAGGACCTGAAACTCATCGCCGCCCAGCCGGCACACTTTTTCGCGATCGCCGACGATGGTGACGAGGCGCTCGGCGACCTGTTTTAGTAAAGCATCGCCAATGCCATGACCAAGTGTGTCATTGACCTGCTTGAAGCGATCGAGGTCAATGAGCATGGTCGCACAAGGGCGGTTTTGTTGGCGAAACGATGCCAGAGTTCGCTCGAGCATCGAAGTCATTCGGCGCCGATTGAGCAGGCCAGTCAGAGGATCATGCATGGCGAGCTGGGCCGTTTCTTCGGCCGCCCGCCGATCGTCGGTTATGTCCGAGCAAAAGCCGAAAAAGCCTTCAAACTCGCCGGTAGCATCGAACTGCGCCTCCCCGGAAAGCGAGCACCAGCGTGTTTCGCCGTCAATCGTGATTGGCAATGGCAATCGATCGAAACGCGTCCTTCGTGTCATCGCCAAGCGAAGCGAGCCAACCGCGTCGCCTTCATGATCGCTCCGCTCGAACAAGGAGCACAGATGCATGCCTGGCCCAAGCTGCACATCGCCCAGAATTTTCCGAATGAGGTTCGACAGGTAGGTCACCTGACCTGCGGCGTCCGTCACCCACACTCCGCCCAGCGCGAGATTCTCGAAGACCTGGCAAAATTTCGCCGAAACTTTCTCGGGCGCGCCGACGCCGACCGGCGATCCGCTGGCTGGCGGACTGCGTGAAAACCGGGACATGAACGATGATGACGGCGCGTTCATCTCAGCATGGACGTCCCTGCGGGGCCTGCAGAAGGCAAAGTATCGCCATGGCGCGCGACCTGCGACCCTGAGCTAAGGACATTCTCATCTGGCATTGCCAAGCAGCTTGAAGGTCCGCTGATCGATCAACCGCAGAAATTCGATTCCAATGCTGCGACCACGAGACCACCTGACCAAGCCTGACACGGCAGCGATATTCGAGAAATGTAACTCGACAAACTGGCCAGCGCGGAGTGTCACCTGCTCATGCCGAACGTTACAGCCTGTAGCGGAAAGAGAGGAGACCCGGGCGCCAGATCGCACAGGATGAGCTCCGCGAGCCTCGATGAGGCATTCGGCAACCCACCGTCCTTCGCAGCGACTAAGCGGAAGAACTGCAATATCGATCATTGCGTGTTGTGCACTGGAGCCAACCGTCACAGCAGAATCCGATCTCGCTCAGCTTCGCGACCTGGCTATTGCCGGCCGGAAAGCCACCAACTCGCTTCAAACAACCGTCTCTGGGGTTATCGCCAGCGCTACTGTTCGAGATATATCGGGTGATGGTTAAGCGTACGGATGCAGAAAATGCTTAATGCGAATTAGCCTTTGCTGGTGATCGCAAGCTCAGACGCGCGGCCAGAGGAACGCATCCGCCCCGGGATCGCAATGTTTCGAAAGCCCTGGCAGCGCCGCGCCATCCGAAAGATACGTTGCAATGCGTTGCTAGGCTTAGCGCAAGCCACCAATGGAAATCGCGCCTGCGCAGAGAGCAACCGAGTGTCAATATGAGCCGCAGGCAGAGCCTTGATCAAACTGACAGCGAAGCCTCGATTGCAATCCGGATTGCTTCACTGCTGTGGCTTGCGCCAATTTTCCCCAGCATGTTTGCCCGATGAATTTCGACGGTTCGCGGAGAGATCGAAAGGCGTTCAGCGATGAGCCGATTGGAGAGGCCATCGGCGACACCAGTCAGAACCTCGCGTTCCCGCTGGGTCAACTTCTTGATCATGCTGCGCGCCTTGACTTCGCGCAGCCGCGCTCCGCACACCCCGTCCGAGTATTCAGCGGTAATATTGAGCGACGTGACGATATCACGCGCCGAGAATGGCCAGGCCAGGTAGTCGCTTGCACCATTCTGCATGGCGGCAACGACTTTGCGCACATCGGTCTGCTCAGCAAAACCGATTATCGGCAGCCACTTCCCGATGTCGGACATGCGCTCCACCGTTTTGGCGATGCGCTCTCCGTCGTCATGGATCACCAAGGCACCGACCCGCGGCAGATTGGCATCGATCTCCGCTTCGCTCTCAAACGGTTCTACATGGAAGTTGTCACTGTGCAGGCTATGACAGATTGCGGCCCGGCGGCGGGTGTCGCTATCAATCAGGAAAATCTTGGTCATCATGTTTGCCCCCAATGGTTGCCTCGGGGGATATGCCTAATGGAATAGCCTTATGAGTTTACCATGAACCTGATCCGTTATTGTACCTAATTCACACAGTATTGGATCAATCAGGTGAGCGGCCATGCTTCCCGGCATCGATGCGGCACCTTCCGACACGGTGGACAAGGGCTCGAGACCACGCACTCCGTCCAAACCTCGCTGCCAGCTTCAAGCTGCAAGCACGGCATGGTATCCACCCGGTTATATCTGATTAACCATATCTTAGGGCACATGCTGGATATGACCTGTGAAGGTGCTTCGGAATTGCCTAGCGAAGGGTCGCTCGCTTAGGCTCCGCCGAGGCGCCTTCAGTTTTCAATTGCAGGAATGTATCCCTGCTCTTCCCGCCTGACTTGCGCTCTCTTCTGGATCGATAGATCCGGTGCATGACCAACGAAGCTGGTACGGCGCTGTGGCAGGGCAAAGGCCGCTTACCGCAATGAGTCATTGCGGCACTGTGCCGGCTCAACGCCGGTCAAGAAAATCATGCGAGTTGAGGACCAGCAACACGGCGAAGGCCGATTTAACTCTTGTCGATTTCTGGTCGGCGATGAGCGTATCGCTTTTCTCGTGACCCTGGTTGGTGAGTCGCCGGCGCGACGGCACTTATGTCCTTAGGATGGAAGACAGCCTCAACGTCAAGCGGATCGCGATCGAACCGCAAGGTCGCAAGATTTCGGTGGCGAGCGACAATCCTTCCCACCCAAGTTGGAACAACCTCGAGCGCCGCACGGTGCACATCGTCGGCCGGGTGCTTTGGTTCGGGTGCAAGATGCATTAGCAAACCGGCCGATGATGCTTCTTGCCTTGGCCGCCGCGGTCGTCGCCGTCGGCGAAACATTCACCTGCACCCCGACCCACGTCTATGACGGCGACGGACCGGTGTGGTGCGCCGAAGGACCCCATGTCCGCATCGCCGGCATCGCCGCGCGCGAGATGGACGGCACCTGCCGCGAAAACCAGCCCTGCCCGGCAGCAACGGCGCTGCAGGCGCGCGACGCGCTGGTCAGCCTGTTCGGCGGCGCGCGCGGTACGATTTCAACCGGGCATGTCATCGTGCGCGGGCCGTCCGTGACGTGCCTCTCGGAAGGCTCTGCGGGCGGCTCGCGCACGGCTGCCTGGTGTACCCTCCCCTCGGGCCAGGACCTGTCCTGCATGATGGTCGCAACCCGCACCGTGCTCAAATGGGACCGCTATTGGCGTGGCCACCGGTGCCGCTGAGCGACTGGGAGCTGTGGGCCTGTGCCAACCAGGTGCTCAGAGCGCATGGCGACAAGGCCGCCCTTCACGTTGCCGAGCAGCTGGGCGCCCTCGCCCTCAGACAAGATGCTGAAGGGATCGCCGCCTGGCAGGAGATCGCCCGGCGGATCGAACAACTCCAGGCCAACCCTCGACCTTCGCAACGCAACTGACCTCGCAGGCCCCAGTCACAAGCCGTAGTCGAACGAGCGCGTCCGCGACTTCTGCAGTTCCCGATCCTTGCGGCTCCGCTGAACCTTGGTCCGCGCCGTCTCGGATTTCGCGGTCTCGACCTTGGCCGGTTCAACCGGAACGGCAACCGGCACCTCGATTGGCGCCGCATTGTCGAGGCGCTGGATCGCTTCGAGCGCCGAGGTCTTGGTTCCCGGATTGCGCTCGGCCGCTTGCCGAACCTTGTCGCCGCTGTCGACGATCAAGGTCAGGGCATCGCGCAGCCTTGTCACTGTCACAAGAAAGTTCTGCTCGCTGACCAGCTTGCGTTCGCTGCTGTCGATCACCCCGATTCCCCGATTGCTGGTCAGCCCCTGCGCCATGTGCGCGTTGAGCGCGTAGGCGAGATCGAGCCGCCGCAGCATCGGATCGCGGGGCTTGAGCATGACCTTGACCCCGGCACTGGTCCTGACGGTCACGCCATTCTCACCGATATTGAGAACCTCGGCGCGATCGGCATTGAACAGGCCGCGGCGATGATCGCTCGCTGTCCAGCGGACCGGGTCACCGCTGTGCACTTCGAGCTGCTGCTTGTCGTAGAGTTCGAGCGGGCTGCGCTCTTCGCCCGGCCGGAGCCGCGCGGGACGGAACTTGTGGGTTACCCCACGCGCATCGCGAATGGTTACAACCCCGCGGCGCCTATCGACCGCGTCAACTTGATGTTCGCCGCGCTTGAGCCCCTGTGTCCGTAGCGGCCTCGAGAGCTGAAGAACCTGCCCCGCACGATAGGTATCAGCGTGACGAAGCTCTTCGCGTGTCGCCTGAACACGCACCAGCGTCTCGAGGGAAAGTCCATCTGCGCCGATCTCCCCACGCGCCTTGCGTCCCTCCTGAACGGCGGCATTGACCTCACCGCGCAGCCGCCGCCCGGCTACGAAGATCGCGGTTTGGGAACGCTCGGCTTCGGGCAAGGCCAGCCAGTGCTCGGCGGCTGTCTTTGCGAGGTTGCCCTGCGTTTCGATGGTATGGGGTTTGAGCAGCGCCAGGGCGCGATCGACTTCGCCCGACTGCGCGGCATACTGAGCATGGCGCAAGGTTTCATCGCGGGCGCGGGTATTGAGGTTCATCGCCGCTGTTTGCATGCCCGACTTCTGCAGGACGTCGAAGGGTCTGCCCGCATCGACCGCGCCAAGCTGCTTGCGATCACCGACCAGGACGAAGCGTTGGACCTCAAGGCGGTTGGCGAGCCGCACCAGCTTTTCGAGATCGACGTTGCCAACCATCGAGGCTTCGTCGAGCAGGATTACGCTGCCACGCCATTCTTCGCGCGCCTTGCCAAGAATCCGGGAGTCTGCAGCAGCACCGAGCAATTCCCGATGTTCGCGCAGAAACCGCGACACGGTCATCGACGAAATCCCGGTGTCGCGTTCGAGCATCTGGACCAGGGTATTCTGTACCGCCAGCCCAATGACCTGGCGTCCCTCGCTGCGCAGCAACTCAGCGACAGGGCGCAGCAGGGTTGATTTGCCCGAACCGGCAATCCCCTGGACCCCGACGATGCGGTGCGATGACCCTAGTATCATCCGTCCCGCAGCTTCTTGCCCGCCATTGAGAGTGATCCCCGATTGCGCCTCGGACAGAGCCTGAAGCTGTTCTGCGGCCCGGTCGGCCGGGATGATCGGCGCGGCACTGTCGCGCCCTTCCCTGACCTCGCCAAGGATCCGTTGTTCCATCTGCAGTGCATCGAGCGTGGTCAGTATCCCGCTCGCCACGCTCCTGCCCTTGAGCAGGACCTTCTTCGCCAGCAGCCGGTCGATCTGCCGCTCGATCGGCGCAATCGTGGTGGGCAGACCAAAATCGAGCGCAGCCTTCAATATCTCGGTCCGTTCGAACGCCGCTTCGCGTTCCGACAGATGCCGGATGGCCGATGCGACCGCCAAAGCGGCAACATTGTCCTCACGTTCGACACGCTCGGGACGCGGCGGCAGGAGCGGATCGCTCGGCACCAGATTGAGCTGTTCGGCGAGCGAGGCAAACCAGCCTCGTAACTGCTCTCGGGTTTCGCCAAGCTTGGTCCCGATCGATCCGACAAGTCCTAGATTCCGGGACGCCCGCGCGTTGGCCCGCTCGATTACCGAAGTGAGATCAATTCCTCGCGCGGCTGCTTGAGCTTGCCACTGTTCGGTTAGCGCTGCCCGGTCTTCGATTACAGCCTTCTTGGCCCGTGACATGAGTGCCGCTGTCACCCCGGTCTGGAGCCCGCCATGATCGAGCTTGGTTCTCGCAGCGAGCACTTCTTCGCGGCGGGTACTGAATGTCATGACAGCTTCGCGTGATACACCGAGAGCTTCGAAATTGCCGTGTTTGAGCGTTGGCCCCGGTTCGTAACCCAGCACGCTGACCCGCTCGCGGAAACGCGCCATCGCCATCGAATTGAGCAGGGTATTGGTGCTCCAGAGCTTGTCATTGCGGAGTGCGCGCCAGGTGCCGTCGGGGAGCTGGGTGACATTGGCGACGACCGCGTGGAAATGCGCGCCCGGCTCCTGGTTGCGGTTGGTATCGTGCTGGAACAGGGCAATCGCGAGGTTTCCGGTCCGCACCAGGCGCTCGCGCCCTGCCCGCTCGACCCGGGCCTGCGCGCCATTTCTCTCAGCCCATTCGAGGGTTTCGGTGATAGCGGCCTTGTAGGCAGCGAGGATCCGCGTATCGCCGCCGACAAGGGCCAGCAGGGACCAGCTCTTGGGGAGCGAAAAGGTCAGGTCGAGCCCGGCGCGGTGAGGCTGCCCCGGGCGTCCAACCGTGGTACCGTCGGGTAGTTCTCCGCGCAGCAGCGCCTCGAAGACCTTCGGATCGATCTTCCCTACCAGGCCAAGCTTTTCGGCAGCCTTGCCGAGCCATTGGCCCGATCGGTCGGCATCGGCACGCGTGTAATAGTTGTCGGCCGCAAAGTAGTTCGCGGCGCCACCGGCTGACCTGACAAGCGCGACCGACAACATGGGAGGAACGGTTCCTTTGCTGCCTCAGACCCGCCCTTAGCCCGGCCCGAAATCACCAAGATCGGGGCCGCGATCCTTTTGCGGTTCGGACGGACCGTCGGCTTCACGCTGGATCATGGCGCGGCGCTGACCGGAGCGCTTCGATGCCGCCGCACTGCGCTTCTGGCCTTCAGACTGCGCATGCGCCCTGCCCTGCCCTTCGCCGGCTTGTCTGGCCGCATCGCCTGCCTTGTCTGACTCGGCCGAGGGCAGTCCGGGGGCGCTGCGAGCCTGGTCACCAGACGGGTTCTGTGCGGTTGCCGTGGAACCGATCGCCGAACTTTCGGAAGGTAATGGCAGTCCCTGGCCGAGATCGAGCATTGCCTGGCTGCCTCGTTCACGGGGGCCAGCCTGACGCGGCTTTCGTGGGCGGTCGAGAGTTCGCTCCTTTGGGCCGGCCGGTCGTGCTTCCGCGCCCTTGCCGCTTTCATCGCTCACCGCCCCGTCGCCGCCGTCGGTGTCCAAATCATCGTTCGCATCGTCCCAGTCTTGGGCATCTGCTTCATGCCGACCCGGAAGCGTCTTGATGCCCCGAACCAGTTCGAAGTCACCCCGTGCAACAAAGCCAGGCGCGATCCTCGATCGCATTTTGTACGTCAAATGGATCGGGGCCGGAGGCAGGCTTCCGGGCAGGCAGATGTAGCCGTGGAGCGGATCGAGATCGCCGATCTCCTCGGGCATGACGATCCGAACTTCGCGCTGTTCGGGACTGAGGTTCACCGAATCCCGCGACTTGCTGTAGCCAAAGCTGTAACCGGTGTTCATGTCCTGAACCTCGCTATTGCCCATCACTTCCGAGCACCATTTGGCGGTGTCGGGATCGGGATTGCCGAGGATCAGCTTGGTCTTGGCGAGCGAAGACAGCTCGTGCGCTGCTTCGATGCCATAAACCTCGCGCAGCTTGGCCTGGGTGTGCACACCGGTAACAAAAGCTCCGCCAAAATTGCGCGCAGTGCGCATTCCGGATTCGAGCGCAGGCATCCGGTGCAAGGCCCCAAGCTCGTCGATCAGGAACCACATCTTCAGCGCGCGCGAAGGTTCTTCCGCCATCAGCGTATTGACTGCACTGTTGAGCCACAGGGTCAGCAATTGGCGGCAAACCGGCAGGTCGACATAGCGCGACGAGATGAACAGGATCGCGCCGTCCTGCTTGCCTTCCTGGACCCAATTCCGGATCGAAAACTGCGGCCCCTCCTTAGGCAGGTAAAGCAGCGCCTGGGCATTGGCGTTGAACACCGCGCGGACCGAGTCCGCGAGCTTGGGGGAATCGGGCGAAGACATCGCCGCAGCCGGCGTATCCTTGACGAACTGATAGACGGTCTCGACGTCGGCGGTCATCAGCTTGGTCGCAAGATTCTCATTGGTCGCCATGTCGTGCTCAACCAGCGAGTTGCACATGTTGGTGAACAGCATGCGTGCGCCCTGCACCCAGAACTGCCCCTCCCCGCCGCCATCGCTCGGGATCAGCGCCTCGGATGCGGCCATGAATTCGGCAGGGTTGCTGCACTCGTCGAAGATTGACCAGCGCGGGCAGCGCGCATCGAGCGGGTGCAGGATCGTATCGCGCGCGGGATCATAATAGGCCGCGACGTAGGCACCGGTAAGGTCGAACACGACCGAGCGATGGCCCCGGTCGCGGACCTGATCGAGCAGGTCCATCAGCGCCACGGTCTTGCCGGTACCGGTCGATCCCACCAGCATCGCGTGGGTCTGCTCTTCGCGCCACGGCCAGGGGATCCCGGCGAGCGAGAAGGGGCGGAAATCGAGGCCGGCGTCCACGAGTTCCCTGCGCCTGGCAAATCGCCAGGCCTTGCCGAGCACCGTGCGCAGCTCCTCGGCGCGGCGCGCAGCGTTGACCGCTTTCACCATGCGCAGCAGTTCCCGGGTGGAGACAAGCCGCCGCCCGCGTTGGTGCTTGCGTTCCTTGGATCGGCGGCCAAAGCGCGCCGCGATCCACACGAACGCCGCAGTTGCGGGTAGAGCGATCAGCACGCTGAGCCAGGCCGAGCGAACGAGGATGGCGGTAAATGAACTCCAGGCCCGGACGACTGACGGAAAGTCTTCAACCCGCGAAATCGCGATCAGGAACGTGCCGCCGAAAGCCGATTTGAGGGTCACCAGCTTGTGCGGATCGAACTCCATGAAGCGCCAGCCAGAGGCGTAGATCTTCATCAGGATCAAGGTCACCTGATCGTCGTTCAAGGTGGTCTGGAGCTGGTACCAGGTCAGCCAGGAATAGAGCACCAGGCCGCACAGCATGGGGACCTTGAAGCCCACTGCGAACATCTGGGTGAAGTGCGCGATGAGCTGGCTGCCGGTGTTGAAGTCGATGATCTTGCGTTTCATTGCACCGCTCCTTCCACGCCTTCGAGCGCGCTGCGTCGACGCTCTTCCTTGCGCGCAAAGGCCTCATGGACACGTGCGCGAAGATCGGGGTCGGCATGTCCGGCGAGCAGTGCATCGAGCGCCACCGCGGCAAAGTTGAGGTCGGCTGAAATCCACTCGAGATGGCGCTCGATGCGGTTGGCCGCGAGGCCGGTGGCGCAGGCTTCGAGCACCAGCGTGCGAATGAATTCGCTCACCGGCATGCAACTCTGCTGGCAGTGGGATTTGACCTGCACCGCGATCTCTTGCGGCAGCCAGGACTGAACGGGAACAAGGCGATTCATGGACGACTCCTAAGGTCCGGGAGCCTGGTCCACACTGCGAAAGTGAAAATGTTCTATATTTGTTCCAACGCGCTGTCAACGCGAAAATTTAAGGCTTTAGCTCAATTATTTAGCTAGATTTGCATGGCGAGCGCATTGTCAAATCCTGGCGCATTGCCGGCGCATGAGGATTGACACACCTATGGATTGGCACATTTCCGCCAGAAACTTTCCGGCCACGCCGGGTACGGTGTGCCTTCCAAACTGCCATGATTTTGGCGTCCTGACCGATTGGAAAAACAGCCCTCAAGCCCGCATAAAAGCGAGCTTTTCTGAAAAGGACATAGCGCAATCGTCGCGCTGTGACGAGACGTTCAAAGGCAGATTTTCTTCAAATGTTCCGTAAATGTGACCAAATAGCCATCACAAGGGCCAAAAATGCGAGGCGTTCTGCGCCTCTCCGCAAACCCCCTACCCCCGGATTGGACGGCCAAATCACTGCGTAGAATGGAGGATGCTGAACGCAGAAAATGGCCCCGGCGGTGTCCCGCCGGAGCCATTGATTTTCAGGTTCGGATGAACCGGGGCGGCGCTACTTCGAGCGCCGCTTCCTGGGTTCATCCTTGGAGGCTTCCTTCGCCTTGGCGAGGAAGTCGACCTGCTCGGCGATGATCTCGCAGCCGTAGCGGTCGGTGCCGTTCTGATCGGTCCAAT
>CAZOSI010000076.1:0-9623 GCA_964582485.1 uncultured Novosphingobium sp.
GCGGGGACATAGGCCCCGCCGGCGGTGCAGCTGCCCATCACGCAGGCGATCTGGGCGATGCCTTTGGCGCTCATGTTCGCCTGGTTGAAGAAGATCCGGCCAAAGTGATCACGGTCGGGAAAGACCTCGCTCTGGTGCGGCAGGTTGGCTCCGCCGCTGTCGACCAGATAGATGCACGGCAAGTGGTTGGCCTCGGCAATCTCCTGCGCGCGCAAGTGCTTCTTGACCGTCATCGGGTAATAAGTGCCGCCCTTCACCGTCGCATCGTTGGCGACGATCATGCACATCCGCCCCGATACGCGGCCAATCGCGGTGATGATCCCGGCGCCCGGCACCTCGCCCTCGTACATGTCGCAGGCCGCCAATTGCCCGATTTCGAGCAAGGGCGAGCCGGGATCGAGCAGGCGTTCGACGCGCTCGCGCGGAAGCAGCTTGCCACGGCTGGTGTGGCGTTCGCGGCTCTTTGCGTTCCCGCCCAGCGCGGCCTCGGCCACCTTGGCGCGCAGCTCGGCGGCCAAAGCACGGTTGTGCGCCGCGCGGGCCTGCGCCTGTGGGTCCTCGGGGTTGAGGGTGGTGGGAAGGACAGGGGCGGTCATGCGAATGGGTTCTCCGTGCCTGGCAGCCAGCGGCCACGCATCCAGGCCTTGGCGGCGGCCCGTGTTCTGGCGGCATAGTCCGGCATTTGGGGGCCGACAAGCGGCAGGCCCCAGGTGTCCGCCACTGCGGCAATCCCGGCCTCGTCGATTGCGAGGCCCTGGGCCACCGCCTGGCGCGCCAGCTCAAGCTCCTGCCCCCAGAAATAGACCGCGCGTGCCGCAACATTGGCCTGCATCTGGCCCACTTCAGCAGCCCGATCGGTGTCCCCGATCAGCGGCAGCCAGATGTCCGCCATCATGATATCGACTGGGCGGTCGGCCTGCCAGGTCATGGCATCGTGCGCCGCGATCCTGACCTTGTCACCGCACTGGCCGGGCAGGCGCGCGAACAGGTTCAGGTCCCGGTGCAATGCGATGACTGCCGGGTCGGCCTCGATCACCGTCACGGCCTCAACCTGATCGCGCAAGGCGCATTCAGCCGCCGCCCAGCCCAGCCCCAGTCCCATCACGACCACATGGCCCGAAGCGGCGGCGATCCCGATCACCTGGCTTTCAAGCTCAAGCGGAGCCAGCGACATCCAGACATCCTCGCCCCGGCGCAGCACCACCAGTTCCTCCTCCAGTTTCGCTGCGCCCCAATAGCTGGGTGAGTAGATCATCGGCTCGATTGTCAGCGCCCAGTCGCGCGCGGCTTGCGGGCGATAGAGGCTCTTAAGAGCAGGAGTCGGCAGTTCTCCCCAAGGATCCCGGTTCATCATGCCGATGGTCAGCCCGCCGCGCCGATCAGTTCGCGCCCGATCAACATCCGCCGGATCTCGTTGGTCCCCGCGCCGATATCGAGCAGCTTGGCATCGCGCAGATAGCGTTCGACCGGCCAGTCCTTGGTATAGCCTGCGCCGCCCAGTGCCTGCACCGCCTCGCCGCTCACGCGGAAGGCATTCTCGCTCGCCAGCAAGATGGCGCCCGCAGCGTCGAAGCGGGTGGTAAGGCCGGCATCGCAGCTTTTCGCGACGGCATAGGTATAGGCCCGCGCCGATTGCAGCGCGACGTACATGTCGGCGACCTTGGCCTGCATCAGCTGGAACGCGCCGATCGGCTTGCCGAACTGCTTCCTCTCGCGCAGGTACGGGATGACCACATCGAGGCAGGCCTGCATGATGCCGAGTTGCAGCCCGGCGAGCACCACGCGCTCGTAATCGAGCCCGCTCATCAGCACGCCCACGCCGCCATGCAAAGGCCCCATGATCCGCTCTTCGGGGATGAAGCAATCGTTGAACACCAGCTCAGCAGTGGGGCTGCCGCGCATCCCCATCTTGTCGATCTTCTGGCCAATGCTGAAGCCCTCGTCGTCCTTCTCGATCAGGAAGGCGGTGATCCCGCGCGATCCGGATTCGGGCGCTGTCTTGGCATAGACCACCAGGGTATCGGCGCAGGTGGCGTTGGTGATCCAGAACTTGGTGCCGTTGAGCAGGTAGCCGCCCTGTGCGGCATCGGCGCGCAGCTTCATTGAGACAACATCCGATCCCGCGCCCGCTTCGGACATCGCCAGGCTGCCAACATGTTCGCCGCTGACCAGTTTGGGCAAGTATCTGGCCTTCTGCTCATCGTTGCCCCAGCGGCGGATCTGGTTGACGCAGAGGTTGCTGTGCGCGCCATAGCTGAGCCCGATCGAGGCGCTGGCCCGGCTGACTTCCTCTACCGCGATGACATGATCGAGATAGCCGAGCCCCAGCCCGCCCCATTCTTCCTCCACGGTGATCCCGTGCAGCCCCAGCTCGCCCATCGCCGCCCACAGCTCGTCGCGCGGGAACCAGTCCTCGGCGTCAGCGCGCGCGGCCAGCGGCGCGATCTTCTCATCGGCAAAGCGGCCCGCCGCCTCGCGGATCATCATGGCGCTTTCGGGCAGGGCGAAATCGAAGTCGGGGGTGGCGCGCATGGAAACTCCTCTTGGGCTTTCAGCGCATAGCCAAGCGGCGTCCGGCACGCAAACCGGTTACAGCCGAAAGCAGTTTCGCGCTCAGAACCCGGCCCCGCCGGGCCAGGCCGGGCAAGCCAGCCCCATCACCTTGAACAGCAGCCCCATTTGGCCCTCGCCGACCAGGCGTTCCTTGGCGCTTTCGATCGCTGCGGCGTGCTGCGGCGCGGCAGCGGCCAGGGTCTGGGCGCGGGCCTCGATCCCCAGGTTGCGCAGCCAACGTCCTTGCGGGACCGTGCCGAGCCATTTGCAGCCGCGCGACAAGGCGATCGGGGCGAGCGTGGCAAAATCGACATGGGCGGTCAGGTCCGCTTCGCCGGGATTGAAAAACGGATCGACCTTCATGTGATCGCGCACCGCTTGCAGGGTTGATCCGTCGCGGATCTGATCGTGGCCATAGTCAATGAACAGCGCAGCCCCGCCCTGTTCGACCAGCCGCCCCGCGACTTCATAGACTGTTGCGGCGGCGCCCGGACAGGTTTCGATGATCGTACCCGGCTCGGCGGCACGTCGCGCTTCGGGCACGGCGGCGTCCATCGGCTGTGATCCGGCTACGCAAACAAAACCTTCTCCCTGGGGTACGACCATTCGCTCGCGCCAACCCTCTGGTGTCTTGACCAGTTGCCGGACCGGAAGTGCGTCGAGGAACTCATTGGCGATCAGCAGGATCGGGCCATAGGGCGGCACAGTCGACAAATCGTGATGCCACTGCGCATTCGCGATTGCGGCAAGCTGGACGTCCTTCAGTTCGGTCGAGCTTTCAACGAAATGCACATGTGGTTCCAGCCCATAGCGTTTGGCCGCGCGCAAGGCATCTTGCGCCAGCGTGCCGCGACCCGGGCCAAGTTCGACATAGTGGACCGGTTCCTCGCGCCCGGCGTTGATCCACATATCGGCCAGCCACAGGCCGATCAGCTCTCCGAACATCTGGCTGATTTCCGGCGCGGTGACAAAGTCGCCGGCCGCACCAAGCGGGTCGCGCGAATCGTAATAGCGGGTATTCGCTTCGCCCATGTAATGCATCAGGCTGATCGGCCCGGTATTGGCGATCAGGCGCCGGAAAATCGCCGCCAGGGGGTCCTTTGGGGCTTCCTCGCTCATTGCGCGGTTGGCGTACCGCTTCCCAGTTCAGGTCGGCGCAAGGCCCGGATCAGGAAGAACAGGCCCAGCGCGATCAGCGGAATGGTCAGCCACTGGCCCATCGACAGGCCGGTCTGGCGGGCGAATTCCATCAGTTGCTGATCCGGTTCGCGGAAGTATTCGACCACAAACCGGCCCAGGCCGATCCCCAGCGTGAAGATCCCGACCAGCAGGCCGGGGCGATAGCGTGCGCGAGTTTTCCAGAACAGCGGGATCAGGATCAGTGCCAACAGCAGCCCCTCTAGCAGCGCCTCGTAAAGCTGGCTGGGGTGGCGGGCGATCCCGCTGGTCAGGCAGACTTCGCGGATCGGATCGTACTGACGGTCGCAGAACACCATCGCCCAGGGCACCTCGGGGCCGGCGGCGCGGCCCCACAGCTCCCCATTGATGAAGTTGGCGATCCGACCGAACAGCATGCCGAACGGCACCGCTACGGCGACATAGTCTGCCACCCGAACCAGCGACAGCTTGTTGCGCCAGCAGACCCAGGCCAGGGCGACTACCACCCCGATCAGTCCACCGTGAAAGCTCATCCCGCCGGTCCACAGCTTGATCATCTCGCCGGGATCGGCCCACAGGCTGGGCCGCCCGGTGCTGCCGCCGGTGTAGAAGGTGGCATAGCCCAGCCGTCCGCCCAGGATCACGCCCAGCGTGCAGTAAAAGAACAGGTCATCGATATGGCGCTGCGCCAGCGGCGCGCCCGGGGTCTTCGCGGCCTTGGAAGTATGCCAATAGGCCACCAAAATCCCGACCAGGTAAGCCAGGCTGTACCAGCGCAGAGCGAAGCCGCCAATCTCTAGCAGGTTCGGGCTAAGCCCCAGATCCTTGAACTGGATCGGTGCGCTGCCGGCCGCGGCGGCAAGCTGTGCAAGCGATAGTGACAGCAAGTGTTTAACCCCTTAGAAGTTCGGTGCCGCTTGGGCGCTTCGGCACCGCTTGTGGCACAGAGCAAGCCGGGAAACAAACCCGGCGCCAAGATTGGAGGAGACACCGGGGCAACGCTGAAGGGGCGCGGCAATTCCGGATCGCAAACAGAAGGATGCCGCATGCGCAGCGAACTCGATACCGCGCTTGAAGATGTTGTTGCCCGCCTGACCGCCCCTGGCGGAATGCTCGAAACCGCTCAATTTGAGCAGTACGGCCGGCAGCTGCCGATGCTCAAGAACGCCCCACCGACCTTGCCCATGCTGTTCGAAATGTTCTGCGCCCAGCATGGTGACGCGGAATTCCTGGTTGACGGTGAAATCCGCCTGACCTTCGCCCAGACCTATGCCGCTGCCCGCACCGTGGCCGGCGGCCTGGCCGGAGGGCACGCGATCCAGAAGGGTGACCGGATCGGAATTGCCGCGCGCAATTCGGCCAACTGGATCATCGCCTATATGGGCGTGTTGATGGCAGGGGGCTGCGCTTGCCTGCTCAATGGCTGGTGGAGCGGCGAGGAGATGGCCGCCGGGATCGAACTGACCGGATGCACCATCGTTCTTGCCGACAAGCAGCGCGCGGCCCGAATTGCCGAGCTTGGCCTTGAGACGCAGGTTGTGCTGTTCGATCATGACTGTGCCTGGGAACAGGGCCTTGCCGCACTGCTGGCCAAGGGCGGCGACGCCGAAACCCCGCTGCCGGCGCTGACCGGTGATGATCTGGCCACGATCCTCTATACCTCGGGCTCGACCGGCCAGTCGAAGGGCGCCTGGTCGGACCACCGCGCAGTGACGCAAGGGGTGTTCTCCTTCGTTGCCCAGACGCTGACGGTTCTTACGCACATGACTGACCGGGGTGATGCACCGACGGTGCAGCCCTGTACCTTGGTCAACGTGCCGCTGTTCCATGTCACCGGCGAAGTGCCGGTGTTCCTGCAAAGCTTCGTGATCGGCCGCAAGCTGGTACTGATGCCCAAGTGGGATGCCGAAGAGGCGATGCGGCTGATCGAGCGCGAAAGGGTCACCTATTTCGTCGGCGTGCCGCTGATGAGCTTCGAGATCGCGACCCACCCGAACCGCGAGAAGTACGATCTCTCCACCTGCGTCTCGTTCGCTGCCGGCGGCGCGCCGCGCCCGGTCGAGCATGTCCGGCGGATCAAGGAAGCTTTGCCGCATGCCTTCCCGCTGCTCGGTTACGGCCTGACCGAAACCAATGCGGCCGGCTGCGGCAACCTCAACGAAAACTATCTGGCCAAGCCCGGCTCGACCGGCACCGCAACCAAGCCGCTGATCGAATGCGGCATCCTGGATGATGATGGCAAGGTCCTGCCGCCGAACCGGGTTGGCGAAGTGGCCTTCCGCTCGATCGTCAACTTCGGCGGCTATTGGGAAAACCCCGAGGCGACTGCTGCCGCGATCATGCCCGATGGCTGGTTCCGCACCGGCGATCTCGGCTACCTCGACGAAGACGAATACCTGTTCATCGTCGACCGCAAAAAGGACATCATCATCCGCGGCGGCGAGAATATCAGCTGCATCGAGGTGGAAGAGGCGATCTATGCCCACCCCGATGTGGGCGAAGCGAGCGTGTTTGGGCTGCCCGACGAGAAGTTCGGCGAACAGGTCGCGGCGGTCTATGTCGCCGAAGAGGGCCGGACGCTCACCTCGGAGGCTTTGCGCGAATACCTGCTGCAGCACATCGCGCCGTTCAAGGTCCCGGTGCGGTTGTGGGAAGAGAAGGAATCCTTGCCCCGGCTGGGCACCGAAAAGGTTGACAAGCGGGCGCTCAAGGCCCGTTACCTGCCACTGTGGGAAGCAGAGCAGAAATCGAACGGGTGAACCGGACCCGCATCGCCAACCAGCGCGCGGTAATCGATCGCCGGGCCCTGGCCGAGGCCATAACCGAAACTGTGGATGCCAGCGGCGCGGCCAAGGCACGGCCCCGCGTGGTCGAATTGCTGCGCGGCGCGCTGGCCGCCGGGCGCGAGGAAATCGCGCGGCGGCTGGCGGAGCGGCCATCAGCGGGCCATCTCAGCGCCGAGGCTCAGGCCTTTCTGGTCGACCAGCTGGTCCGGGTAATTCACGATCACGTGGTCCGCGATGTCTATCCTTCCGGCAACCGCTCGTCGGGTGAGCGCCTGACAATCATGGCGGTCGGCGGCTATGGCCGGGGCGAGATGGCACCGCATTCCGATGTCGACATCGCCTTCATCACTCCGATCAAGCAGACCCCTTGGTGCGAGCAAGTGATCGAGGCGATGCTCTATTTCCTGTGGGACCTGGGGTTGAAGATCGGCCATTCCAGCCGCTCGCTGGATGAGATGGTGCGGATGGCCAAGGGCGACCTGACAATCCGCACGGCGATGCTTGAAGGGCGCTATGTCTGGGGCGACCAGCCGCTGTTCGACGAGGCACAGCGCCGGTTCTGGGCCGAGGTCGTGGCCGGGACCGAACGGCTCTACGTCACCGAAAAGCTCGCCGAACGTAATGACCGGCACAAGCGGCTGGGCGATAGCCGCTACGTGGTCGAACCCAACGTCAAGGAGGGCAAGGGCGGTCTGCGCGACCTCCACACGCTCTACTGGATCGGCAAATACCTTCACCACGTCCGAGATGCGTCCGAACTGGTTGGGGCCGGCTTGCTCAGCCCAGCCGAATACCGCGCCTTCCGCCGGGCCGAGGATTTCTTCTGGGCGGTGCGGTGCCACCTCCACACCATCACTGGCCGCGCCGAGGACCGGCTGACCTTCGATCTCCAGCGTGAAGTGGCCGCGCGCCTGCAATTTGCCGAACGGCCGGGCAAAAGCGCGGTTGAGCGGTTCATGCAGTACTTCTTCCTCCAGGCCAAACGGGTCGGGCACCTGACCGGGCTGTTTCTGGCCCAGCTTGAGGAACAATCGACCAAAAAGACCCCGCGCGGATTGCTGGCCGGTTTTCGGGCCCGGCGGCGGATGGTCAAGGGCTATCCGGTGTTCGGAGGGCGGATCAACGTGCCGGCCGACGACTGGTTTACCGAAGATCCGGTCCGGCTGATCGAAATATTCGCAGTGGCCGATGCCCAGGGGCTGGAATTGCACCCCGATGCGATGCGGCTGGCGGTGCGCGATGCCCGCGCGGTCGATTCCGTGCGCGAGGATCCGCGCGCCAATGCGCTGTTCATGGATCTGTTGAGCAGCCGACATGATCCCGAAACTGCGCTGCGCTGGTTCAACGAAGCCGGAGTGTTCGGACGTTTCATGCCCGATTTCGGACGCGTCAACGCGCAGATGCAATTCGACATGTACCACCACTATACGGTTGACGAGCACACAATCCGCGCCGTCGGGCTGATGGCGCAGATCGAGAAAGGCGAGATGAAAGCGGACCATCCGCTCGCCACGGCGATCGTTCACAAGGTGGTCAACCGACGCGCGCTCTACGTTTCGATCCTGTTCCACGATATCGCCAAAGGGCGGCGCGGGGACCATTCGGTGCTCGGGGCGGAGGTTGCGCTCAAATTGGGCCCGCGGTTGGGACTGAGCGCGGAAGAGACCGAGCATGTCTCATGGTTGGTTCGCCAGCACTTGTTGATGAGCGCGGTCGCCTTCAAGCGCGATCTGGCCGACTGGAAGACAATTACCGACTTCGTTGCCCAGGTCCAGTCGACCGAACGGCTGCGGTTACTGGCGATGCTGACCATCGTCGATATCCGCGCGGTCGGTCCGGGGGTATGGAACAGCTGGAAGCGCCAGCTGATCCACGAGCTCTACGAGGCCGCCGAGGAACGGCTGCGGCTGGGCCATGTCCAGCATGGCCGCGAACAGCGGATCGCGGCCAAGCGCCAGATCGTCACCGAGCGACTCGGCACCAAGGGCAAGCTGGTCGAGAAGTTCGCCCGCCAGTTCAACGATGCCTACTGGATCGCCGAGCCCGATGATGTGATTGCCAGCAACCTGATCCAGCTCGACGCGGCCAAGGGCAAGGCGCTCGACGTGCGGAGCGAATATTACGCCGCCCGCGGAGCGACGCTGGTTACCGTGATCGCCGCCGATCACCCGGGGCTGTTCTACAGGATAGCCGGCGGCATCCATCTTGCCGGCGGCAACATCATCGATGCGCGGATCCATACCACCCGGGGCGGAATGGCGGTCGACAATTTCCTGGTCCAGGACCCGCTCGGCCGGCCGTTTTCTGAGGCCGGCCAGCTTGTCCGGATCGAAGCGATGATTGCCGATGCGCTGGGGGGCAAGATCAAGCTGGTGCCGCAGCTCGCCGCGCGTCCGTTGTCCCGCCCGCGCGCCGATGCCTTCGATGTCCGCCCGCGGGTGGAATTCGACAATGCCGCCTCCAATCGCTTCACCGTGATCGAAGTCAATGCCCGCGATCGCCCGGCGCTGCTCAGCCGCCTGGCCCGGGTGCTGTTCGAAGCCAAGCTGATGGTCCATTCCGCCCACATCGCCACATACGGCGAACGCGCGGTCGACACCTTTTACGTCACCGACCTGCTGGGCGAGAAAGTCGAATCGGTTCAGCGTCTCAAAACGGTCGAGAAGAAGCTGCTCGAAGCGGCCGACGAGGAAACGATTGAGGTGGCGGCGGCCTAGATTCGCAGCTCTCGCGACAGCATCCGCTGACGCTTGCGCTTGATATCGCGGCGCCAGCGATGGCCAATCCCGGCCAGCCCCGCGGCCATTGCCAGCAACAGGATCACACTGGTTACCGGGTAGCCCGCCGACAGGACCAAGGCCAGCGCCCCGGTCACCAGAATGCCCAAGGCCGAGACTGCATGGCCTTGCCAGCCGATCATACTTTTGCGTTTCATGCCGGGGGAACTAACAAGTCACTGTTGCGTTCCCACGACAGGCCTCATCCAATCAGCGCTTCGGCAATCTGCACCGCGTTGAGCGCGGCGCCCTTGCGCAGGTTATCGCCGACCACGAACAGCGCGAGGCCGTGTTGGGCTGAGCGGTCCACCCGCACGCGGCCGACGAAGACCGGGTCCTTGCCGGTCGC
>CAZOSI010000076.1:9633-14515 GCA_964582485.1 uncultured Novosphingobium sp.
CCAAGCAGTTCGAGCGCACGGGCTGCGCTGATCGGGCGTTCGAATTCGACGTTCAGTGCCACCGAATGTCCGGTGAACACCGGCACCCGCACGCAGGTGCCCGAAACCGGCAGCCCGGGGATCTCGAGGATCTTGCGGCTTTCGTCGCGCAGCTTCAATTCTTCCTCGGTATAGTCGTCCTCACCCAGCACATAGTTGAGCGGCACCACGTTGTGCGCCATCGGCACGGCCCACTTCTCGGCTGGGGGCAGCAAGTCGTCATGCCCGCCCTCGGCCAGCAGCCGCGCCTTGTCGCCGACATAGTCAAGCTGGCGGGCGAGTACATCGATCCCTTCCTGCCCCGCGCCCGAAACCGCCTGATAGGTGCTGGCAATGATCCGCGTCAGCCCCGCTTCGTCATGCAGCGGCTTCAGCGCAGGCATCACCGCCATGGTGGTGCAATTGGGGTTTGCGATGATCCCCTTGGGCAGGTCAGCCATCGCATGCGCGTTCACTTCGGCGACCACCAGCGGCACTTCCGGATCGGAACGGAAGGCCGAGCTGTTGTCGATCACGATGGCTCCGGCCGCGGCAACCTTGGGGGCCAGCGCCTTCGAGGTCGAACCCCCGGCCGAGAACAGCACGATGTCGAGGCCAGAGTAATCGGCGGTGGAAGCATCTTCGATGGTCACCCCGTCGATCACCTTGCCCGCCGAGCGCGCCGAGGCGAACAAGCGCAGCTGCTTGATCGGGAAGGCGCGTTCCTTCAGAATCTCGCGCATGGTCGAACCGACCACGCCGGTCGCGCCGACGATGCCGACATTCAATTGCTGACCCTTGGGGAAACGATGAACCATGATGCTACTCCTGTTTGGGGAGAGCAGTGCGGGGTTCTAGTTTTCCGTAGTGGAAGCCCCGCCTGCTCGGTGCGGGGCGGGTTGTCCGGATGCCTTAGCTACGCATCCCCACAACCGGTCCCGCATTGGCGGTCGGTTTAATGGTAATGGTCGGGACGGTCATCTTGGACATCGACGGCGCCACTAACGCCGCCTTCGCGCAATGGCAACGGTTTTGTTGCGCTGCAGCGTGTAAGAATGATGCGCCAATGACAACCACAACACTTGGAACCGAGCGATGTGGCTACCCACTCCGAAACGCATTCGTAATCGGATAGCGCCGATCCCGCCCGAAATTGCGGGTGCCGAGCTTGACCCCCGGCGGGGCCTGGCGGCGTTTGTATTCGGCGACATAGAGCAGGCGCTCGATACGCACCACGGTGTCGCGATCAAGCCCTTCGCTGACCAGCTGGTCGACGCTCTTTTCGTGTTCGACCAGGCCCAAAAGGATCTTGTCGAGCACCGGGTAGGGCGGCAGTGAATCCTCGTCCTTCTGGTCGGGGCGCAGTTCTGCCGAGGGCGGACGGGTGATGATTCCGGCGGGCATCACCGGGCCATCCGGGCCGAGACCGATCTTGGGCTTGTGCTGATTGCGCCATTCGCTGATCGCGAAGACGGTCATCTTGTAGGCGTCCTTCAGCGGGTTGTAGCCGCCGGCCATGTCGCCATAGATCGTGGCATAGCCGACGCTCATCTCGCTCTTGTTGCCGGTGGTCAGCAGCATCGGGCCGAACTTGTTGGAGAGCGCCATCAGGGTGACGCCGCGGATACGCGATTGCACGTTCTCCTCGGTGATGTCGTATTCCTTGTCGGCGAAACTGCCCGCCAGCATCTCGTCGAAGGCCATGACCGCCGGATTGATCGGGATCGTATCGTACCGGCAGCCGATCATGTTCGCGCATTCGGTGGCAAGGTCGAGGCTCAATTGGCTGGTGAAGCGGCTGGGCAGCATCACGCTCCACACCCGGTCCGGCCCCAGCGCGTCGGCGGCGATCGCGGCGCAGATTGCAGAATCGATCCCGCCCGAGAGGCCAAGCACCACGCCAGGGAAGCGGTTGCGGTCGACATAGTCGCGCAAGGCCAGCACCATCGCGCAGTAGATGTCTTCGGGATGCGCGGCGAGGCTTGCCACTTCGCCCGGCTCGCAGATCCAGCCCTTGTCTGTGCGGATCCAGCGGGTGGTGACTTCCTGCTCTTCCCAGTCGGCCATCTGCACCGGGACCGAGCCGTCGCCATTGACCACGAAGCTCGCCCCGTCGAACACCAGTTCGTCCTGCCCGCCCACACGGTTGAGGTAGGCCAGCGGCAGGCCGGTGTCAGCGGCGCGGCGGCGGGCCACGCCTTCGATCCGCAGCGTGTCCTTGTCGATCTCGTAAGGGCTGCCGTTGATGCAGATCAGCAGCTCCGCCCCGAAGTCGGCCAAGTGGCGGCAGACGTCCGGGTGCCAGACGTCCTCGCAGATCGGCAGGCCAATCATCACCCCGCGAAACACCACCGGCTCAGGCAGCGGACCAGGCTGGAACAGCCGCATCTCATCGAAGGTACCGTAATTGGGCAGTTCGTGCTTGAGCCGCACCGCCGCAATCGTCCCGCTATCAAGCAGCGCGACCCCGTTGTGCAGCGCGCCATCGACCACGAAGATCGAGCCGACCAGCATCGCCGGGCCGCCATCGGCGGTTGCCTGGGCCATCGCCTCCAGCTC
This sequence comes from uncultured Novosphingobium sp., assembly GCA_964582485.1. Lineage (GTDB taxonomy): Bacteria > Pseudomonadota > Alphaproteobacteria > Sphingomonadales > Sphingomonadaceae > Novosphingobium. The sequence goes on from CAZOSI010000076.1 coordinate 12,211, forward strand.
TTGCGCGGCGCGGGCGACGAAGGCGGGTTTCAGCACCAGATCCTCGGCCGGATAACCGACCAGCTGCATTTCCGGGAAGACGATCAGATCGGCCTGATCGGCCTTGGCCCGATCACGCGCGGCGAGCATCGCTCTGGCATTGCCGGCAATATCGCCGACCGACTGGTTGAGCTGGGCAAGGGTGATTGAAAGGCGTTCGGTCATGGGGCTTTCCTAAGCCCTGCGACCGCGTTAGCCAATGCCAAGTAGTGGGGAGAGTCCAGAGATGTTCCAACAGGCTTTTGCAGCCGCCAACCTGCCCGGTGTGGTGGGAATGATCGTTGACCGCGACGGGGTGCGGTTTGCCGAAAGTCACGGGGTGCGCGACGTGGAAAGCAGGGCGCCATTGGCGCTAGACACCCAGTTCCAGATCGCCTCGATGACCAAGGCGCTGGTTTCGGTCGCAGCCATGCAGCTGGTCGAAGCAGGCGAGCTTGGACTTGACGATCCGATCGGCGAACTATTGCCCGACCTCGCCAATGCACAGGTGTTGACCGGTTTTGACGGCGAAGGGCAGCCGCTGCTGCGTCCTGCGGCGCGCGCGATAACGCTGCGCCATCTGCTTACCCATACCGCCGGTTTGGGTTACTTCTTCGTCCATTCGCAAGTGCTGCAATATTTCAGTGCAGTCGGCATGCCCGAACCGGGATCGAAGGCTGCGATCAAGATGCCGCTGATGTTCGATCCGGGGGATAGCTGGGAATATTCGGTGGCGACCGACTGGGTCGGTCTTGCAGTCGAAGCTGCGACGGGCCGTGGTCTGGGCGACTATTTGGCCGAACTGGTCTTCGCTCCGCTCGGCATGACCCGCACCGGGTTCCTCGATGCCCTGCCGACTGACGCGGCGCAGGTCCACGCCCGGAACGGTGACGGATCGTTCAAGGTCCAGCCGATGTTCATCGGCGGCGGTGAGTACAACAATGGCGGCGGCGGGCTGATCAGCACGGCGAACGACTATGCCCGCTTTGTCCGCGCCATGCTGCGCGGCGGCGAGTTGGACGGCAATCGGATTCTAGCCCGCGAAACGGTCACGGAAATGGGCCGCAACCAGATCGGAGAACTGCGCGCTGGATATATGGACAGCGTGATGCCCAACTTCGCCCTGCCCTATGACACCTTCCCCGATCAGCACACCGGCTGGGGGCTGGGCTTCCTGATCAATCCCGAGCAGGGCCCCAACGGCCGCAGCCCAGGCAGCCTGGCCTGGGCCGGGGTGTTCAATTCCTATTACTGGATCGATCCGGCAAAGGGCGTGGGCGGGGTGATGATGAGTCAGCTTTCCCCGTTCGGCGATCCGGGCGCGCTGGCTTGCTTTGGGGCACTGGAGCGGATGGCTTACGCCTGAAGGCCTACTTGTTCTTCATATTGTCCAGCCCGCGCACCACGCCGGGTTTTTCGCTCGGCTTGGAAGCATTGGTCTTGACCTTCTCCGCCTTGGGCTTGCGTGCCTCGCGGTTCGATTTCTTCTGCGATTTAGCCATGTCAGCAGTCTTTCGGATGGAGTGAGGCACGGACTAGCGCCGGGATGGCCGCGCCGGACGACTTTATGCGGGCGCGCCAGAAGGTGCAGTCAAGATGGGGATCGACCGGGCCGATTGTAAGGCGCGCAACGAAAAGCCCCGCCGGATCGCTCCGGCGGGGCTGTTTCTTGTCGCGTGCGGGGCTGCCTAGGCTTATTCTTCGCCTTCGGCCGCTTCGGGGTTCAGGTATTCGCCCGCATCGGCATCGAGGCCGTGGGTTTCACCTTCGACCGCGGCCAGCGGGTCGTCGCCGATTGCCGCTTCAGGTCCTTGGGCCAGTTCGGCGGCGTGTTCCTCCGCAGCGCTGTCGGGAGCGATCAGGCTCTCCTGCAGCTTGCGGTAGGATGCGCGCAGCGCGGCGTCGCGGCTGGTGGCGGTGACGCGCAGGCGGTTCATTCCCGCACCGGTCCCGGCCGGGATCAGGCGGCCCACGATCACGTTTTCCTTGAGCCCGATCAGGCTGTCCTTCTTTCCTTCGACCGCCGCCTGGGTGAGCACGCGGGTGGTCTCCTGGAATGACGCTGCCGAGATAAACGAACGCGTCTGCAGCGAAGCCTTGGTGATGCCGAGCAGCACCGGCTTGCCCACTGCCGGAGCCGACCCGAGGGGCAGCTTGGCGTTGTATTCGTCCATTTCCTCACGGTCGACCTGTTCGCCCGCCAGCAGCACGGTGTCGCCGCCGTCGGTGATTTCAACCTTCTGCAGCATCTGGCGAACGATCACCTCGATGTGCTTGTCGTTGATCT
>CAZOSI010000077.1:0-14475 GCA_964582485.1 uncultured Novosphingobium sp.
CGCAAGAGCCCCTCGGCCTTTGCCCGGCGGCTGGAATTCTATGCCGATCCAGCCAACGCCGCGATCTTTGCAGCGCCGTGAAGAAGGTCGAAGTCTTCACCGACGGGGCCTGCAAGGGCAATCCCGGCCCGGGCGGCTGGGGCGCGATCCTGCGCATGGGCCACCATGAGCGGGAGCTGTCTGGCAGCGAAGCGCAGACCACCAACAACCGGATGGAGCTGAGCGCGGTGATCCGCGCGTTGCAGGCGCTGAAGGAACCGTGCCACGTTCATCTTCACACCGACAGCCGCTATGTGATCGACGGGATCACCAAGTGGATCTACGGCTGGCAGAAGAATGGCTGGAAAACCGCCGCGAAGAAGCCAGTGCTCAACGCCGAGCTATGGCAGGAACTGCTGGCCGCGACCAAACGCCACCGGATCGAGTGGATCTGGGTCAAGGGCCACGACGGCCATCCCGAGAATGAGCGTGCCGACAAGCTGGCCAGCGACGCGGCGCTGGCAGCAGCCTAATCGGCCGTCTTGTCGACCGTTTCGGCGCCGGGGCCGTTCTTCTTGATCGATTCGACCGCGTTGATCGCGCCGGCCTTGCTGGCATAGCCTTCGGTCCAGAAGATCGTTTCGCTGTTATAGCAGAAATAGGCGACGAATTCGCCGCCCTTGTTCTTGCGGATTTCAAAACGGTGGGACATCGGCAACCTCCCTGGTTCAAGTCCTTGCGAGACTAAGGAATTCTCCCCGATTCGCTAGCGGAAACGCGACGGGCTGTAGGGTGCGGGATCGACCGATCCACCCGGCTGGTCCAGCAACAGGCCCAAAGCAAGATCAGCAGCGGCGGGTGCGGTCTGGATCCCGAAGCCGCCCTGTCCGGCAAACCAGAAGAAGTCCCGCGCGGTGGGATCAAAGCCGTAGACCGGCAACCGATCCGGCGCGAAAGTCCGTAATCCCGCCCATTTGTGTTCCAGCACGGCGATCCGCCAATCGACCACCGCCTCGAACCGATCAATTGCCAGCGCGACGTCCAATTCCTCCGGTGCGGCATCGCAAGGCGGGCTCGGAATTTCGTCGTGCGGGCTGAGCCACAGCTTGCCGCTGTCCGGCTTGAAATAGAACGAACCGTCAAGCCCCAGCGTCAGCGGCAGATCGGCCGGGACTGGCTGCTCCATCCGCAACTGCGCAACAGTTCGGCGCAGCGGCGCCATGCCGATCGGGACAAGGCCAGCGGCACCGGCAACCGCGTCTGCCCAGGCACCTGCAGCATTGACCAGCACCCGCGAGGCAAAGCTGCGCCCGTCGTCAAGCTCGATCGCCCAACCGTCAGCATCACGGGTTGCCGCCACCAGCCGCGCCCGGCAGAGCAGTTCGGCTCCGTGCCGCCGCGCCTGCGCCAGCCACAACTGGTGCAGCCCGGCCACATCGATATCGCTGCAATCGGGTTCATAGGCGCCGAGCTGCCATTCGGCCCGCAACCCGGGCAACCGGGTTTCCAATGCTGCGCGATCCTGCGCTTCGACGCGGACCCCAAGCGCAGAGAATTCGGCCATGAACGCGGCCAGCTGATCCGCTTCGCTGGCTCGCGCCAGGGTTAACGCGCCTCGCGGACCGAGCAGGCCATGGGCATCGAAGAATGGTCGCGACGCGGAGGTCAGTGGCAGAACCAGCGGCCCGCCATAGCTTTCGGTCCAGAACGCGACCGAACGCCCGCTGGCATGATAGCCGGGGCGATCCTCCGCTTCGAGCAACAGCACCCTGCCATGCGGGGCCAGCCCCGCCGCCAACGAGGCTCCGGCGATCCCGGCACCAACGATCATCCAGTTGAAGCGCTCAGTCATCGCCGCTCAGACCGCCGCCACCCGGTTCAGGAACCGGACGCAAGCCTCGAGCGCCCGTTCCCGCACCGCATCGCCCTCGCGCAGGATTTCGTGGTGCGCTTCCTTGCCGAAGTGGATCAGCTCGCAGTCACGCAGCCGCGCAGCTGCACGGGCAATCGGCTTGAAGCCGACCAGCTTGTCGTTGTCGGTCGCCAGGATCAATACCGGGGTCTCAACCCCTTCGAGCAGGTTCGGCTGAGCCAGCAGCCGCATCGAGGTATAGGCCCGCTCGACCCAGCCCCACGATCCCGGGCCCATCACCAGTTCCGGCCGCGCCTGACGCCAGAATACCTCGTCATTGTAGCGCTCGGCATCATGGGTCAGCAGATGGATTCGCGCCTCTGGCGGCTCGCCGGGCTTGTCGCTCCACTTCCAGGCGGGGCGGCGCGGATCGCCAAATGCCTTCATCAACTTTGCGGCCTGGTGCATCACCACATCGGGCAGCAGGCTCGCGGTAAAGCCCAGCATTGGCGCCGACAGGATGACACCTGCCGGTGCAACTTGCCGCTCTGCCAAAGCGCGCAGTATCAGATGCCCACCCATCGAATGCCCGGCAAGCACGTGTGGTCCCGGCGTTTCCGACTGCCAGTGCTTCCAGAGCGTGGCCAAGTCCTCAACCCATGTGGCGAAATCGTCGATGTGGCCAGTGACCGGATCCTGGCCAAGCCGACCTGACCCAGCCTGTCCGCGCCAATCCGAGGCAGTGACGCGCCAGCCCTGGCAGTGCCAGTGATCCAGCGTCTCGAGGTATTTCTCATAGAAATCGCCTCGTCCCGGCAGGAACAGGATTGATCCGCGCGCACCGGTTTCGGGCTCGGGCCAGTCAATACGCCGCACGGAATGGCCATCGCCGGTCTGCCACTGGCCTTCCACGGCGGCGGCCGGGATCACCCGGCGATCGCATGCTTGGCGTACGTGGCTAATTCCGGCCTCCTGAGGGTAGTTACTTTTTGGTAAGTCCTGCCCCTTACACATGCCTCCTGAACCAGGGGGCCATGAATGCCGGACGCCGATTTCCGTTACATTTTGCTTGGGTGCTTGGCAATCGCACTGACGGTTGCCGCGGCAACCGATCTTAAGCGCCGCCAGATCGACAACTGGCTGAACGCCGCGATTGCGCTGGCCGCGCCGCTGTTCTGGTGGGCTTCGGGCCTGGCGCTGTGGCCGGGCGTAGCGATCCAGCTCGCCATGGGTCTGATCGTGCTATTTGGTTTTGCGCTGATCTTTGCCCGCGGCGGGATGGGCGGCGGAGACGTCAAACTGCTGGCTGCACTGTCGCTGTGGCTGCCGCCGCTGGTGTTCTTTTCGGTTCTGTTCCTTACCTCGCTGGTTGGCGGAGCCATGTCGATGGTGGCGGGCGCCCGCAACCTTTCGCTTGAACCTGGCCAGACCGCCAAGCACCGGCTGGCACTCGCCGCCACCGCGCTGTGGGTCGGCGGATCGTGCTACATCGCATGGGTGATGAACGGCGGCACGCCGCTCAACGCCTCTTCCGTGCTGCCAGGCGGACTGGTCGCCGCCGCGCTGATTGCCTTGCTGGCAATTACCGCAGCCGGAGCGATGGTCGTCTCGCGCAATCAGAAAAGTCGCCTTCCGGTCCCCTATGGCCTGGCCATTTCGACCGGAGGGCTCCTCGTCCTTCTCACCAACTTTCTGCCGCCGGCCAGAGCTGCATTTGCAAGCTCGGGCCTCGGTTGACCGGATTTTAACCAGTTTGCCCGAATAGACACGGACGTTTTCGGGAATTTTCTAGGGGGCTAGCAAAGCCATGGATAAGAAGAAGCTGCTGCTGCTGATAGGCGCACTGATCGTTGCGGTCGGTACTGCCTTGGCCGCGAGGACCCTGATTGCCGGTGCTGGCGCACCGCAAGCCGAGGCCGCGCAGGAAGTGCCCAAGGGCCCCAAGGTGCTGGTTGCCCAGCGCGCCTTGCCCGTCGGCACGATCATCACGGCCGATTCGATCGCTTTCCAGCTCTGGCCCAAGGAAATGGTCCAGGACGCTTACTTCATCGACGGCGAAGCCGACATGAACAAGCTGCTGGGCACCGTGGTCCGCTATCCGATCACTGCTGGCCAGCCGGTCACCCAGGGCGCGCTCGTCGCTCCGGGCGATCGCGGCTTTCTTGCTGCGGCGCTTGGCCCCGGCATGCGCGCCGTGACAATCCCCGTTTCGGCCAAGACCGGTGTCGGCGGCTTCGTCTTCCCGGGTGACCATGTTGACCTGATGCTGACCCAGACGGTTGCAGCCAAGGACGGCGGAAATCCGCTCAAGGCTACTGAAACGATCCTGCGCAACGTCCGCGTGCTCGCCACCGATCAGTCGACCGAAACGACGATCGAAGAGGGCAAGACCGTGGTCCGCGCGTTCCGTACCGTGACGCTCGAAGTCACCCCCAAGATCGCCGAAAAGATCGCTGTGGCCCAGACCATCGGCACGCTCAGCCTGTCGCTGCGCAGCCTGGCCGATAACCAGACCGAACTTGACCAGGCGATTGCCAGCGGCACCGTCAAGGTCCCGGCCGGCGCCAACAAGGAACAGGAAGAAAAGTTCCTGAGCCAGGCGATGAACCGTCCGATCGACGGCGGCGCAACCTTCGTGACCGGCGGTGATGTCTCGCGCTTCCAGCGCCGCACCCCGCCGAACCCGGAACTTACCAGCAAGACGATGGGTTCGCCCTATGGATCCTCGGCTCCGGTCTATCAGCCTGCTGCACCGTCGCGTGCTGGCGCCCCGGCCGCAAGCTATCGCCCGACCCCGACGGTCCGTGTGACCCGCGGCAAGAGCACAACCGAAGAATCGGTGGGAGGACGCTGAAATGCTTAGCAACACGATCAACGCCAGCCCGTTTGCCACGAAAGGCAAAACCATGAACCGCCTTGCCATTACCCTGCTTAGTGCCGCCTGTGCCGTCGTGCCCTTCACCCTGGTGCCGGCCGACAAGGCCGAGGCCCAGTCGGTAAGCCGCCCGGCCAACGACGTTGTCCTCTCGATCGGACGCGGCCAGCTGGTCACGGTCGGCGGGGTCATGGCCGATGTCTTCGTCGCTGACGAAAAGGTCGCCGACGTGCAGGTCAAATCGCGCAACCAGCTGTATGTCTTCGGCAAGGGCGGCGGGGAAACCACCGTCTATGCCAGTGACGCCGCCGGCAATGTGATCTGGTCCGCCAACGTGCGGGTCGGCTCGAACATTGACAGCGTTGACCAGATGCTGCGCGTGGCGATGCCCGATGCCAAGGTCACCGTTTCGACCATCGGCACCAACACCTTCCTGCTGACCGGAACGGTCGGCGCGCCCGAAGATGCGGCCGAGGCCCAGCGCCTGGTCTCAGCCTTCGTCGGCAAGGAAGCCAATGTCATCACCCGCCTGAAGATGGCCACGCCGCTGCAGGTCAACCTGCACGTCAAGTTCGCTGAAGTCAGCCGCACCCTGGTGCGTGATATCGGAACCAACCTGACTTCGATCGACGGCAGCGGCGGCTTCCAGTTCGGGATCAGCCAAGGGCGCAGCTTCTCCCCGCGCCAGTATGCTGGACCGGGCCAGACCCTTGGGATGGGACAGAGCGTGACCGCCACCCTGCCCAATGGTTCGACGGTCCAGGGCACAAGCGTAACGCAAATCCCCAATGGCGCCACCCTGGCCGGCCAAGGCAACCTGTTCGGCCTCAACCTGCTCGGTGCGCTCGACCTTGGAGAAACGCTGGGTCTGGTTACCACCCTTTCGGAACCCAACTTGACCGCACTTTCGGGCGAGACCGCTGACTTCCTGGCGGGCGGTGAATATCCAATTCCGGTCAGCCAGGGACTTGGTACCACTTCGATCGAGTACAAGCGCTTCGGGGTCAGCCTCAGCTACACTCCAACGGTCTTATCGAACGGCCGTATTTCGATGCGGGTCCGTCCGGAAGTGTCCGAACTTTCGAGCCAAGGTGCGGTTACTGTCAACGGCTTCCAGGTTCCAGCGCTGACCGTGCGCCGCACCGAAACCACAGTCGAACTCGGCTCGGGCGAAAGCATGATGATCGCCGGGCTGATGAGCAACGGTGCACAAAGCACAATCAAGAAGCTGCCCGGCGCGGGTGACCTCCCAATTGTTGGGGCGCTGTTCAAGTCGACCAGCTTCCGCAAAGGCGAGACTGAGCTGGTGATTGTTGTCACCCCGTATCTGGTCAAGCCGGTCAACGCGAGCGACATCAAGCTGCCGACCGACGGTTACCAGAACCCAAATGTTGCTCAGCAATTGCTGGGCAACAGGGAAAACGCGGGCAAATCGGGCGTGTCGCGCCCCGGCCCGACCGCCGGTCCCGACCAGAACGGTGCCCCGCCGCCGCGTGTGGGAGATCTTGATGTGCCCGCACCACTGCAGAACCCGCGCCCCGGCGCTGGTGAAAAGGGCGAATCCAAGGGCAAGCGCCGGAGCAAGTCAGGCGATTCCGCCGACACTGCGCCCGGCTTTGACCTGTGATCTGAGAGAGAGGAAGACCCATGCGTAATCCCATTTCGAAAAAGGCGCTGGCTTCGGCCCTCTCGGCCTCGCTGGTCCTAGCCCTGGGCGGCTGCGGCGGCATGGCCAGCAACAGCCAGCTCGACAGCGTCCACCAGCCGGTGGTCAGCCGGACCAATTACACGCTCGACATTAACGCCGGACCCGGCGGAGTCTCGATCCCCGAACAGCGCCGTTTGGCCGGCTGGTTCGAAGCGCTGGACCTGCGTTTTGGCGACCGAGTCTCGGTCGACGATCCGATGCGCAGCGGCGCATCGCGGGTCGCAGTTGAAGGTATCGCCAGTCGCTATGGCCTACTGGTCGCCGATGAAGCCCCGGTTACCCCCGGGGCGGTTTCGCCGGGCACTATCCGGGTCGTGGTATCACGCTCAAGCGCGAATGTTCCGGGTTGCCCGGACTGGTCGGTCAAGAGCGAGACCAACCTCGCCAACGGCACGAGCTCCAACTATGGCTGCGCCAGCAATGCCAATATGGCGGCGATGGTGGCCGATCCGGAACACCTGCTGAAGGGTGCCTCGGGCACCGGCACCACCACGGTGATGAGTTCTACCAAGGCGATCGACGCCTATCGCGAAGCCAAACCGACTGGCGAGCAAGGCCTGTCGAAGAACTCCACTCAGAGCGGGGGGAAGTAAAGTCATGAATGCCCCTTGGAAACCCGGTGCGCCCGGCAACCGCGATGCCTTCAGTGCCTTCGTCTGCGACGATGCGGCCCTGGATGTCCTGCGTCCTGTAGTAATCGAAATGGGCTGGCAGCCCGAGAAGTGCAACAAGGGCGGTCTGCGCAATGCGGTCCAGTCCCTGTCGATCTCGGCCAGCCCCAACATCCTGATGGTCGACCTGTCGGAAAGCGGCGATCCGCTGAGCGATATCAATGCCCTGGCCGAGGTTTGCGAACCCGGCACGGTGGTGATCGCGGTCGGCCAGGTCAACGATGTTCGGCTTTACCGTGACTTGCTGGCCAGCGGAATTCACGATTACCTGCTGAAGCCGCTGTCGCCCGGTCAGGTCCGCGACGCGCTGGTCAATGCCCAGGCCGTGTTCGCAGCGCCCAAGGCCCACGATCCGTCGGTGGCCAAGCGCCATATCTCGACTGCTGTAATCGGCACGCGCGGCGGGGTCGGGGCTTCGACCATCGCCACTTCTCTGGCCTGGCTTTTCAGCGCCGACGAAAAAATGCCGACGGCTTTGCTCGACCTTGACGTGCACTTCGGTACTGGCGCCCTGGCGCTTGATCTCGAACCGGGCCGCGGCCTGACCGACGCGATCGAGAACCCGGGCCGGATCGACGGACTGTTCATCGAACGGGCAATGATCCGCGCCAACGATAACCTGGCGATTCTCTCGGCAGAAGCGCCGATGAATACGCCGCTGATGACCGATGGCGCGGCCTTCGTGCAGCTGGAGGATGAATTCCGCCAGGCGTTCGAAATGACCGTTATCGATCTGCCGCGGAACATGCTGATCAACTTCCCGCACCTTCTGGCCGACATCAATGTTGTCCTGCTGGTGGCGGAAATGACGCTCGCTTCGGCCCGTGACACGATCCGCATCCTGTCCTGGCTCAAGACCAACGCCGCACACGTCCAGCCGGTCGTGATCGCGAACAAGGTCCAGGCGGGCGTGGCAGAGATCAGCAAGGCCGATTTCGAGGCTTCGATCGAACGCAAGATCGGCTTCACCATCCCCTACGACGTCAAAGCCGCAACCAATGCCGCCAAGCTGGGCCAGACCTTTGCCGATGCCAACCGCACGGCCAAGGCCGGTGCGGTGATGCGCGAAGTGGCCAAGGCCGTGTTGGGTGTAGGCGAAGGCGACATGATCGACGAGCCGAGCAAACCCAAGACCTCGCTACTCGGCAAGCTCGACCTCAAAGGCATGCTTTCGAAGAAGCCCAAAGGCGCGCCCGCCAAGGACGCGGCTCCGGCCCAGGCCTAAAACAAAGTCCTGATCCCGGGTCTGCCCCTGCGGCAGACCCGGATCCTAGCAAAGGTGTAAGGCAGCGATGAATATCACCCAGCTTCTGCTGATTGCCATGGGCCTGATGAGCTTCATGGTGCTGGGCTATCTTGCCTTTTCCGGTCCTTCCGTGGCCAAGGAAAGCGCTCGCCGGCTTCAGGCGGTGCGCTATCGCCACTCGGAAAGCACGATCGACAAAGTTGAAGCCCAGCTCAAAAAGGCAGTCGCCGCGCGCAAGCCGAAGATGCACCACATCGCAGGTTCGCAATCGCGGGTCGCCGCGCTGGCGCTGCGCCTGCATCGCACCGGCAAACCCTGGACGCTTTCACAGTATGCCTATGCTTCGGCCGGGCTGGCTTTGGCCTTTGCCGTCATCATCTTTCTCAAGACCGGCAGCGCCGCGCTCTCGCTGGGCGTCGGTCTGTTGCTGGGTGCCGGTATCCCGCACATGGTAGTGGGCTTCTTCATCAAACGCCGCTCCAATGCCTTCACCACCAAATTCCCCGATGCCATCGAACTGCTGGTCCGGGGCCTGCGCTCGGGTCTGCCGGTTACGGAAACGCTGGGCGTTGTCGCCAGCGAAGTACCGGGACCGGTGGGCGAAGAATTCAAGCTGGTTACCGAACGCACCAAGATCGGCAAGACCATGGAAGATGCGCTTCAGGAAACCGCTGATCGGCTCAACACGCCCGAATTCAGCTTCTTCTGCATCACCTTGGCGATCCAGCGTGAAACCGGGGGCAACCTGGCGGAAACGCTGTCGAACCTCGCCGACGTGCTGCGCAAACGCGCCCAGATGAAGCTCAAGATCCGGGCAATGAGCTCTGAATCCAAGGCTTCTGCCTATATCGTCGGCTCGCTGCCGTTCATCGTCTTCACCATGATCTACTGGATCAACCCCAAGTATCTGGGCGGGTTCTTTACCGATGACCGGCTGATCGTGACCGGCCTTGGCGGTCTGGTGTGGATGAGCATCGGCGGCTTCATCATGGCCAAGATGGTCAGCTTCGAAATCTGAGCGAGGGAAAGTACCAAGCCATGTTCAACGCCCCGCCCGGACCCACGCTTCTCGGTTTCGACGTCCTCTGGATCGGTTCGATCCTGGCCGGACTAGCTGCCGTTGCCGTGCTCTTTGCGATTTACACCGCGGTGACGATCCGCGATCCGATGCAGAAGCGCGTTAAGGCGCTCAACGATCGGCGCGAACAGCTCAAGGCCGGGATTGTGACCCAAAGCGCAAAGAAACGCGCCAGCCTGGTTCGCAAGACCGAAACCACCGAGAAGATGAAGGATACGCTGAGCTCGCTGAAGGTTCTTCAGCAGAGCCAGCTTGAAACCATCGTCCAAAAGCTCGCCCAGGCCGGGATCCGCCGCAAGGAACTGGCCGTCGTGGTGATTTTCGCCCGGATGATCTTGCCGATCGTATTGGGCGGGATTGCTGCCTTCATGATCTATGGCATCAACTATTTCCCGACCTGGGGCGGTATGAAAAAGCTGATGGCCTTCGCCACCTTCGTCGGCCTTGGCTACAAGGGCCCGGAAATCTACATCGCCAACCTGATTGGCAAGCGCACCGACGCGATCCGCAAGGGTCTGCCAGACGCGCTCGATTTGTTGGTGATCTGCGCCGAAGCCGGTCTGACCGTTGACGCTGCGTTCAACCGCGTGGCCCGCGAACTGGGCCGGGCCTATCCGGAACTGGGCGACGAATTCGCTCTGACCGCGATCGAACTCGCGTTCCTGGGCGAGCGGCGCCAAGCGTTCGAAAACCTCGCCTACCGCGTCAATCTGGAAGCGGTGAAGGGCGTGACCACCACCATGGTCCAGACCGAACGCTATGGTACGCCGCTGGCCTCTGCGCTGCGCGTGCTCTCGGCGGAATTCCGTAACGAGCGGATGATGCGCGCCGAAGAAAAGGCTGCGCGCCTGCCCGCTATCATGACCGTGCCACTGATCATGTTCATCCTGCCGGTGCTGTTCGTAGTGATCCTTGGTCCGGCTGCCTGCTCTATCGCCGATGCCTTCGCATCGAAACCGGGTGGTCCCAAGTAGAGACCCAGGGCAAAGTCAAACCTAAGGCCGGAGCGGGGACTGCCGCTCCGGCCTTTGCGATTCTTGCCAAAGCTGAAACGGGAATTGCATGTGCAGACCGGTCTCCGCCCGCAATTCAAAGCGCAAGGTTGACCAGTAGTCGCCCCTTGACCTTTCCGGCCAGAATGTCGGAACCCAGTGAGGGCAACTGAGCCAGCGAGACTTCGGCAGTCATGGCTTCCAACTTGTCGAGCGGCAGGTCAGCCGCCAGACGCTGCCAGGCAGTCTGGCGATTTGCAAAGGGTTGCATCACCGAATCGATGCCAAGCAAGTTTACGCCGCGCAGCAGGAACGGCACCACCGTGGCGGGTAACCCTGCACCGCCGGCCAGTCCGACTGCTGCAACCGACCCGCTGTATTTCATTTGCCCCAGGATCCGCGCAAGCTTCGCACCGCCAACCGCATCAACGCAGTCGGCCCAGGTTTCGGATTCGAGCAGGCGCTTGACGGCTTCGGCCAGTTCCTCGCGGGCAACGATCCGGCCGGCACCCAGGCCGACGCCCGCAAGGTCGCCAACTGGCTCAAGGCCGGAGGGCAGTAAGCCCGCGCTCAAGCTTCGGTGACGGTTCCTTCGATTGCACCAAAGATCGTATGACCACGCGCATCGCGCATGTCGATCCGCACCACGTCGCCAAAGCGCAGGAAAGGAGTCTTCGCCTCGCCGCTGGCGATCGTTTCGATCATCCGCTGCTCGGCAATGCACGAATAGCCGCGCCCGCCTTCGCTGCACGGGCGGCCCGGCGAACCATCGGGATCCCGGTTCGAAACCGTGCCCGATCCGATGATTGATCCGGCACCGATCCGCCGCGTCTTCGCCAGGTGCGCGATCAGCGTGCCGAAATCGAAAGTGCATTCCTCACCCGCATTGGCCCGGCCAAACGGCTCGCCATTAAGGTCGACGCTGAGCACCTGGCGGAGCCGTCCGCCTTGCCAAGCATCACCCAGTTCGTCAGGGGTGACGAACACCGGCGAGAAATGGCTGGCCGGCTTTGACTGGACAAAGCCAAAACCCTTGGCCAGCTCGCCCGGGATCAGATTGCGCAACGATACGTCGTTGACCAGCCCGATCAGGCGGATGTGGTCCAGCGCGGCCTCGGGTGCAACGCCCTGCGGAACGTCGCCAGTCACGACGCAGATCTCCGCCTCCATGTCGCAGCCCCAGGCCTCATCGGCGAGCGTGATCGGCTCGCGCGCACCGCGCAGGTCGTCGCTTCCGCCCTGGTACATCAAGGGATCGTGCCAGAAGCTGTCGGGCAGTTCGGCCCCGCGCGCCTTGCGAACCAGTTCGACGTGATTGACGTAGGCGCTGCCATCGGCCCATTGATAGGCGCGCGGCAAGGGTGCGGTCACCCGCCGCTCATGAAACCGTTCGCGCGGGATCGAACCATATTCCAGCTCGGTCGCAAGTGCCCGCAGCACCGGCTCGTGCCGATCCCAATCATCAAGCGCAGCCTGAAGCGTTGGGACAAGGTGATCGGCGTTGGCATACCAGGCCAGATCGCTTGAAACGACAACCAGGCATCCATCGCGACCCTGCGGCAATGAGGCAAGCTTCACTTTGTTTTTCCTTCTTCGAGAGCCTTCGCGCTGTCACCAATCCGGGCCAGCAGTGATACGAACAGGACCCGCTCTTCGGCGCTGAGCGGCGAAAAAATGCGCTGCTCCATCTCCAGCGCATGCGGCATAATTTTGCCGTGCATGGCCCTGCCCATGCCAGTGAGTTCAAGGTGGTGGGAGCGCCCGTCGCTGGCATTGGGGCTGCGCCGGACAAGCCCCCGATCTTCCAGTACCTTGCAAGCACGGTTGACTGCCACCTTGTCCATCCGGGTGGCATGGACCAATTCCCGCTGGGTATGAGCGCCGGAATCACCCAAAACCGCCATTACTCGCCATTCGGGAATCTTGAGCCCATAGGACGAGCGATATTCACCGGCGATCAGATCGCTGACCGCGTTGGTGGTAACCGACAGCAGATAAGGAACGAAGTCGGCAAGGCGGGTCTGCTCGGGCATGCAAATTGGTTCCTGTTGCAACCAATTTGCTAAGGGCAAGCGCGGCGCGGCGCAATGGCAAAGGTCATGGCTTTACCGCTTCGGGCGCCGCTGCGGCAAAGGCAGGCAGTTCGCGCAGGGCCGCGTCGATCAGCACCAGCCTCGGGAAAGGATCAATCGGCACTTCAAACCGGCGGGCGCTGTAAATTTGCGGCACCAGGCAAATATCAGAGAGATTTGGCCGGTCACCTCCAAACAGACCCTGCTCGGGTGCTGATCCCTCAAGCGCGGCCAGCCCGTCGCCCAGCCAGCGGTTGAGCCAAAGGCCAATCGCCGCCTGATCCTGGCTCATCTCGTTACGCAAGTATTGCTGCACCCGCAAATTCTGAAGCGGATGGATTTCGGAGGCAATGGTCAGGGCCTGAGCCAGCGTGCGCGCGCGCTCGGCCGGATCAGTTGAAACCAGCGGCGGTTCCGGAAACCGGGCATCCAGATAATCAATGATCGCCAGCGACTGGCTCAACCGATGACCATCCATTTCCAGCAGCGGGATCAGGCCTAGCGGATTGAGCGCGCGATAGCCTTCGCTGTGCTGGTCGCCAGCGGCGAGGTCAACCACCACCCGGCGATAGGCCACGCCCTTCAGGTTCAGCGCGATCCGGACCCGGTAGGCCGCGCTTGAGCGCCAGTAGTCGTGCAGGACAATCTCGCTCATCCCAGCACCCGCCCGGCCACCGCCTGCAGCTTTGCCACCAGTACCGGATCGCGCGCCGCCGGCGCGGTCATCACCGCGTGCTCCAGCGCATGGTCGATCGGGCTGGGGCTGCGGCTCTTGGGCAGGTTTTTCGCCAGGCTGCGCACCACTTTGGCCGCCAGTTCGACGTTGCGCTTCATCACCGCCATGATCTCGGTCGCATCGGCTTCATCGCCATCGCGCCAGCTGTCATAGTCGGTGACCATGCCGAGCAGCGCATAGGGCAGCTCGGCCTCGCGGGCGAGGCGGGCTTCGGGCATGCCGGTCATCCCGATGACGTCCCCGCCCCATTTGCGGTAGAGCTTGCTCTCCGCCCGGGTCGAGAATTGCGGCCCTTCGATCGCGACATAGCAGCCGCCGTCGTGGGCCTTTGCCCCTTCAGCCCGGGCGGCAGCCACCAGCCCGCCGCGCAGGCGCGGGCAGACCGGATCGGCCAGGCTGACATGGGCGACCAGGCCAGGGCCGAAGAAGCTGCCCAGACGGCCGCTTGTGCGATCGATGAACTGATCGGCCGCGACGAAATGCCCCGGCGCCATGTTCGGATTCAGCGAGCCGATTGCCGATAGCGCGACCAGATCGGTCACCCCGCAACGCTTGAGCACGTCGATGTTGGCGCGGTAGTTGACTTCCGATGGCGGCACCGCATGCCCCGGTCCGTGGCGCGGCAGGAAGCTGAAGCGCACACCTTCAAGCGTGCCGGTAGTGACCGCCGCCGAGGGCAACCCGAACGGGCTCGCCACCTCGATTTCCTGTGCATCGTCCAGCCCGATCCCGGCCGCCAGGCCCGAACCGCCGATCACTCCAATATGCCAGATGTCACTCATTTCGGGGCGAGGATACCCGCCATGATGAAGTCGATGCAGTGCTCACGATAGCGATCGCGCAATTCTTCGGTCAGCGCCTCGGTATCATAGCAGTGCTTGAGCACCAGCCGCGACGAGAAGAAGCGGTCGCAGGCGCCGGTTGTAGTAAAATAGAACATCTGCGGATCGACATCGCGGAACACGCCCTGCTTCACCCCGTCCTTGATCAGCTTGTCATAGGCCCGGCTGAGCGGGGTGAGATAGGAATAGGCAATCCGGTGCGCCTCGTCAGGATCGCTTTCGCGTACCAGCCGCATCAACAGTCGGTTGAGGTAAGGCGTCTGGAAATAGGTATCGACCACCGCCCCGATGTGGCGGCGCAGGCGCTGTTCGGGCGCCATGTCCTTGGCCATCAGCGCATCGACCGCATGGATGATCCCGGCCATGTCACGATCGAGCAGGGCCTTCATCAGCCCGGCCTTGTTGCCGAAGTAGTATTTGACCA
>CAZOSI010000078.1:0-5481 GCA_964582485.1 uncultured Novosphingobium sp.
CGTACGAGTACCAGGCGCCCGACTTCTCGATCACCCCGGCCTTGACGCCGAGGTCGATCAGTTCGCCGGTCTTCGAGATGCCCTCACCGTACATGATGTCGAACTCGACCTGCTTGAACGGCGGCGCGACCTTGTTCTTGACGACCTTCACCCGGGTGGTGTTGCCGACGATATCGTCGCGGTCCTTGATCTGCCCGGTGCGGCGGATATCAAGCCGGACGCTGGCATAGAACTTGAGCGCATTGCCGCCAGTCGTTGTTTCCGGATTGCCATACATCACCCCAATCTTCATCCGCAGCTGGTTGATGAAGATCACCATGCAGTTCGAGCGGCTGATTGAGCCGGTCAGCTTGCGCAGGCTCTGGCTCATCAGGCGGGCTTGCAGGCCGACATGGCTATCGCCCATCTCGCCTTCGATTTCAGCCCGCGGCACCAGCGCGGCAACCGAATCGATCACCAGCACGTCGATCGCATTCGAACGTACCAGCGTATCGACAATCTCGAGGGCCTGTTCGCCGGTATCAGGCTGCGAAACGATCAGCTCGTCAATATCGACCCCTAGCTTCTTGGCATAGCCCGGATCGAGCGCGTGTTCGGCATCGACAAAGGCGGCGGTCCCGCCGTTCTTCTGGGCCTGTGCAATCACGTGCAGCGCCAGGGTGGTCTTGCCCGAGCTTTCCGGGCCGTAAATCTCAATCACCCGGCCCTTGGGCAGGCCGCCGATTCCGAGTGCGATATCGAGCCCGAGCGAACCGGTGGAAATCGCCTCAACCTCCATCGCCTGCTTCGAGCCCAGCTTCATCGCCGAGCCTTTGCCAAATGCGCGATCGATTTGCGCCAGCGCCGCTTCGAGCGCCTTCTGACGGTCCATGTTGTCCTTGCCTTCCTGAATCAGCTTGAGTTGAGCACCCATTGAAGTTCCCCTTGCGTAACCAGCCGACCGGACAGGTCAACGTGCGACTCTATGTATCGCGTTTGTTCCGCAAGAACAAGGGGGGAACGATCACTTTTTGTTCCGGATTGGTTTTTGTTTTGCCGGCGGCCAGGTGAGGCCCCGCGGATTTCGGAATAACATGTTAATATTCAATTAGTTGTGTCAAACGTTCGGGAGCGGAGCCAGCTCTTAGATTGTTCCGAACCGCAACGCCAATTGAAAGCTGGGGACTATTCCTGCCGGTTCAACGCGGCGCAGGGTTCAGGACTGGCTCGCAGCCAGCTCGGCAAACAGGCGCTCGTAATTGCGGGCCATCGCTGCTGCACTGAAGCGGTCTTCGACCCGGCGCTGGCCGGTGGCACCCATCGCCCTGCCCGCATCGCCGAGCGCGCTACCAATCCCGGCGGCGAGCGCGTCAACATCTTCCGGCGCGAAGAGAATGCCGGCTTGGCCATGATCGACCAGCTCCCGTGAACCGGGGATATCGCTGGCCACCACCGGGCGGCCAAGCGCCATCGCCTCCATCATCGCACGGGGAATGCCCTCGACAAAGGAAGGCAGAACAAACACATCGAACCCGCTCATCCAGGCAAGCCGGTCTGGCCGGAACCCGGCAAAGCAAACCCGTTTGGCGATGGCCAGTTCATCGGCCATGCCTTCCAGCCGGGCACGCTCTTCTCCGGCGCCGAGCAGGACCAGACTGGCGTCGGTCTGTTCCAGCCGCGCGAAGGCGCGAAGCAGCGTCTCCAGGTTCTTGCGCTCAATCAGCTGACCGACATAGCCGATAACCGGGCCGCGCCGCTTCAGTTCCACCAGTTCGGGCGGCAAAGGACCCAACTCGGCCAGTTCGGTCAAATCGGTGCCGTTCGGAATGTAGTGCAGCTTGCGCCTGACGAAGGGCACCCGGGCCAGTCCCGCTACCAGATCTTCCGACAAACCGGCAACCGCATCGAAGCCCATGAACAGCGCGCGGTCAAACGCTTCATAGGCCGCAACCTTGGGCCCTGCGGCATGGCTCCAGCCGTGGGCCGTGGTCAGCGTGCGGGTCTTGGTGCCACGTGCAGCGAGCAGCGTCAAAGCGTCCGGCTTATAGCCATGGCTGTGGATTACATCGATTGGCTCAGCCCCCAGCAAATGCCTCAATTGCGGGACTGCGGAGAGCGAAAGCCGTCCATCTGCACGAATGCAATGCACCTTGGCCCCGGCCGCTGCGGCAAGATCGAGCAAGGGCGTTTCAGCCTGAGGCGTATCGGCGATCACCGCAACGTGGCTTTCTACCAAGTCCGGATCGAGATTTCGCACCAGGGCCAGGATCCAGCGCTCCGCCCCGTAAAGCGGACCGCAGCTGGAAAGTTGCAGAACCTTGAGCGGCCGGCTCATGCCGCGATCGGCCGACGGCTGTGAAGGACGGCATCGACATAGTCTCCGCAGATTACCCGCTCGAAGTAATCGGCAAAGCGAGCTTGCCACAATGCGGCAGCCTTTTTGCCCGCAAGTTGAACCAGCGACCGCTGGCAGGTTGCCAGCTGGAGAGCCTCTTGGATGCCCCTGGTCCCATCCTCGACCGCCCAGCCGGTACCTTCCGCCTCAACCTTGTCGCCGGGCGGCGTACCCCGGCTGGTCAGCAGTGCGCGACCAAGCAGCAGGTGCTCGAAATACTTGTTGGGCGCGGCAAAGCGATGATTGGCAACGTCACGGTAATAGAGCCCAAGAATCAGGTCACAATCCGACATCAGGCGCAGGCCTTCATCATGCGGCAGCGGCCCATGATAGCGAATCCGCGGACAGCCTTCGGCCCGGGCCCGGACCAGATCCTGAAGCACGCCGGTGCCGGCCAATTCCAGCTCGAGATCCGGCTGCGCTTCGACCAGGTCGAGCATGTCCTCGATCCCGCGAAACCGTGCCTCCAGCGTACCAAGATAGCCGATCCGCAGCGGCCCTTCGACGCGCGGCCCACTGCCTGAAACCGCCTCGACCATCGGGACATTTTCGACCACCAGCAGCTTTGAAAGGTCGGTCAGGCCGTGCTGTTGCACCCGTGCATGATCGGCCAGGATTATGCGAGCCGCACGGTCCATCGCCCGATGCTCGATCCAGTTCGCCAGCCGCGCCGCCCGGCCCGAGAGCCCCCGTGAATCCGCATAGTGATCGTAGACATCGAAGACGTAAGGCAATCCCCACAGACGGTTGGAAATCAGCGCCGGAATCGCGGTGTCGAGATCAATCGCGTGAACCAGCTCGATCTCGCGGCGATGGATCCAGAGCTTCCAGATTGCGAATAGCGCGAACAGGATCAGAAAGGCAGCTGTGAAGCTCGGCCGATGCAGATAACCCGCTGCGTGGTAACGGAATTCCCGGACGTTTGGCAGGCCGATCGCGGACCCGCTGCGGTCCCAGTACAAGGTCGCCGCCGTCAGCCCACGCGCCTGCAGAGCCGCGACATAGCGGCGCAAGCGGGAATCGATGCCCGTATCAGAGGTGCGCAAAAACACGATCATGCCAGCCGACAATTAGTTGTAATCGCCTAAGTTTCACTTAAGCCGTGGCCATGGCCTTTGCCCGAATCCTCCATGCCCATTCTACCTTCGATCCCGGAGGCAAGGAATTGCGCACGGTTCGGTTGATCAATGCGTTGGGTGGTGAGCTCGAACACACTTTGCTGACCGGCGATCGGCAACGCCTTGCCGCACTCAATGTGCTCGATCCCGGTGCCCGCTTTGCCTTGGCGGAGGATACGGCCCCGTCGCTGCTCGGCCGCCCAGGGCTGGCGCGTTATCAGGCTCTGGCGCGCTATATGCGCCAGTTCGATCTGGTTCTGAGCTATTCGTGGGGCGCGATGGATCTGGTCATGGCGCACCGCCTTTACGCCAGACGCATGTCGCTTCCGCCACTGATCCATCATGAGGACGGATTTGACGAGGATGAAGCAATCCGGCGCAAATGGCAGCGCAACCTGTTCCGGCGCCTTGCATTGCCAAGCGCAAGGGCGCTGGTAGTTCCCTCACGGCTGCTTGAGCGAATCGCCAGCAATGAATGGGCGGTGCCCGCCGCCAAGATCCGGCTGATTGACAACGGCATCGCATTGGCCCGGTTCGCCGGACAAGCAGCTTCGCGCAGGCCTTCGGGTGGCCCCGTAGTAGTCGGCACGGTGGCCGGGCTGCGGACCGTCAAAAACCTCCCTCGAATGGTCAAAACAGTGGCGATGGCCGGCGGCGATCTGCGCCTGACGATCGCAGGTGAAGGCCCGGACCGCGCTGCGATCGAGGCCGAGATTGCCGCCCAGGGCATGGCGGATCGTGTCACTTTGCTTGGTCACATAGCCGATCCCTCGGCACTTTACCGGGATTTCGACATTTTCGCCCTGTCGTCCGACAGCGAACAGGCGCCGATCGCGCTGGTCGAAGCCATGGCGGCCGGACTTCCGGTGGTCTCGACCGATGTCGGCGATGTTGCGGCCATGGTCAGCGCGTCCAACCGCCACTTTGTTAAGCCGCGCGAAGACCTGGTGGGACTGGCCGCCGCCTTTCAGGAACTGGCAAGCAACCCTGGCCTGCGTAGCCAGATCGGTGCAGCGAATGCCGGCAAGGCGATCAGCCAGTTCGACGAGCAGATGATGCTGGCCAACTACCGCGCGCTCTACGGCGAAGCGATCGGGCGCTCAATCGGCTAGGCCGCGTCAGGCCCCCAGCACCGATCCTACTTTGTCGCCGATTTGCTGAACCGAGAACGGCTTGGCGAGGAAGTGAACCTTGGCGAGGTCGAGTTCCTTGCGCAGTTGCTCTTCGGCATAGCCGGACATGAACAGCACCGGCAGATCGGGCCGCAGCTTGCGCACTTCGCGGACCATTGAAGGACCGTCCATCGCCGGCATGACCACATCTGAAACGATCAGGTCAAACTCCGCTCCGCCCTCGACGATCTCCAGCCCCTCGTCGCCGTCGCTGGCAGTTGTCACGGTATAGCCGGCCCGGGTCAGCGCGCGTTCGGCGACGGCGCGGACCATGTCCTCGTCCTCGACCAGCAGAATCCGCCCGCCACCGGACCATTGCGCCTGCTGCTCGACCTTCACCGGCTTTGCTACGTCATCGCCGGCAGTGACATGGTGGACCGGAAGGTAAACGGTGAACTTGGTGCCCCGCCCTACTTCGCTGTCAGCAAAGATGAACCCGCCCGATTGCTTTACGATGCCATAGACAGTCGACAGGCCAAGGCCGGTTCCCTTGCCGGTTTCCTTCGTAGTGAAGAACGGTTCAAAAATCTTGCCGAGGTGATCGGGGGCAATCCCGCCGCCGTTATCCTCGACCACCAGTGCGGTATAATCGGCCTGCGGCATGATCCCGCTGCGCATCGCGCGGACATCGGCGGCGGTGACCTTTTTGGTCGCCAAGGTCAGTTTTCCGCCGCTCTCGCTCTTGGCCAGGATCGCGTCACGGGCGTTGACCGCCAGGTTGACCACGACCTGCTCCAGCTGGCTGGGATCGGCGCGGACCGGGCCAAGATCGCGGTCGTGCTTGACGGTCAACTGGATCTTTTCGCCGATTAGCCGC
>CAZOSI010000078.1:5491-14456 GCA_964582485.1 uncultured Novosphingobium sp.
CGCTTCAAGAGGTGCGATACGTCGGACAGCACATCGGGCAATTGCAGCACTTCGGGCCGCAGGGTCTGCTGGCGACTGAAGGCGAGACGCTGACGGGTCAGACTGGCCGCGCGGTTCGAATTGGCGCGAATCTGCTGGATATCGTCATAGTCGCTGTCACCCGGCGTATGGCGCAGCAACATCAGGTCGCAGATGCCGAGGATCGCGGTCAGCACGTTGTTGAAATCGTGCGCGACCCCGCCCGCCAGTTGCCCGACGGCCTGCATCTTGGTGGCCTGTGCGACCTGGCGCTTGAGCCGGGTTTCCTCGCTGGTGTCGGTCAGGCCGAGCAGCACTGCGGCCTCCCCCAGCCCGCGCACGCCTGCAAGGCTCAGTGAAACCGGTTCTTCCGGCTGGCCGCGCAGGCGGACGCCAATTTCGCCGCTGCTGGCCGGGCCCTGGGCATAGCGGCGGATTGCATCGGAAATCGGGCCCTTGTCTTCCTGCACGACCAGGTCGGTGGGGTATACCGGCGGCGCCTCGCCCTCTTTGCCGGCCGCACGCATGAAGGCGACATTGGCGAACAGCAGCCGCCCGTCGCGGTCGGCCATGGCCAGACCGAGTGGCAGTGCGGCAAGCAGCGCTTCAAGATGCGGGACCGCGGCGGTGCTTTCGCTTGCGCCGCCGCCGATGCCGACGCCGTGATCGGCCAGCAGGATCAGCGAGGGGGTATTGTCATAGTCAACCAGGCCTGCCGCATCGGGATCGGCGACCGGCAGGTAAAACAGGCTGAGCGGGGCCCCGCGCTTGCCATCACGAGCCCAGGTGATCCGGTCGCCTTCGTCCTGCCGCAGCAGGCTGGTGAATTCCTGCCCGGTCAGCAGTGCGGCGGGATCACCGGTTGCGCGCTGGGCAAAGCCGGAGCTGGCAGCGCGAATCTTGCCATCGGGATCGACGATTGCCAGGGCAAAGCCGGCCTGGGCCATCGCCCGACCCAGCTTGCCATCAAGATGCGGCACCAGATCGCCGACCAGGTCGGGCGGCGATAGCGGCACGATCGTCCAGACCAGGTAATCGTCGCCGCGCCCGGCCCGCAGTGCATTGGCTTTCCAACGGCCGCCTTCGGCATTCTCAAGCCAATCGGCTGCGCCCCTGCCGTCGCGCCAGGCCGCGCGCCCGGCCTTGGCAAGTCGTTCCAGCGAAGCATTGTCAACTGCAAGGCGGGGCGGAGCATGGGCAGCTGTGAACCATTTCTCGTAAAGCGGGTTGGCGCAAACCAATCGCCCAGCCCGGTCGGTGATTGCGATTGCCGCATCGCCGCGATCGATCGCGGCAACCGTTACCGACCAATCCGGCATGGCAGTTTCAGCCTCAGCGACAGCCGGGGGCTTGCGGGTCAGGAACCAGGTGATTGCGCCAAGTGCAGCCAAACCGGCAAGAAAGGCGGCTACCGCAACCAATTCGCGCGCAGCGAGCCAGACCAATGCCGTACTGAAAAACACCGCTCCGCCCAGAACCAGGCGCTCGGGCATCCGGGCACCGGCGGCGGGCAGCCCTGCCATCAAGCCTCGCCCTGCCTTTCGCGGAGCCGTTCCAGAGCGACCTTGCGCTTGTGCTTGACCCACCAGGTCCAGGTGAACGAGCTGATCAGATAGCCGATCGCGGCGGCGATCACCGAAATTACGAACAGTCCGGTCACCACACCGGGCGCCGCATCGGACAGGAACCAATAGGTCCATTCGCTCAGCGAAGCGCTTTGCGAAATCATCCGCTGCACCGTTGCCAGATCGACGTGGAAGCCCAGCCCGTTTCCAACTGCAGCCGAACCCAGCAGAATGAACGGCGTGGTCAAGGGCATCGAAAGGAAAGTCATCAATGCAGCCAGCGGAATATTCCCGCGGCTGGGAACGCACAGCAGCGCCGCGCCGAGGATCTGGATCCCGGGAATCAATGCAAAAATTCCCACCAGCAGCCCCACCGCCACACCGCGCGGAACCGAGCGGCGGGTAAAGCGCCACAGTTCTGGTCGGCGCGCAAAGGGACCGACCCAGCGGCTATGCTCCAGGTCCTCGCGCTTGGGCATATTGCGCTGGCCCCAGGCAGCGATGCGGGAAACGAATGTGGTCATTTGTAGTCCCGCATAATCCGCGCCTGATCCCGTTTCCAGTCGCGTTCCTTGGTAGTCGCGCGCTTGTCCGCAACGTTTTTGCCCTTGGCCAGGGCCAGTTCGACCTTGGCCCGACCACGGCTGTTGAAATAGATCGAAAGCGGCACGAGCGTCATGCCCTTGCGTTCAACTGCCCCGGTAAAGCGGTCGATCTGGCGTGCACTGAGCAGCAGCTTGCGGGGGCGTTTGGGAACGTGGTTGTGCCGGTTGCCGTGGCTGAATTCGGGGACATTGCTGTTAATCAGCCAGACCTCGCCGTTCTTGACCTCGGCATAGGATTCCGCGATCGAGCCCTCGCCGAACCGAAGGCTCTTCACCTCAGTCCCGGTCAGAACGATCCCGGCTTCGGTCGTATCCTCGATATAGTAATCAAACCGCGCCCGCCGGTTCTCGGCGACCACCTTGGTCTTTTCGAATTCAGTGTGTCGCGGGCGGGCCATGGTCTTGGCGCATGTAGGGCCGAAGAGCGCAGATTGAAATGGCTATATAAGGCCCAAGTCAGCCAAAATGCGATCAAGCCGAGGTTCGACACCCGATCCTACATTGTGCATCGGCTTCCAGATTTGAACCCACTCTCGCCCATGAGCCTCCAGACGGGCACTGATATTGCACATTCTGCGGCTCACTGCGCCTAGAACTCGTCCATTGAGCATCTTAAATGCTCGGGACTCATATATATCCTTGGAAACTCGCTTCTTGGTTCCGCCTGCGTCGACCGCCTGTCTATAAACCTCAGCGCAAACGCGAAGTTCATCGTCTGACCAGTTGTCACCATACTCAGCCATCAAACCAGCCCCGCATGCGCCAGTCCGGCATCCACCGCTCTGCGGCTTTCTGCGCCGCAGGCCACCAGCGGCAGGCGAACTTCCTCGCCGATCCAGCCGAGCACCTTGGCCATGGCGTATTTGACCGGCCCCGGCGAGGCATCGGTGAACAGCGCCTGGTGGAGCGGGAAAAGCTTTTCGTTGAGTTCGTGCGCTCGGGCTTTGTCACCCGTCAGGCTGGCGGCCTGAAAATCGGCACAAAGCCGCGGCGCGACGTTGGCAGTTACCGAGATGCAGCCTGTACCTCCGCCTGCATTGTATTGCAGCGCCATATCATCGTTGCCGCAAATCTGGGCGAAGCCCGCACCCAGCGCCAGACGGTGTGCAGTCAGCCGGGTCATGTCACCGCTTGCGTCCTTGATCCCGACGATCCGTTCCGGGAAACGGCGAGCGAGTTCGATCACGGTTTCCGGCTTGATGTCGGTCACCGTTCGGCCGGGGACATTGTAGAGCACGATCGGCAGATCGACCCGTTCGGCCAAATAGCTGAAATGGGCCAGCAATCCGGCCTGGCTCGGCCGGTTATAATAGGGCGCAACCATCAACGCGGCCTGGGCCCCGATCGCCCTGGCTTCCTGCATGTGCCACAGCGCGGTCTGGGTATCGTTGCTGCCGCAGCCGGCTATTACCGGCACCCGGCCATCGGCCTGCTCGACCGTCACCGCGAACAGGCGATGCTGTTCGTCGTTGCTCAGCGTCGGTGCTTCGCCGGTGGTGCCGCAGGGGACCAGTCCGGCCGACCCCTCTGCGATCTGCCAGTCAATCAGGCGGCGAAATGCCGCTTCATCGATCGCGCCATCCTTAAACGGGGTGACAAGAGCCGGAATCGAGCCGGAAAACATGGACTTTATCCCTGAAGATGCGCCATACGGCCTGTTCAGCCTGCCATAAGGAGCCTTCCCCCAGTATGTCCAGCATGCTTCGCACGACTTTTGCTTCCGCCTTGGCAATGCTGGCTTTTCAGGCAGCGCCGGCGCTGGCCCAATCGGCCCATCCCGATGGCACCGATTGGGATCAGGCCCGCAGCGCGCTGCGGGCGCTGCCGCCTGGCGACATGCACATGGCGGTAGAGCGCTGGCGGCTTTTGACAGCCAGTCCGAATTTCACATTCGGCGACTATGCGGGTTTTGTCCTGGCCTATCCGGGTCTCCCCGAAGAGGCCAAGCTGCGAAGCTATGCCGAACGCGCGCTGGAGCGGGAAAGCCCGCCTGCCCAGCAGATTGTCGCCTATTTTGACCGCTTCCCGCCGCTGACCAATGCCGGTCGCGGGCAATATGCCCTGGCGCTGTTCGCGCTGGCCCGGCCCGAAGCGAACCAGATCGCGCTCGAAGCATGGCGCGGCGGATCGCTTGGCGCACTTACCGAAAACGCGGTCTTCGCCCGGCTTGGCCCGAGCCTGACCTTTGCCGATCACGACGTTAGGATGGACGCTCTGCTGTGGGCCAGTGATTCCGCTGCGGCACAGCGGCAATTGCTGTTTGTATCACCCGAACGGCGCAACTACTTCACCGCGCGGGTCGGGCTGGTCAACGGCAAGGACCCATTGAGCGCCGGTATCCAGCTGGGCGCAGAGGTGCTGGGTGATCCCGGTTATGTCTATAACCGCAGCAAGCAGCTGCGCGGATCCGGGCAGAGCGCCGCAGCGGCGAACATGATCGTCAACCGCCCCCGTTTTGCCACGCCGCCGCGCGATCCGCGCAAGTGGATTGGCGAGATGCTGGCAGTGGCCCGCAATGTCGATGCCGGCAGTGCCGCGAGGGTTGCCGGTTCGGTTGATGACATGTTCGCGCCAGGCACAGACGTTTCCCGGCAAAGCTATTCGATCCGTGACGATTATACTTCGTTGATGTGGCTGGGCGGGACCAAGGCGCTGTGGAGCCTGGGCGACGGAAACCGCGCTGCACCGCTGTTCTGGCGCTATGGCGCCGCTGCGCGCACGCCGCAGACCCGCTCCAAGGGCTTCTACTGGGCCGGGCGTGCAGCAGCACAGGGCGGCAACCAGACCGAGGCCGCGCGCTATTTCGAGATGGCGGCGCAGAACCCCGACCAATACTATGGCATGCTCGCGCTGGAGAGGCTCGGTCGTCAAATGCCCGCACTGCAAAGCGTGCCGACCGCAGTGCCCACCCGCGCAGAGCGCGATGACTTCGGCGCTCGGCCGCTGACCAGGGCGGTACGCGAAGTGGCGCGCGAAAGCGATTGGCCAACTGCGGTGCGGTTCTTCAAGGAAGTGGCGGAACAGGCTGACAGTGAAGCTGACCACGTGCTGGTGGCCGATCTGGCGCGTGAACTGGGCCGCCGCGATCTCGGCGTGATCCTGGGCCAGGCCGCGCATGTCGATGGTCACGGAATATTCCGCAAGACCAGCTTTCCGCTGATCCCGATCCCGGTCGGATCGAACTGGACCTTCGTCCACGCGATCAGCCGCCAGGAAAGCCAGTTCGCGATGAACGCGGTCAGCCACGCCGGCGCGCGCGGGTTGATGCAACTAATGCCTGGCACCGCCAATGAACAGGCCGGCAAGCTGGGTTTGGTCTATGACCGCCAGGCGTTGACCACTGATGCCGGGTACAACCTGATGCTGGGCGACGGCTATTTTCGGCGGATGCTCGCTTACTACGGCGGGTCCTATCCGCTGGCGGTAGCGGCCTACAATGCCGGGCCGGGCAATGTGAACAAGTGGCTGAAATCCAATGGTGATCCCCGCACCGGTGGGGTTGATTGGGTTGAATGGGTCGAAAAAATCCCGCTGTCCGAAACCCGCAATTATGTGCAGCGGGTGCTGGAAAACGCGGTGGTTTATGAAGCCATGTACCCTGCCCGCGCGATCAACAAGGGTCCCAATCCGCTGAGCTTTTTTCTGGGCAAGCGGTATCCGGGATGAAGCCGGAAGGCCCGCCGATCACTCCCGCCGGGATGGCGGCGCTGCGCGCGCGTTACGATCATCTGCTGGGCACCGAGCGCCCCGCGATCGTCGAGATCGTCAGCTGGGCAGCTGGCAACGGTGACCGCAGTGAAAACGGCGATTACATCTATGGCCGCAAGCGGATGCGCGAGATTGATCGCGAGCTGACCCATCTCGCTAAGCGGATGAAGCTGTCGCGAGTCGTCGATCCGGCACGCCAGGAAGACCGCAGCAAGGTCTGGTTCGGCGCAACCGTGACGATCGCCGACGATGATGACAACCGCCGCGTGCTGACCCTGGTCGGCGATGACGAGCAGGATGCCTCAGCCGGCAAGATCGGCTGGAGCGCGCCGATGGCCAAGGCCCTGCGCGGCGCGGCACTGGGCGATCTTCGCCGCGTGCGCCTGCCCGGAGGCGAAAAGGAGTGGGAAGTGCTGGCGATTTGCTATCCTGAGACCGTCTGACTTGGCCCAGATCTTAAACTTGCGCCAAGCCCGCAAGGCCAAAGCCCGCGCCGAAAAGGATCTGCAAGCCGCTTCCAACCGCGCCAAATTCGGCCGAAAGAAGCCTGAACGCGATCGCGATCAGGCTGAAGCCGAGCGGGCCGCGCGCGATCTCGATGCCAAGCGGCGCGATCCCTAGTCTGTTGCGAATGGATCCCCGAACCCGGTGGCATAGTGAGCCATCGCCATGGTGGTATATTGTGCGTTGACCCGGATGCAGCTGGGAAAGACGCTGGCGTCGGTGACCAGCACATTTTCCGCGGCGTGGAGCCGGCATTCGGGATCAACCACGCCTTCGCCCGGGTCTTCGTGGATCGGATTGCCACCCTGGGGGTGCGAACTTGACAGGGTGATATCGTCCGCCTCTTTGACCGCATCACGGTAGAAAGCATCGATGTCCATCGCCGGGGTCAGGGTCTGTCCTTTCTGCAAGGCCGGATAGACTTCCTGCGCACCAGCCGCAAAATGAACCCGGGTCAGCGTTGCCGAGGCGCGGCGGATCAGGTGGATGTCATCGAGCGTCAGTTTCATGTCGAGCTTGCCCCCGACCAGGTTGCCGCGCCGGTCCGCCGGGAACAGGATACCGGCTGAGCAGACCTGGTTGTAAGCCCGCATTCGCCTGTCCATATCGCCGAACCAGCCAGGCATCAGCGACGACATCGACATCGGCGGCTGAAAGTGGCTTTCCAGCAGGAATTCGCCGCAATCGACCACACTGGTCATCTGGTCCTCATCCCAGGCCGGGGTAGCATTGGCCGGCATCAACGCGATGATCGGCGAGGCGACGTTGAGCGAGATCTGCCGTCCGGTCCCGGAAATGCCGCTTCGTTCCAGCAGGAGCGACGAGGCGATGGTCCCAGCCGCCACGACCACGCCCTTACGTGCTTTGATGACATGCTGGACGCCATCGGGATCGATCACCTGCACGCCTATCGCCCGGCGCTTGGCCCCGGCTCCGCGCGCCCACAGGACTTTCTCTACCTTGGTCCCGGCCAGAATCCGCGCGCCATGGCGGCTGCAGGCCCAGGGCAGGTAGGTCTGGGCCATGCCAAGCTTGCGGCCATAGGGGCAGCCGGTGTTGCAATAGCCGCAATAGGCGCAGGCTGCAGCGGTCCCAGGCGGGCCGAAGTTCTTAATGAACCACCCGGCCTTCGCTTGCTGAAACCAGGGATCTGCGCTGCCCTGGGCGAAGGCCTGCCAGCCGCGCAGCAGATGCGTGCCGTTGGTCTTGCCAGATCGCGGCTCGGCTTCGCCCAGCTCAAGTTCGGCGTGGATAGTGTCGTATGAATTCATGAACCGTGCTTCGTCGAGCGGCGCGCCGATGCTGGCCCATTTGGCAAAGACGTCCTGCGCCATCGGATGGCTCAGCCGGTCTCCCTTCATCCGCAGACAAATGCCGTTATTGATCGTTGGCGATCCTCCGACATTGCGGCCCTGAAAGACAATGAAATCGTTGTCACGCGTGCTTTGCAGGCCGCCGTGCTTGAACAAGGCCGGCACCATCCGCCGTTCTTCATGGGTGATGTCGCGCGAAGGGCGAAACGGGCCGGCTTCGATCACCAATACCTTGTAGCCGCGCCTGGCCAGGTTATGCGCCGAAACCGCCCCGCCCGATCCGGAACCAACCACGACTATATCAATATCGTCACCGACCTTGGCAAAGGGAATGACGTGATCCGCTTCGATCTCGCGCCCTTCGACCCGCTCCAGCGGCACTTCGCCAGGACCGCGATCACGAAATTTCGGCAGGGTGAAGCCAATCTGCTTCAATACCGGATTGTCCTTGTTGGCGCTCTGCCCACCATCAAGATTGGCCCGGCCGATCGGATCGATCCAATGTCCGTAATAGCCGAAATAGACGATCGAACGCAGCTTCGCCATGTCCTGGAAGGCATCGAAACTGCTGTCGCGCATCCGGCTGCGAATCCGCTCCTTGCGGTCGGCAATCGAAAGTTCGGTAAAGAACGGAGCCATAGCCAGTTCCGCCAGTCGCAGCGACCAGCTGACTTCATTCGCCTTGGTCCCGCCGACCAGCGCAAAGTAGCTCTGCACATTATCGACCACCTGGTCGACACCGATTGCCATGTCATCGAAATCGTCGAACAACGCTTCGGCTATTGCCTTCAGAAAGCGCAATTGGACATGATCAAACGGTAGCTTCACGCCAGTACCCCCATAAAGCGGAATTGCAATTCGCGACCGTTTTTCAGAAGTGTAACCGCGATTGTTCAAGCTGCCAAGCGCAGGCGTTGCATGTGCATCGCAATCGACTAGGCTGCCCTAAACGGGGGAGAGACACTAATCATGGCCGCTGCCAATCAGACCACTGCAACAGGTGCCCTGGCCGGCCACCCGAGGGGCCTTGCCTATCTCGCCGGGACCGAACTGTGGGAACGATTTTCGTTTTACGGGATGCAGGCACTGCTGACGCTGTATATGGTCAAACAGCTGCTGTTGCCCGAATTTGCCCAGCACGTTTGGGGCCTGGCCGCTCTGCGCGGTGCGGCAGAGGCCATGTTCGGGCCAATGGGCGATGTCGGCTTTGCTTCGGTCGTCGCCGGGCTCTATTCGGGCTTCGTCGATTTTA
>CAZOSI010000079.1:0-14237 GCA_964582485.1 uncultured Novosphingobium sp.
CCCCTCCGCCTCGTTTCACTCGGCACCTCCCCCAAGGGGGGAGGATTTCGAGCGCACTACCATGCTAACATTCAAGCGGATTTGGTCAGTTTTTCCCGGGCCAATCCCCAGTTCCAGCCAGTTGCCGCTCCGCCAAGTGTACCGGGAACAAGCAACCATGCGCCGGTGACTCCTCCTCCGATAATCACGAAGATGAGTATCAGCCAGGCACCTGCGCACAGTCCGATGATCCGGTAGGTATCGGCACGTTCTTTTCTTAAGGCTCTTAGCAACAGTGTTGCCGGCAGGCCGATTAAGATTGCCGCGATGAGCACTATTGGCAGCGCAAACAAAAATGGAAGCAAGACAAGATAGAAGATCGCTGCCACGTCCTGCATTCCATTTGCGTGGGTCAGAACGATGAAGCCAACCGGAATGGTCAAAAAAAGCACTGGTGCAGCGGCCCACACCGTGCCCCATCCGACTGCCTTGGCAAAGCCAATCAAGGCAGAGCGCGGGGACATGTATCAGCCAAAAACCTCATCCAGAAATGCCGTCAGCGCCGCCCAACTCTGGCGGTCGGCGCTCTGGTCATAGGCCACGGCGGGCAGTCCGCGGCTGTCGCTGGCAGGGTCGGTGAAGCCGTGTTTCACATTGGCATAGGCGTGGAAGTGCCAGTCGGCCGCAACCGCGTCCATTTCCTCCCAGAAGGCCATGACTTGCTCACGCGGGACCATCGGATCGCGGTCGCCGTGGCAGACCAGGATGCGCGGCTTGATCGGCGCATTGGCGGGGCGCTAGGTATCGAGCAGCCCGTGAAAGCTTGCCACCGCGACCAGGTCCGCCCCGGCGCGGGCCAGTTCCAGCACGGCCTGCCCGCCCATGCAGAACCCGATTGCGGCGAGGGCCAGCCCCTGTGCCGCCTCATGCCCGCGCAATGCTGATACGGCAGCTGCGAGCCGCGCGCGGTAGTGATCGACATCGCCGCGCAGCGCCTCGGCCAGAGGGCGCGAGGCTTCGAAGCTGGCAACCGGTTCGCCATAGAAGTCGGCGATCATTGCGACATAGCCCAGGTCGGCCAGCTTCGCGGCGCGGCGTTCGATGGCCGGAAGCACGTTGGCGATGGTCGGAAAGACCACCACCGCCCCGCGCGCCGCGCCATCCGGGCGGGCCAGCCACCCGGTCAGCGCGGTCCCGCGGTCGGTATAGTCGACCCGCTCCAGCCCGCTCATTCGGGCAGGAAATCCGGCACCGACAGGTACCGCTCGCCGGTATCGTAGTTGAAGCCCAGCACGCGGCTGCCGGCGGGCAGGTCGGCCAGCTTCTGCTTGATCGCCGCAAGCGTTGCGCCCGAACTGATCCCGACCAGCATGCCTTCCTTCGTCGCGCAGAGCCGCGCCATTTCCTTGGCATCGGCCGGATCGACCTGGATCGCGCCATCGATCGACTGGGTGTGAAGGTTGGCCGGGATAAAGCCCGCGCCGATGCCCTGAATCGGGTGCGGGGCGGGCTGGCCGCCCGAGATCACCGGGGAGAGCGTCGGTTCAACCGCATAGGCTTTCATGGCGGGCCACTTCACCTTGAGCGCTTCGGCGCAGCCGGTCAGGTGCCCGCCGGTGCCGACGCCGGTGATCAGCACGTCGATCGGGCTGTCCTTGTAGTCTTCATAGATTTCAACCGCAGTGGTGCGGACGTGAACGGCGATGTTGGCGGCGTTTTCGAACTGCTGCGGCATCCACGCGCCGGGGGTGGTGGCGACCAGCTCGTGCGCGCGCTCGATCGCGCCCTTCATGCCCTTTTCGCGCGGGGTCAGATCGAAGCTGGCGCCATAGGCGAGCATCAGGCGGCGGCGCTCGATCGACATCGATTCGGGCATGACCAGCACCAGCTTGTAGCCCTTGACCGCGGCGGCCATCGCCAGACCGATCCCGGTGTTGCCGCTGGTCGGCTCAACAATCACACCGCCGGGCTTGAGGCTGCCGTCAGCCTCTGCCGCCTCGATCATGGCGAGGCCAATGCGGTCCTTGATCGATCCGCCGGGATTGGCGCGCTCGGCCTTCACCCAGACCTCGTGATCCGGGAACAGCCGCGACAGGCGGATGTGCGGGGTGTTGCCGATGGTGGCGAGGATGCTGTCAGCCTTCATGATGCCTCTTCCTTCTGGCGGTATTGCGGCGCGAAGGTCTTCGCGCGTTTGAGTTCGGGGAATAGCACAGTCCAGATCGCTGTCACCACGATCGCGCCTGCTCCGCCCAGCGCCACGGCGCCGACCGGGCCGAGCAGTGCGGCGGCCAGGCCAGACTGCATCTCGCCCAGTTCGTTCGAGGCGGAGATCGCCAGGCCCGAGATCGACGATACCCGACCGCGCTTGTCGTCCGGGGTGTTGAGTTGGGTCAGTGTGTTGCGGATGAACACCGAAATCGCATCGGCCGCGCCCAGCACGGCCAGCATGGCGAGCGAGAGGTGGAAGTTCTTTGACAGGCCGAACACCGCCGTGGCCAGACCATAGACCGCAACCGACCACAGCATCTTTGCGCCGACATTGCGAGCGATCGGGCGGACGGCCAGATACAAGGCGACCAGTGATGCACCAAGCGCCGGGGCGGCGCGCATCAGGCCCAAACCTTCGTCGCCAACGTGCAGAACGTCATAGGCAAAGGCGGGCAGCATTGCGGTCGCGCCGCCCAGCAGCACCGCGAACAGATCAAGCGTGACGCAGCCCAGCAGGAAGCGTTCATGCCAAACGAATTTCGCGCCTTCGGCCATCAGTTTGAGCGGATGGGCCGCCGCGGCGGCGGGCGGCGCGCGGTGGCGGATCGCCAGCAGCGATACACTGGCCAGCACGAGCATACCGCTGGCATACCAATAGGGCAGGGCATGGTCGCGGGCGAGCAGGAACCCGGCCAGCGCCGGCCCGATCACCGCCGCGCTCTGCCAGGCGATCGAACTGGTTGCGATCGCCTTGGGCAGCAATTCGGGCGGGACCACGTTGGGCACGATCGCACTGATCGCCGGGCCGATGAACACCCGCGCCGCGCCGTACAGTGCCGCCATGGTGAACAGCAGCGGCAGGGTCAGCACATTCCAGGCATTGGCCAGGGCCAGCACCAGCGCGATCACCAGATCGATCAGGGTCGCCACGGCACCGACATGACGCCGGTCCATCCGGTCCGCCAGAACCCCGGCCAGCGGGGTCAGCAGCATGAAGGGGATGAATTGCACCAGCCCCAGCAAGCCGAGCAGGAATGCCGCGCGCGCCTCGCTGTAATGGTGAACTTCGCGCGCGATCTGATAGGTCTGGGCACCGATCACCACGACCATGGCGGTGGTCGCGCTGACCGAGATGAACCGGGCCAGCCAGATCAGGCGATAGTCGCGATAGTGCAGGGGATGGGTGCGTTCACTCACCTGCCCGCAATGGCAGGGCCTCTGCCCCTTGCCAAGGCCGGACCTGCTATTTGGCAGTAAACCCCTGCTTTAGCGCGAACGGCGCAGGCGCGGGTTGGGCTGGAGCGTGTCGATCATCCGCATGAAATCATCCAGCCGGACGATCCGCTCGAACTGAAACCCCGACCGTTCGGGCGTGGCCCAGATCAGGTGCGCTTCGATCCGGCCAACCACCGGCAGGCGGATGACCACGCGTTCACCGCGCGACAGTTCCGGCACGCCTTCGGCCATGAAGCCATGCGCCGAGAGGTTGACCACGTGCAGATGCACATCGCCCAAGCGGCGATGCTCTCCGATCACTTTGTGATCGACCGGATGGCGCGTCGCACGGCGCATATCGGTTACGGTCAGTTGAGCTCCTGCGCTCATGCCCGTGGTGCCTCCTGATGAGAATTCCAAGGAGAGCAGAATGCAACAATTTGCCGAATAAAGCGTAAACCCGGCAAATTATTGCCGGATAATGGTTTTATGCCGTTCCGATCAGGCCGGACGCAGCACGCCGTGCTTTTTCTTGCCGGAACTGATCCGCACTTCGGCGCCGCCAGGGATGTGGAACGACTCGTCGGAAATTCCGTTTCCGTCGATTCTCGCGCCGCCCCCGGCGATCAGCCGCTTGGCTTCGCCCCGGCTGGCGGCAAAGCCGATCCCGACCAGCGCATCGATGATCCCCAGGCCCCCGGCAGGCAGGGCAAAGACCGGCAAGTCCTCACCCACGCCGCCCCCGGCAAAAGTCGCGGCGGCAGTCGCTTCGGCCGTGCGGGCGGCTTCGTCGCCGCGGCACAGGCGCGTGACTTCGTTGGCTAGCACGACTTTGGCGGCGTTGATCTCGCTGCCTTGCAGGCTTTCCAGGCGGGCGATCTCGTCCAGCGGCAGATCGGTGAACAGGCGCAGGAACCGGCCGACATCGCGGTCATCGGCATTGCGCCAGTATTGCCAGAAATCATAGGCAGGCAGCTGTTCCTCGTTGAGCCAGACGGCCCCGGCGGCGGTCTTGCCCATCT
Organism: uncultured Novosphingobium sp.; assembly: GCA_964582485.1. Lineage (GTDB taxonomy): Bacteria > Pseudomonadota > Alphaproteobacteria > Sphingomonadales > Sphingomonadaceae > Novosphingobium. The sequence continues at coordinate 4,428 of CAZOSI010000079.1, forward strand.
TGGCCCCGTCCGCCGTGGTCAGCAGCGGGGTAGTCAGCCCGAACACTTCCCTGGCTTCCATCCGCCGCGTCAGTTCTATCCCGTTGACGATGTTGCCCCACTGATCGCTGCCGCCCATCTGCAAGCGGCAGCCATGCTGCAGCGCCAGCTCGCGGAAATCATAGGCCTGCAGGATCATGTAGTTGAATTCGAGGAAGGTCAGCGGCTGTTCGCGTTCAAGCCGCAGCTTGACCGAATCGAAAGTCAGCATCCGGTTGATTGTGAAATGCGGCCCCACTTCGCGCAGCAGATCGACATAACCCAGCGCGGACAGCCATTCATCGTTGTCCACCATCACCGCATCGCTCGGCCCGTCGCCGAAAGTCAGCAGCCGTTCGAACACGGTGCGGATCGAGGCGATGTTGGAACGGATCAGTTCCGGGGTGAGCATCTTGCGGCTCTCATCCTTGCCGGACGGATCCCCGATCTTGGTGGTCCCGCCGCCCATCAGCACGATCGGCTTGTGCCCGGCCTGCTGCAAGCGGCGCAGCATCATGATCTGCACCAGTGACCCCACGTGCAGCGATGGCGCGGTGGCATCGAACCCGATATAGCCGGGCACAACCTGCGTATTCGCAAGCTTGTCCAGCCCCTCGGCATCGGTCAGCTGGTGGATATAGCCACGCTCATCGAGCAGGCGGAGCAGGGTTGAGGTGTAGGTCATGGCGCGGCGCGCCTAGCACGGAGTTGGGCGGATTGGAAATGTTTGAGCTGGCCTGCCATCCCGATCATCCGGCCCGTGCGGTCAGGAAGATCGAAGCACGGATTGCCGGACTCACCGAGCACTGGCTCACCCTGCGCTGGCGGATCGAAAGCATCGGAGAACTGGTCGTGCCGCCCCTCGCTGGGAAAGGCCGCGCCGACGGTCTGTGGCAGACGACCTGCTTTGAACTGTTCGTGCGGCCCTCCGACGCGCAAGCCTATTGCGAATTCAACTTCAGTCCGTCCGAGCGCTGGGCGGCCTATGATTTTTCGGGTTACCGCGAAGGCATGGCTGAACGGGCCATGCCGCGCGATCCGGACTGCACGCTGCGGCGGGGACGAGACATCGCGATCTTCGATGCAGCAATCCCGCTGGCGGCACTGCCCCCGCAGCCATGGCACTATGGTCTGACCGCAGTGATCGAGGAGCAGGAAGGAACCAAAAGCTATTGGGCCATCGCGCACCCCGAGGGCAAACCCGATTTCCACCATCCCACTTGCTTCGCCGCCACACTTCCGCCAACCACGCAGCCATGAAGTTCGGCATCGACCGCTTGCTGGCGGACCCCACCTTGCGCAAGCCGCTGGAAGGCAAGCGCGTTGCTCTGGTCGCCCATCCCGCCAGTGTGACTGAAAACCTCACCCATTCGCTCGACGCGCTGATTGCGGCGGGGGTTAATGTCACCAGCGCGTTTGGCCCGCAGCACGGGCTGAAGGGCGACAAGCAGGACAACATGGTCGAGACTGCGGACGAGCTAGATCCGCAATACAATATCCCCGTGTTCAGCCTCTATGGCGAGGTCCGCCGCCCCAGCGGCCAGATGATGAGCACGGCCGATGTGTTCCTGTTCGATCTGCAGGACCTCGGCTGCCGGATCTACACTTTCGTCACCACGCTGCTCTACCTGCTTGAGGCTGCGCATGGCACCGGCAAGGCAGTGTGGGTACTCGACCGGCCCAATCCCGCCGGGCGTCCGATAGAGGGCACTTTGTTGGTCCCCGGGCAGGAAAGCTTCGTCGGCGCCGGGCCAATGCCAATGCGCCACGGGCTGACGCTGGGCGAGATGGGGCACTGGTTCATCCGGCACTTCAATCTGGACGTCGATTACCGCGTGATCGCCATGGAGGGCTGGGATCCGGAAGGGCCGGGCTTTGGCTGGCCGCAGGACCGCGTCTGGATCAACCCCAGCCCCAATGCCGCCAATGTCAACATGGCCCGCGCCTATGCCGGAACCGTCATGTTGGAGGGGGCCACCCTGTCCGAAGGGCGAGGGACGACGCGGCCACTGGAAGTGCTTTTCGGCGCACCGGACCTCAGCGCCCGGGCAGTCCTTTCCGAAATGCGCCGGTTCGCGCCAAACTGGCTGGCAGGCTGCGCCTTGCGCGAATGCTTCTTCGAGCCGACCTTTCACAAGCACGCCAAAACGCTGTGCAGCGCGCTGATGATCCATGCCGAAGGGCGCTTCTATAATCACCACGCCTTCCGCCCCTGGCGGTTGCAGGCACTGGCGTTCAAGGCGATCCGGCGGCTGCATCCGGATTATGACCTGTGGCGCGATTTTCCCTATGAGTATGAGTTCGAACGGCTTGCGATCGATGTGATAAATGGCGGACCGGCCTTGCGGGAATGGGTCGACGATCCGGGATCCTCGCCCGCCGACCTTGAGGCGCGAACCGCGCCGGATGAGGCGGCTTGGCGGGAAGCGACAAAGTCGCTGCTGCTCTACTGAAGGGAATGAGGATGCCTGAAACCACCGCCACCCCCTGGCGTCACTCGACGCGCACCATGCTGTGGGTGCTGCTGGTGGTCTATGTGTTCAATTTTCTCGACCGGCAGATCGTCAACATCCTGGCCGAGCCGATCCGCAAGGATCTGGGGCTGAGCGATACCCAGATCGGACTGATGACCGGGCTGGCCTTTGCGCTGTTCTACACCTTCCTCGGCCTGCCGATCGCGCGCTATGCGGATCGGCCGACCACTGATCGCGGACGGTTGATCGCCATCGCGCTGGCGGTCTGGTCACTGATGACCGCGCTGTGCGGCATGACCACCAATTTCGTCCAGTTGCTGCTCGCCCGGATCGGGGTGGGGGTGGGCGAGGCCGGGTGCACCCCCGCGGCGCACTCGCTGATTGCCGACCGGGTTCCCGCCGAACGCCGCGCCAGCGCGATGGCCTTCTATGCGCTGGGGATCCCGCTCGGCTCGCTGCTGGGCATGGTGATCGGGGGCTATCTGGCGGACTGGATCGGCTGGCGCACAGCCTTTCTGCTGGTTGGCACGCCGGGAGTACTGCTGGCGCTGGTGGTCCTGGCGCTGGTCCGCGATCCGCCGCGTCCTTCGATGGCCAGCCAGGGCCATGCCCCGCAAGGTCTGTGGGCAGCGATGAAGGAATTGGCGGGATCGTCCACATTCATGCTGGTGCTGGCGGCGGGTTCGGCCTGTTCGTTCCTGTCCTATGGCAAGACCACCTGGGCGACGATCTTCTTTCAGCGCAGCCATGGGTTGAGCCCAAGCGAAGTCGGGTTCTGGTTCGGCCTGTGGGGCGGCATTGCCGCGATGTGCGGAACATTCCTGGGGGGCTGGCTCGCCGATCGCTTCGGCAAGACTGACCGTCGCCATGTGGTGACCGGACCCGCGATTGGGATGTTGGTGGCCGTGCCGATCGCCTTCATGGCCTATCAGGCGAGCGATTGGCGTGTTGCGATGGCGTTGATCATGGTCCCCAACGTCTTGAACGCTCTCTATTACGGTCCGATCTTTTCATCGGTCCAGGGGCTGGTCGCCCAGCGCCACCGCGCCGTGGCGAGTGCGATGCTGCTGTTCGGCCAGAACCTGATCGGGCTGGGGCTGGGGCCGTTGTTTTTCGGGATGCTGTCGGACTGGCTCAAGCCGGAATTCGGAGCGGAATCGGTCCGCTATGTCCTCTATGGCGCGGCTTTCCTGGGGCTGGTCCCGGCGGCACTGTTCTGGATCCTGCGGCCGCGGCTGCATGCCGAGCTTGATCGTCAGACGTAGTTGGCAATCCAGGCCACGGCCTGCGCCGATGGCAGCAGCAGGACCTGCGCCAGCACTGTTCCCGCAAGTCGGCTGAAACTGATCCACACGATCGTGCGCCGAAACAGCGCCTCGCTGACCCGGCCTTCCACCGCGTCGTCGGTCATCACCGACAGCTGCGGGTCGATCAGCGCGAACAGCAGGATCGTGGCGACGCCGTTGATCACGGCCGACAGCTGACTGGCGGTGACCCGGAATTCGGGGTTGAGGTAGCCGGCATAGAGCGAGGCGACCACGCCCACGGTAATCAGCGCCTGCGCAAGGCAGTTCGCCAGCAGCACGCCCCAGCCTACGCCGTGCGGTTTGCGCAGCGCCCGCAGGTGCGCAAGTGAAGGCGGATGCATCGCATCGCGCACCGCCTTGAGCCCGGTGGGGGTGGCAGTCTTGAGAATCATCTTCGCGGTGGAGCGGTGTTCCTGGAAATAGCCGATCGCTTTGGCGAACAGGCGCTGTCCGGTGGGCACCAGCACGATCCCCAGCGCGACTGCCAGCGTGGCACTGCCCAGCACCAGCTGGAAATCGGCATAGAGCGCATCGCCCCCGCCGCCGACAATCCGGGTTTCGATCCGCTTGGCAAGGAACGGGCCGAGGAAGCTGTTCGAGGTGCGGCTGACCAGCACCAGGATATTGAACAGCGCAAAGCTCATCGCGATCCGCCGCGTCCGCACCCCGGCGATCCGGGCGGCATAGGCGAGGGTGCCGATCAGGTTGATCCCGAAGGTCAGCAGGCAGATGACGAGGAGCTGGCGGTCCATCAGACCGGCTTAGCCGCGCCGGGGCGGCCTCGCCAGTGTCAGGCCAGGTCCTTCAACAGTGCTGTATCGCCCACCAGATAGCTGGTCATGCTGAGCGCACCGTCCAGCGTATCGTTGAACACGCGCACCTCGTCGCCCGGCAACCGCGCACCGAAGGTGTAGAGCAGGGGCAGGTAATGCTCCGCGCTGTTGATCGCCGCACCGGCGGCCTGATCGTTCGGGGCAAAGCGGGTGAGCTTGGCGTGGTCGTCCTCCACCATCGCCCGGTTGACCCGCTCACGGAATTCCAGTGCCCAGGCGGGTTGGGTCCCGGCGAACTGCCGCCACAAAGCGAGGTTGTGGATCACATTGCCGCTCGCGACCAACAGCACGCCCTCGTCGCGCAAGGGGGCAAGCGCCGCGCCCAGCGCCACGTGGGCTTCGGCATCAAGCGTGCGGTCAAGGCTCATCTCGACCAGCGGAATGTCGACCGCAGGATACATCGGCTGCACCACGCCCCAGGCGCCGTGATCGAAACCCCACGTGTCATCACGCTGCATCCGATCAGGTCCAAGCAGCTGCTCGATCCGCTCGACCAGCTCGTCCGATCCGGGGGCGGGGTACTGCATGGCGAACAGTTCGGGCGGGAAGCCACGGAAATCATGGATCGTGCGCGGGGCAGGGCCGGTGGTGACGTGGGTCTTGCCCTGCGTTTCCCAATGCGCCGACACCACCAGGATCGCCTTCGGTCGAGGCAGCAACTGGCCCAGCTTCTGCCAGGCGCGGCGTTCTGGCACATCGGAAATGACAGTCATCGGCGAACCGTGACCAAGGAACAGGGCGGGGAGGCGCTGGGTAGTCATGTCAGCTAGATGGCCCTTCCACCCGCCGCCGCAAGCATGGGAAATCTTGCGGCGGGCATGGCACAGCTATCCCTTGCGCCCCATCAATGCTTCTTGCGGGTCAGCTCGCGCATCGCGTTGTCGAGGCCTTCGAGGGTCAGCGGGAACATCGAGCCGCCCACTGCCTCGCGGATCATCTTGGTCGATTGCGAGTAGGACCACTGCTTTTCCGGGACCGGGTTGATCCACACCGTTGCGGGATAGACGTGGGCGACGCGTTGCAGCCAGGTGCTGCCGGCCTCCTCGTTGAAGTGTTCAACCGAGCCGCCCGGGTGGGTGATCTCGTAAGGGCTCATCGCCGCATCGCCGACGAACACCACCTTGTAGTCGTGCCCGTACTTGTGGAGGATGTCCCAGGTGTTCGTGCGTTCGCTCCAGCGGCGGGCGTTGTCCTTCCACACGCCTTCGTAAAGGCAGTTGTGGAAGTAGAAGAACTCAAGGTTCTTGAACTCGGTGGTGGCGGCGCTGAACAGTTCCTCGACCAGCTTGATGAAGGGGTCCATCGATCCGCCGACGTCGAGGAACAGCAGCAGCTTGACCGCGTTGTGGCGTTCCGGACGCATCCGGATGTCGAGCCAGCCCTGCCGCGCGGTGCCTTCGATCGTGCCTTCGAGGTCCAGCTCGTCGGCATTGCCTTCACGCGCGAAGCGGCGCAGGCGGCGGAGCGCGATCTTGATGTTGCGGGTGCCCAGCTCGCGCGTGTTATCCAGGTTCTGGAACTCGCGTTTTTCCCAAACCTTCAGCGCGCGCTTGTGCTTGCTTTCGCCGCCGATCCGCACGCCTTCCGGATTGTAGCCGCTGTTGCCATAGGGGCTGGTCCCGCCGGTGCCGACCCATTTGTTGCCGCCCTCATGCCGCTTCTGCTGTTCCTCGAGCCGCTTTTTCAGCGTCTCCATGATCTCTTCCCACGACCCCAGCTTTTCGATCGCGGCCATTTCCTCGGGCGTCAGGAACTTTTCCGCCACGGCCTTCAGCCAGTCCTCGGGCACGTCGACCGGGTTCTGGCCGTAGTCGCTGAGCAGGCCCTTGAAGACCTTGTTGAACACCTGGTCGAACCGGTCGAGCAGGCCTTCGTCCTTCACGAAGATCGAGCGGCTGAGATAGTAGAACTGCTCGGGCGTCTGCTCGATCGCATCCTTGTCGAGCGCTTCGAGCAGCACCAGGTGCTCCTTGAAGCTGGCCTTGATGCCGGCGGCGCGCAGTTCGTCGACGAAATTGAAGAACATCGGATCAGGCTTTCGATCGGGTGGTAAGTAGACACAGAACGGGGGGTGAAAGTTTTGCCGAAATCAGGATATTATCGTTTGATACCAATCGGATGAACAAACAATCTCGATTCCAAGTGTGACTTTCCATTTTCACCCGTTTCCGCCCTTGGGAATCACTTTACCGGATGGTCCTATCAGATTGTCGGTCTGTAGGAAAAAGGTGGTTTAATCGCGCGATGAAATTTCGGGTTTCACCCGCTCCTCTGGCCGATGCACCCAGGCCACCAGCACGAACGAGATATACATCAGCAGATACCACGCCCCCAGCTTGGCCGGGCTGACCATTGCCCAGCCGTGGGTCTGGCTGGGATAGCGCCAGGCATTGGCGAAAGTGCCCAGATTCTCCGCAAACCAGATGAACAGCGCGACCAGGAACCAGCCCAGCAGCAAAGGCATCCACCGGTCCTGCCGCCAGACGCGAAACCACACCCGCGTGCGCCAGAACAGCAGGGCCAGCGCTGCGAACAAAGCCAGGCGAATGTCCGGCAGCCAATGGTGCGCAAAGAAGTTCACATAGACCGCGGCCCCCAGCAGTCCGGCGAACAGGGGCCGGGGGTAGTGGCTGTAACGGAAGTCGAAAATCCGCCAGACCCGCGCGATATAGCTGCCGACCGCCGCATACATGAACCCGCTGAACAGCGGCACACCGCCGATCCGCAGCAGGCTGGGTTCGGGATAGAGCCACGATCCGGCGCTGGTCTTGAACAGTTCCATCACCGTGCCGACCACGTGAAAGGCCAGGATCACCTTGGCCTCCTCCCACGTTTCCAGCCTGAGCCCTAGCATCGCCAGCTGGATCGCGAGCGCCGCCAGGGTCAGGAAATCGTACCGCGCCAGCGCGGCATGGGCCGGATAGAAGAAATGCGTGCCCAGCAGCAGCGCGAGCATCAGGCCGCCGAACAGGCAGGCCCAGCCTTGTTTGAAGCCGAACAGCAGGAATTCGTACAGCCACGCATGCCAGCCGGGCCGGGGCTCATAGGCTTCCAGCGCCTGACGGACGCGGGCGAAGCGGGTGTGGGTGGGGGCGCTCATGCAGGCTCACTCAAGACTTGTATGTAATACATACAATCTATAGGCTCGGTGCAAACAGAGAGGATGACCGCCAGATGCTCACGCTTTACTCCTTTGGTCCCGGGGCCAACTCGCTCAAGCCGCTGCTGACGCTCTATGAAAAGGGTCTGGCATTCGATGGCAAGCGGCTCAATCCCGCCACCTTTGAACATCACAGTGATTGGTTCAAGGCGATTAATCCGCGCGGGCAGGTGCCGGCGCTGGTCGATGGGGATCGCATCATCACCGAAAGCACGGTGATCTGCGAATATCTGGAAGACAAATACCCAACCGCGGTGAAACTGCGCCCCGATGACCATGCCGACCGCGCCGACATGCGGGTCTGGACCAAGTGGGTCGATGAATATTTCTGCTGGTGCGTTTCCACCATTGGCTGGCACCGGATGATCAGCCAGATGGCCAAGGCGATCAGCGCCGAAGAGTTCGAGGAACGGGTAAAGGCGATCCCGATCCCCGAACAGCAGGTCAAATGGCGCCGCGCCCGCGAAGGCTTTCCGCAGGACCTGCTGGACGAGGAAATGCGCAAGATCGCGGTCTCGGTAAAGCGGCTCGACGATCACTTGCGCGATCACGAATGGCTGGCAGGGGGCATGTATAGCCTGGCCGACATCTGCAACTATGCCATCGCCGGGGGCATGCAGTTCGGCTTTGCCGAGCTGGTCAACAAGCACGACACCCCGGGCCTGGTGCGCTGGATCGATCAGATCGCAGAGCGTCCGGCAGTGAAGCAGATGTATGCCGAAGTGCCGATGGAGAAGCTGGCACCAAAGGATTGAGCCAATACCGCCGCCAGCGGCGGTTTGGGGCAATTGTCCCATCCTGAAACGATTCCAGCCACTTGGCCGCAAAATACCCGGCTCAGCAGCGTCGGAAGGGCAAAAGAATCATTGGTGCGGCGGGGCAGCCCGGTTAACCGTTAACGCTGTTTAACGGGCTGTTTACCATGTTCAGGATCGCCGGAATATCGGTTGGGGTGTTGGCCCTGCTCGCGCTGGCCTTTGCCGCGGTGACCGGCTTTTCGCCCTCGTTCAGCGCCACCGGGACCCAGGCTCTTGCCTCGGATCTGCCCCCCGCAGCGCCGCCGCCGCCGCCCAAACCGGCTGCTCCGCCGCAGCCGCCTGCGGTGGAATCCGTGCTGCGTACGGGTGTGCTGATCGTGATCAGCAAGGCATCGCAGAACATGTTCGTGTTCAAGGATGGCGCGCTGTGGGCAACCGCACCGGTTTCCACCGGGAAGCGCGGGCATTCCACTCCGGCGGGGATCTTTCCGATCCTGCAAAAGCGGGTATTCCACCGCAGCAATATCTACAGCAACGCGCCGATGCCCTATATGCAGCGCCTCACATGGAGTGGGATCGCGATCCATGCGGGACGCCTGCCGGGCTATCCCGCCTCGCACGGCTGCATCCGCTTGCCTCACGCCTTTGCCAAACAGCTGTTCGCGCTGACCCGCGCCGACCGGACCACGGTGGTGGTCGCGAACGAACCGCTGAAAACCGAAAGCAACGCCAAGACCCTGGCGCTGATGCGCTATCCGGCCCAGCCAGACACCGCACTGGCCGCCAGCAACCCGGCCCGTCCACCCCGAATCGAACCCGCACCGATGGCCTATCCCACCGCCAGCACCGCCCCAGTGGCCGCAGTCCTTCCTGCGCCGTCAGCCATGTCTGGTGGCCAGACCATCCAGCTGACCGCCGCACCCACTCCGGCCCAGGCCGAAGCGCACTGGGCCCAGCTGGTCAGCGCCAGCCCGGAACTGGCGCGATTGCAGAAAGTGGTGATCCCCGCCGTGGTCGGCACCCGCCGCGTATATCGCCTGCGGGCTTCGTCCCCGAACGCCTATGCCGTCTGTTCGGCGCTGAAAAGCCGCGGAATTGCGTGCTTTAATGTGAGCTGAGGCAACGATCCTCCCCCAGCGGGGGAGGATTTATGCGGAAAATCAGCTTTGCCGCCGGGCCATGAAAGCCAGCCGTTCGAACAGCATCACGTCCTGCTCGTTTTTGAGCAGCGCACCGTGCAGCGGCGGGATCGCCTTGGTC
>CAZOSI010000080.1:0-13940 GCA_964582485.1 uncultured Novosphingobium sp.
CCGACGGCAACCTCGACAGCTGCATCGTGCTGCGCACCGGGGTGGTCAAGGACGGTGTCCTCCACGTCCAGGCCGGAGCCGGGATCGTCGCCGACAGCACCCCGGAGTATGAACAGCGCGAATGCGAGGCCAAGGCCGGGGCGCTGATTGCGGCGGCGCGCGAAGCGGTACGGGTCGCGGGTGAAGCGGGCTTCGGGCAGTGACCCACCCTTGGGAAGCCCTTGAAAGCTTCTCGTTCGGCGATTCTCCCGAAATGGCCGACCGGTTGCTCGGCTTCGTGCTGGGCGGCTCAAAACGCGCGACCTGCTGGTCGGTGGCCGATGGGCAGCAAACTCACGTCGGCAAGAAGATGGTGGTGCTCGACGGCGCCGGAAAGCCCCGCGCGGTCATTGAAACCGTCGAGCTCGAGCAGCGCCGGTTCTGCGATGTCGATTGGCAATTTGCGCTTGATGAAGGCGAAGGCGACGAGACTTTGGAGGACTGGCGACAGGGCCACCAAGCCTATTTCATACGAAACGGTGGTTTCGATCCCGAAATGGTGCTGTGGTGCGAACAATTCAGGCTGGTCGAAGTGATCGGCGACTAGGGGAGCAGCGATGGCGGGCAAGGTAGCATTGGTAACGGGCTGTTCGAGCGGCGTTGGCCTTCACACCGCGATCCGGCTGGCCGAGGCTGGTTACACTGTGGTCGCGACGATGCGCGATCCGGGCAAGCAGCAGGCCTTGCTGGACGAGGCCGCGAAGGCTGGGGTTTCCATCGAAGTCGCCCCGCTCGATGTCTGCTCGCAGGCCTCAATCGATGCAGCGGTGGCCTATGTCATGGCGCGGCATGGGCGGATCGACTTGCTGGTCAACAATGCCGGTGCGGGGTTCCTCGGATCAGTTGAGCAGACCAGCGACGATGACTTGCGCCGGACGATGGAAACCAACTTTTTCGGCGTCTGGAATGTAACCAAGGCGGTGCTGCCGCACATGCGCGCGGCAGGCTCTGGTCGGATCGTGTCGGTGACCAGCGTCGGCGGGCTGCTGGGTCAACCTTTCAACGAGGCCTATTGCGCCGCCAAGTTCGCAGTTGAGGGGATGATGGAGGGCCTTGCACCCCTCGCCCGGCAGTTCGGCGTGGACATTTGTCTGGTCGAGCCGGGGCCGATCAACACCGAATTCGTCGCCTCGGTCCGGGCAACATCGCAGGCCTCAATTGCGGCGATGAGTGAGCCCTATGGCACGCTGGCCGGGCGGTACATGGCGGCTTCGGGCGATGTTTTTTCGACTTACGGCCAGACCGGGGACGACATAGCAAAAATCATTGCCGCGCTCGCCACCGCCGAACGGCCCGACTTCCGCACCATCACATCGGACTTTGCGATGGCCACCGTCGCCAGCAAGGTGGTGGACCGCACCGGAAATTCGGTGATCGAAATCTTTGCCAAACGCCTTCAGGGATAGACCCATGCGCAAACTGCTCCTGCTGATCCTCGTCCTGTTCGCCACCCCGGCTCAAGCCGCCGAAGACTGGCAAAAGCGTTCGGCCGAACGCGATGTTGTGCTGCCCGGATTCCGCTTTGGCACCGGCGAGCTGATGGATCTTCGGATGCACGTCACCACGCTCGGCACTCCGCAACGCGATGCCGGCGGCGAAGTGACCAATGCGGTGATGGTGCTGCATGGAACTGGCGGCAGCGGTCACCAGTTCTTCAGGCCACAATTTGCCGACGAGCTTTACGGCCCCGGCAAACCGCTCGACATCACCAAATGGTACGTGATCCTGCCCGACAACATTGGCCACGGCAAAAGCAGCAAACCCAGCGACATGCTGCGGATGGCGTTTCCGCGGTATGGCTATCTCGATATGGTCAATGCCCAGAAGCGGCTGTTGCTCGAAGGGCTTGGGGTGAGCAAGTTACAGCTGATCCTCGGCACGTCGATGGGCTGTATGCATGCCTTCGTGTGGGGCACCGAGCATCCTGGTTTCGCCCAGCGGCTCGCCCCGTTTGCCTGCAACACGATGGAAATCGCCGGGCGTAACCGGATGTGGCGGCAGATGTCGATCGACGCGATCAAGGCCGATCCAGACTGGAACGGCGGGAACTACAGCAAGCAGCCGCAAAGCGGCCTGCGCACGGCACGCTATATGTCAATGATCGCGGGCGGCAATCCGGTTGCCTTGCAGGACCAGTTCCCAACCCGCGACGGTGCGGTGAACTATCTGAACGACAGCTATTCGGCCCGTGCCGCCAACGATCTGGATGCCAATGACCAGATCTATCAACTCGATAGCTCGCGCGATTACAACCCGCTGCCCAAGCTGAAACTGGTGACAGTGCCGGTGCTGTGGATCAATTCGGGCGATGATTTCATCAATCCGCCGGAACTGGGCCTCGCCCAGAAACACGCCAAGCTGATGCCGCGCGCCAGGTTCATCCTGATCCCGGCGAGCAAGGACACCAAGGGCCACGGCACCCACACCTGGGCCAAGTTCTGGAAACAGGACCTGGTCAAACTGATGAAGACCAAGCCATGAGCGAGCGCCGCACCCTCTATCCGCCGATCGAGCCCTATGCCTCGGGAATGCTCGATGTCGGCGACGGGCATTCCATCTACTGGGAACGTTGCGGCACGCCTGGCGGCAAGCCGGCGGTGTTCCTGCATGGCGGACCCGGCAGCGGGATCAGCGCCAAGCATCGCCAGCAGTTCGATCCCGCGCTTTACGACGTGCTGCTGTTCGACCAGCGCGGCTGCGGGCGTTCCACACCTTTTGCAGGGCTGGAGAACAACACCACCTGGCACCTCGTCGCCGATATCGAGCGGCTGCGCGAGATGGCCGGGCATGAGCAGTGGCTGGTCTTCGGCGGCTCGTGGGGCTCGACGCTCAGCCTCGCCTATGCCCAGACGCACCCGCAGCGGACCAGCGAGCTGGTGCTGCGCGGGATCTTCCTGGGCGGACAGGACGATTACGACTGGCTCTACAAATACGGCGCCAGCGAGCTCTATCCCGAAGCCTGGGAGCAGTTTTCCGGCCACGTGCCAGCGGGAGAACGCGGCGACCTGCTCAGCGCCTACCACCGCCTGCTGACCAGCGATGAGCGCGACGTGCGGCTGGCCGCGGCCAAATTGTGGTCGATGTGGGAAGCCACCACCTGCACCCTGCTGCCCGACCCCGAAATGATGGCCGACTTCACCGCCGACGACCACGCGGTCGCGGTGGCCCGGATCGAAGCGCATTTCTTCATGCACGACTGCTGGCTGGAAGAGGGCCAACTGCTGCGCGGCGTTGAGCGGATTCGCCATATCCCGACGATCATCGTCCAGGGCCGCCACGATTGCTGCACGCCGCCGGCCTCCGCCTGGGCGCTCAAGAAAGCCTGGCCCGAGGCCGAGTTGCAGATTGTCGACGATGGCGGGCATCTGTTCACTGAGCCGGGCATCACCGATGGGCTGGTGCGGGCGAGTGACCGGTTTGCGGGGAAGCCAAGCTGACGCTTTGCCCCATCAAGCAAGCTTATCTGGCAAATCGCCGTGCAGGCGGTTAAGGGCCGCGGCATGATCCCCGCTGCTCACATTCTCGTCATCGACAATTACGACAGCTTCACCTGGAACCTGGTCCACTACCTGATGGAACTGGGTGCCGAGGTGCAAGTGGTGCGCAACGATGCGATATCGGCCGGGCAGGCTTTATCCAGCGGCGCGCAAGGCTTCCTGATCTCGCCCGGCCCCTGCACTCCCAATGAGGCCGGGATCAGCCTCGACCTGGTCGGCGCCTGCGCCGAAGCCGGAAAGCCGCTCTTGGGCGTGTGCCTGGGCCACCAGTCGATCGGCCAGTACTTCGGCGGACAGGTGGTGCGCGGCGGCCTGATGCACGGCAAGACCAGCACGGTTACCCACGATGGCACCGGGCTGTTCGCCGGGATCCCCTCGCCGTTCCAGGCCACCCGCTATCACTCGCTGATCGTTGACGATGTGCCCGACGGTCTGGTGGTCAATTGCACCAGTGACGACGGCCACGTGATGGGCTTCCGCCACGCCACGCTGCCGATCCACGGCGTCCAGTTCCACCCCGAAAGCATCGCCACCGAACACGGCCACGCGATGCTGGCGAACTTCCTGCGGATCTGCGGCATACCGGTGAAGGAACTGGCGTGAGCCTGTCGCTGGCCGAGTCTGAGGCGCTGTTCGGGCGCATGCTCGATGGTGAGCTGAGCGACGATCAAATCCGCGAAGTCCTGATTGAACTGGCCGACCGCGGCGAAGCTGCGGCCGAGATCGCCGGGGCAGTCCTGGCCATGCGCGCCCGGATGAAGCGGATCGTTGCGCCCGAAGGCGCAATCGACGTCTGCGGCACCGGCGGCGACGGGCAGCATTCGCTCAATGTTTCGACCGCGGTCGCGCTGGTGGTTGCCGCCTGCGACGTGCCGGTCGCCAAACACGGCAACCGCGCGGCAAGCAGCCAGGCCGGCGGGGCCGATACGCTCGAGGCCTTGGGGCTCAACCTCGCCCGGGCCAGCGAAATGGCCGAAGCGACCCTGCCCGATCTGGGCATCGCCTTCCTGTTTGCCCAGGCCCATCACCCCGCCCTCGCCCGCGTCGGGCCGATCCGCAAGGCACTGGGTCGGCGCACGATCTTCAATTTCTGCGGGCCACTGGCCAATCCCGCCGGAGTGACCCGCCAGTTGGTCGGCGTCGCGCACCCCAGCCTGATCGCGCTCTACCGAGAGACCATGGAACTGCTCGGAACCGAGTGTGCTTTGATAGTTTCGGGCGAGGAAGGGCTCGACGAGTTGTCGATCGCCGGGACCAGTTATTGCGCCGCGATCGGCCTGCCGCACTTCCCCGCCGAAGTGATCCCCGGCGATGCCGGCCTGCTCCCCCACCCGCTCGAAGATCTGCGCGGCGGTGACGCCCAGTACAACGCTGCCGCCCTGCGCCGCCTGCTCGATGGCGAACAGGGCGCCTACCGCGACGCCGTGGTCCTCAACTCCGCCGCGGCGCTGATTGTTGCCGGTCAGGTGGCCGATTGGCACGAAGGTGCCGAAGAAGCCGCCGAGGCCATCGACAAGGGGCTGGCAAAGGCATTGCTCGATTGTTGGATTGCTTACTGAGTCAGGCGATCCCAATCAAAGCGTTCGCGACCAGCACTGTTGCGCCGCGCCAGGTCTGCCATCATCGCATCCAGGTTTTTGCGGCCTAGATACCGTCCGGACAGAAAGACCGCGCTAATCTTTCGGGTGTTCGCGACGTTTGCGAAAGGATTGGCGTCGATCAGCACAAGGTCGGCGCGTTTGCCAACTTCAATCGTCCCCCGATCATGGGCTACACCCAACCATATCGCTGGAAGCCGGGTGGCGGCAGCCAATGCTTCGCCATCGGTCAGGCCTGCGCCAACCAGCAGTTCCAGTTCATCGTGCAGCGAAAAGCCCGACACGACGCCTGAAAGCAAGGTATCAGTCCCCGCGACGATTGGCACACCCTCGGCCTTGAAGGCCCGCACCAGTCGCCGATGAAATTCGAGCGCCTTGCCAAGCCTGGCAACCGTTTTGGGGTCTGAAAGGTCACGATTGTACTGGTTGGCCTTGATCCACTTGCTCTGCAGCAACGGGTGCATATAGGCGTTCTGCGGATTGGCTTTGATCTCATCAAGCGAGCGCGCCTGACTCTCAATCCAGCGATATGCAGTTAGCGTAGGCGAAAGCCAGGTTCCACTGCTTTTTGCCAGACGAGCAAAGCGTTTGGCATCGTCGTCAGAAAATGTGCTGGTGTGGTTGGACAATTCTTCGGCATGGGCGACCATTCCAAAGCCCGGAACAAAGGCCTTTTCCACTTGCCCGTCAAAAGCATTGGGAATGTGGCCCAGCACTTTGATCTTACGCTTGTTCGCTTCGTCGACGATCGCCAGAAACACATCGACATCGAGCCGCCAATAGACCTTGACGAAGTTATAACCCTCAGCCTGGACATCGCGCACCATTTGCCGCCCGTCATTAGGAGTGTTGGCTATTCGGCCCTCTGCACGCTTGCCATCGACGACAGCTGCCAACGCCATATGCGGACCAAGCACCCTGCCGCTCGCAATCTCGTTGCGTTGCCCCACGGCCATCGGCACCGCATCCATGTTGAGGATTTGGGTAATGCCATTGGCGATAAACGGCGTCATCGTGTCTTGTGTATCAAAATTGACTAACGGCGGGTCGGCCCGATTGTAGTCTACTGGCAGCTGATCGTCTGACGGCAAATGGACATGCATGTCCGCCAAGCCGGGTATCAACCACTTGCCCTTGCCATTAATCCGGCGCGCATTCTTTGGCACCGGGCCGTTGATCGACGTGATCCGTCCGCGCTCAATAACCACCGTCGCATTGCTGATAACCGTCGTATCGTCAGTCATCGGCACGAGCGAAACCTGCTCAATGGCGATCGGCACCGTGTTGTAAGTGGACGGCTCGACCAGATCGGCTCTCAATGTCGCTGCGTCGAGACTGAAGGCGGTAAGCCATAAGGCCAGGGCGGCCACCAAGGAGGAAATTCTCCGCTCGCTGAAAGGGCTGCGCATGCGAATCTTTCTCCTGCTGGCTTGTGGCTTCAGAGTGTCGCAACAATAGTCCGGGCCGACAACAATTTCTCGGCGAACCGAGTTAGGGATACAAGAATGTAGAGCGCGACCCCATTCAAGTTATCGGCACTCGACACATCCCGTCCCCAAACGCTAGGGCGCAATCGATGACCGACAAACTCGCCGAAATTTGTGCTACCAAACGCGGGGAAGTGGCCTTGCGCAAGGCCGCGGCCTCGCTCGCCGATCTTGACGCCTGCGCCGCCGCCCAAACCGCTCCGCGCGGGTTCGAGGCAGCGCTGCGCAACACGGAAGCCGTTGGCTATGCGCTGATTGCCGAAATCAAGAAGGCCAGCCCATCCAAGGGCCTGATCCGGGCAGACTTCGATCCGCCAGCCCATGCCCGCGCCTATCAGGCGAGCGGTGCGGCCTGTCTTTCGGTACTGACCGATGCGCCCTATTTCCAGGGGCATGAGGACTACCTGATTGCCGCGCGCGCGGCTTGCGATCTGCCGGTGCTGCGCAAGGACTTCATGGTCGATCCCTGGCAAGTCGCCGAAGCCCGTGCGATCGGGGCCGAGGCGGTGCTGATCATCGTTGCCGCGCTCGACGACTTGCAAATGGCCGAGATCGAGGCCGCCGCTCTGGAACGCGGGATGGACGTGCTGGTTGAGGTTCACAACGAAGATGAGATGGCGCGGGCAAGCGCCCTCAAATCAAGGCTGATCGGGGTCAACAATCGCGATCTCAAGCGGTTCGTCACCGATCTTGCCACCAGTGAGCGGCTGGTCGGGCTGGCTCCGGAAGGGACCTTGCTGGTCAGCGAAAGCGGGATCAATTCACACGCTGACCTGTTGCGCCTCGAGGCCAGCGGGATCCGCACCTTCCTGGTCGGCGAAAGCCTGATGCGCCAGGACGATGTTGCCGCAGCGACCCGAGCGTTGCTGGGCGGAAGCTGAGCTTTCCTACACCGCCTCTGCCGTGCCATAGACTGTGGCCATGAACGTTTACCGCCCTGCCTGCCTCCTTGCTGATGCCTCTCTGCGCGGGCAGGAATTTTTTACCTCTGAACAGTGGTCCAAGCGGTCCACGGGTAACAGATTTGGAATTTCACAATGAGTCTCACCCACCTCGATGACCAGGGCAAGGCCCGGATGGTCGATGTCGGCGGCAAGGCCGAAAGCCAGCGGCTTGCCGTGGCCGAGGGCCGGATCGCGATGTCGCCCGCCGCGCTTGAGGCGATCCGCGATGGCAATGTACCCAAGGGCGATGTCCTGGCCGCTGCCCGGATCGCCGGGATCATGGCGGCAAAGAAAACCGCCGAGCTGATCCCGCTGTGCCATCCGCTGGCGCTCGATGCGGTCCATGTCGATTTCGCGCTGGAAGCGGACGGGGTGCGGGTGACCGCCTCGGCCTCGCTGACCGGGCGGACCGGGGTGGAGATGGAGGCCATGACCGCGGTTTCGGTTGCGCTGCTGACGATCTACGACATGGCCAAGGCGATCGACAAAGGGATGGTAATCTCTGGCGTACGGCTGATCGAGAAACGCGGCGGCAAGTCGGGCCATTGGCAGGCGGCCGACTGATGGCCTTGTTGCCGCTAGCCGAAGCCCAGGCGCGCCTTATCGCCCTGGCGAAACCGCTGCCGATCGAGCGGGTTCCGGTGGGCGAGGCACTGGGGCGTTACCTGGCCGAACCGCTGGTCGCCGCGCGGACCCAGCCCCCGGCGGACCTTTCGGCGATGGATGGCTATGCGATGCGTCAGGCCGACATGCCCGGCCCCTGGCGTGTGGTGGGCGAGAGTTCGTGCGGGCACCCATTTGGCGGAATCTGCGGAGCAGGCGAAGCAGTGCGCATCGCCACCGGGGCGCTGATGCCCGAAGGCACCAACATTGTGCTGATGCAGGAAGACGCCGCGCGCGAAGGCGACGTCCTGAAGCTGACCGGCACCCCGCCCGATCCGCTGGGCAAGCATATCCGGCGGACCGGTAACGATTTCGCGGCGGGCGCGCAGTTGCTGCCCAAAGGGACCCGGCTTGGTCCGGCTCAGCTTGGGCTGGTCCTCTCAGCCGGACACAATTTGATCGCCGTGCGCCGCATTCCCCGGATCGTGGTGATTGATAGCGGGGATGAACTTTCCGACGATGCGGCAAGCTGCGCGGTGCATCAAATTCCCGCCAGCAACGGGGTAATGCTTGAAGCGATGATGCGGCAAGCTGCACCCTGCGAAGTGCTGCGGATCGGCCCGGTTGGCGATACCTTGGACGCGCTGGCCCAGGCCCTGAAGTCCGCCGAGTATGCCGACGTGGTAGTGACCAGCGGCGGGGCTTCAGTCGGCGATCATGACCTGATCCGCCCGGCGATCGCAGACTGGGGCGCTAGTCTCGATTTCTGGAAAGTGGCGCTCAAGCCGGGCAAACCAATCATGGTTGCGACCCGCGCGCACCAGGTGGTGGTTGGTCTGCCGGGCAATCCGGTGTCGAGCAATGTCACCGCTTTCCTGTTCGTGCTGCCGTTGCTGCGTGCCTTGCTGGGCGCGGCGGAGTGCCTGCCCCGCCCGATGGCCGGCACTGCGGCCGAGTCTCTGCCCGCTGGCGGACCGCGCCAGGAGTTCCTGCGCGCAGCATTCGACGGGCGGGCGGCAACCGCGCGGCTCAACCAGGACAGCGGCGCGCTGTGCTCGCTGGCCCGCGCCAATGCCTTGATCGACCGGCCGGTGGACGCCCCTGCGGTTGAGCCCGGCGGGCCGATTTCAGTCTATCTGTTCGAAAATGGCGGTATTGCTTGACGACGGCGAATCTGTTGCTTAATTGTTCCGCATTCGTTCACTGAACGGCGCAGGAACATTCCCGTTGCTGGCCGTCTCATCGGGAGTGACTTTGGCATGCTGACCCGCAAGCAGCACGAGCTGATCCGCTATATCCAGGCCAAGCTGGAAGAGACCGGGGTTTCGCCCTCGTTTGAAGAAATGAAGGAAGCGCTGGACCTCAAGTCGAAGTCGGGCGTGCACCGGCTGATCTCGGCGCTGGAGGAACGCGGGTTCATTCGCCGCCTGCCCAACCGGGCGCGCGCGCTCGAAGTGCTCAAGCAGCCTGAGGATGTGACCAGCAAGGCTCCGCTGCGCACTGACAATGTCGTGGCGTTGAAGCGGCCTGAACCGGCCCGCCCTGCCCCCGCCAACGATGTGATCGAAATCCCCCTTCACGGCCGGATCGCGGCCGGCGTGCCGATCGAGGCGATGGAAACGGCTTCGATGCTGCCGGTCCCTGCTGCGCTACTCGGTTCGGGTGAGCACTATGCGCTTGAAGTCTCGGGCGATTCGATGATCGAGGCCGGGATCCTTGACGGTGACTACGCGCTGATCCGCCGCACCGACTCCGCCCGCGACGGCGAAATCGTGGTCGCGCTGGTTCGCGGTGAGGAAGCCACGCTCAAGTACCTGCGGCGGGAAAACGGCCGGGTCCGGCTCGATCCCGCCAATGCCGCTTACGAACCCCAGGTCTATGATCCGCGCGAAGTGGTGGTCCAGGGCAAGTTGGCGGGCCTTTTGCGCCGCTATCACTGAGGCCGCCTAATCCTGATCAGGGCCGCCCGTCGCGCTGACAGGCGGCCTTTTTCTTTGCGGGCGGCCCAATGCCGGCGGACGCCACCATCCGTGCGTTCCCTGCTCCGCCGCGACCGTGTCGATCGAACCGCGGTTAAGATCAATCGTAAGGCCGCCGGTTTGGTCGAGCAAATTGCGATCGGCCTTGAGCCAGCGCGGGCGGCACGATCGCGGTAACCAGCGTCCGGCGATCACAATATCGGCGCGCTCACAGGCTGCAGCCAGTTCGCGCTCAGCAACATGATCATTGCCCCGTCCTATCAGCAGTTGCCAATTGCGACCGCCGCGCTTCAACACCAGTGCGCAGAAATCCTGATTGCAGCGAGCTTTGGGCCACTCGTCAAGCAACCGCATTTCGCCGGCCATTCCGGCCGTCTCGGCCAGGTTGTCACGGGCATAGTTGCTCCGGCTTTCACGCAGCACCAATAGCTCGCCTGCAGCTTCACCATTGATTCCGACATGGCGGCCATCCCCCGAAACAAGCAGGTCCGGTGCGCGGACTTGCGAGAGCAATATGAGCCCGAGCAATGCTGGAACCACCCCAAGAAAGCGGACCCGCGATTGCCAAAGCGCCAGCCACAAGCCGCCTATCAGAAACAATGCGAAAGCCCCCTGCCCCATTGAAGGCATCATAGTTACCGCACCGGGCATGGTCGAAACCCAGTGCGCCAGCGCCAGGAGCAAATCGAGCGTCTTGCCTGCCAACCACCAGAAAGGCGCGCCTGCGCCAATCAGATCGAACAACAGGGCCAGCGCTATCAGCGGCATTGAGGCCAGGGTGGTCAGCGGTATCGCAATCACATTGGCTAAGGCCCCGTAAACCCCGGCGCGATGAAAATGGAACAGCCCGATCGGCATCAAGGCTAGCTCGATCAATACACCCGTCAGCAGCAGTCCGCCAAGCTGCCGCAAGGCCCTGCTCCACCACGGTTCTTCACGCGGAGCATTGTATGCCCGCATCGGCGCAGACCCGTGTAAGGCGACGATTGCGATCACCGCGGCAAAACTCATCTGAAAGCTCGGTCCAACAAGGGCTTCGGGCCACAACAGCAGCACCACGAAGGCTGCCACTGCAACCATCCGCATAGACAGTGGTTCGCGCCCGATCGCCAGCGCGACAAGAACCAGCACCGCCCCGATGCAAGAACGGATCGTCGGCACTTCGGCCCCTGTCAGCAAGGTGTAACCAATCCCGGCCAAAGCACCAGCGCCGGCGGCCAGCAACGGCAAACGCACCCGCAGCGCCAGCCAGGGGATCAGTGCAAGCAGTCGCAATGCGACGAAATAGGCCGCAGCCACTACTGCACTGACGTGCAGCCCGCTGACCGAAAGCAGGTGTGTCAGCCCGGCATTGCGCATTGCTTCCTCATCGGCCTCGGCAATTGCGCCGCGATCACCGCTGGCAAAAGCTGCAGCGATTGTGCCAGGCGATCCGGCCAGGCTGGCACGAACATGGCGCGACAGTCTTCGCTGCAGATCGCCGAGCGCAGTTCGGGCGCCACGGTCGGTCAGGGTGACAGGGCCAAGCACAGAACCGGTTGCGGAAAGGCCTGAAAACCAGGCGCTGCGGGCGAAATCATAACCGCCCGGCAACATGGGCGGCGCCGGCGGCACCAGCCGGGCCCGCAGGCGCACTCTGGCACCTTCCTCCAGCCCGGCAAGGTCTTGCTCCAGATCAAGGTTGACCCTGACTTTTATCGCCCGGCCGCTGCCCGGTTCGCGGGTGGTCAGCACCAGCCTGACCCGATTGTCGGCCGGCTGTTCCTCACGGTCGAGAACCGTTCCGTCAATCACCGCCACGACCGGGGCCGTAATCGGTTCGGCCCCAACAAGGGCGGATTTGGTCCAGACCAATGCGCACCCTACCGCAAGCGCAATTCCCGCAACGCTCGCCGCCCGGCGGATGTAAGGATGGCAGCCATCGCTGCTCAGTAGTCCCAGTGACATTCCTGCAAGCCCCAGCCCAGCGCAAATCACCGCCAGCCATTGCCAAGGATTGGCCAAGGTAAACCAAGCGGCGATACCAGCGGCGAATGCCACGACCATCCAAGGCCCTTGCTCAAACCCTGATCTTGCGAGGAATTGTTCAAGCTGTGCAAGGCCGCTGGACAAGTCGAAACGCTTGCGCCAAGGGCTATGTTGCAGTGCAGCGCCGACAGGCGTATCGCTGCCCATAGGGACCTGAGGCAAGGCTTCACTGGCCATGCCGGCAACAGACAGGAAGGGACGATCGATGGCAAGCGCTAGCGACATGTCGGCAACGGGCAAATCCCGCAACGCCGCATCGCGTATTGCGATTTTGCCGGTCGGAAGGCTTGCACAACCCCTTAGGGTCGCGCTAACCGGACAAACGACTTCCCCAGGTAAATTCGACGTATTGGTCCTGCCGGGCCGCGATGATAGGCTGGCGCGGATTCCCGTGCTGGCTCCGGCCGCGGCAGGCATGGTTTAGGAGGCAGGTAAGTGGGTAGCACGGCAAAACTTTCGACCAGTTCCGGCGACTTCGAATATCAGGTGGTCTCAGGCTCGGTCGGTCCCGATGTGGTCGATATCCGCAAGCTTTATGGCCAGACCGGGATGTTCACGTTCGATCCGGGATTCACCAGCACAGCCAGCTGTGAAAGTGCGTTGACCTATATCGATGGCGATGAAGGCGTACTGCTTCACCGCGGCTATCCAATCGGCCAACTGGCTGAACATTCCAGCTTCATGGAAGTCAGCTACCTGCTGCTCAATGGTGAACTGCCGAGCAAGGCCGAGCTGGCCCAGTTCGAAACAACCATTTCTCGCCACACCATGCTGCACGAACAGCTGGCAACGTTCTATCGGGGTTTCCGCCGCGATGCGCACCCGATGGCGATCATGTGCGGCGTGGTTGGCGCGCTATCGGCGTTTTATCACGACAGCACTGACATAGCGGATCCCGAACACCGCAAGATCAGTAGCCACCGTCTGATCGCCAAGATGCCGACGATTGCGGCTATGGCCTACAAGTATTCGGTTGGACAGCCATTCGTCTATCCGGACAACAACCTGTCCTACACCGGAAATTTCCTGCGCATGACCTTCGGCGTCCCGGCTGAGGAGTATGTTGTCAACCCGATCGTTGAAAAGGCGATGGACCAGATCTTCATTGTCCATGCCGATCATGAACAGAACGCATCGACCAGCACCGTCCGCCTGGCCGGCTCGTCAGGCGCGAACCCGTTTGCCTGCATCGCGGCCGGAATTGCCTGTCTGTGGGGACCTGCCCACGGCGGTGCCAACGAAGCCGCGCTCAACATGCTGCGCGAAATCGGCACTCCGGACCGCATTCCGCACTATATCGAGCGCGCCAAGGATAAAAACGATCCGTTCCGCCTGATGGGCTTTGGCCACCGCGTCTACAAGAACTACGATCCGCGGGCGACCGTGATCCAGGGCATGGTCCGTGATGTTCTGGGTTCGCTGGGCATCAACGATCCGGTGTTCGAAGTGGCGCTTCAGCTTGAGGAAATGGCGCTGAACGACCCCTATTTCATCGAGAAGAAGTTGTTCCCCAACGTCGATTTCTACTCGGGGGTGATCCTCTCGGCGATCGGTTTCCCAACCACCATGTTCACCGTGCTGTTTGCCTTGGCCCGCACCGTTGGCTGGGTAGCGCAATGGAATGAAATGATCAGCGATCCCAACCAAAAGATCGGGCGCCCGCGCCAGCTCTACACCGGCCCGACGCAGCGCGATTACGTGCCGCTCGACTCGCGCTGAGCCACAAGCCGGTTGACCCCATCGGCAACTGGCAGGGAAAACAGAC
>CAZOSI010000081.1:0-13888 GCA_964582485.1 uncultured Novosphingobium sp.
TCTCGCGGGTCCAGCCGCCGGGGTGGACGCCCTTTTCCATCGCGGCGTTTTCGGCCGGCATGCCGAAGGCGTCCCAGCCCATCGGATGGAGCACTTCGAAGCCCTGCATCTTCTTGGTTCGGGCCAGCACGTCGCCCATGGTGTAATTGCGGACGTGGCCGATGTGGATGCGGCCCGATGGATAGGGAAACATCTCAAGGATGAAGCTTTTGGGCTTGGCCGAAGCGTCATCGGCTTTGAAGGTCTGGGCGGAATCCCACGCGGCTTGCCAACGCGGGTCGGCGCTGGCGGGATCGAAACGTTCGGTGCTCATATTTGGTCCCTCTAGCCACTGTGTCCGGCTTGTCGAGGGTTGTTATCCGCCTTGCGGCGGTGCGGCAAAGGCATCCGCCTTTGCATGCCAGGCCAGCCCGCTCCCCCGGCCCAACCACCCACAGGGTAACCTTTAACGGGTGGTTGGGCCGGGGGAGCGGGCTGGCCTGGCCAAGCTGATCGCGGAGGCGATCAGCGCACCAAATCCAAAGCCCTTACTTGCCCGCCGAAGCCTGACGACGCAGGTCGCGGGCGCGGGTCAGGATCACGTCTTCGAGCTTCTGGGTGGTTGCAGCAGCGACGGGCGCATCTGCCCACACGCCGTTGGTAAGCACCTGGCGGCTGGCAGCGACGCGCAAGGCGTCGGCCCGCAGATCCTGATCGAGGATCGTCACCGAAACCTTCATACGCTCGTTCGGGTTGTTAGGGTTGGCGTACCAGTCAGTCACCACCACGCCGCCGTTGCTGTCGGTCTGGAGCAGCGGCATAAAGCTTAGCGCTTCGAGCGTGGCCCGCCACAAGTAGGAATTGACGCCGATCGTCGTCACCTTGCTGGCCGCAAGATCGGCCTTGGGACGGTCTTTTCCGCCGCAGGCGGCAAGCGAGACCACGGCCATGCCGAGCAGGCCGGCGCGGGCGGCATGGCCCAGGATGTTCGCTTTGCGGAAAGTGCTGGCAGTCATTCGTTCCATCCGGGTTCTTGTGATCGTAAGGCCAGCCACTTGCTGGTGCGCAGCCTCTATAGCTTAGGCGGGCGGCGCGGCAAGCCTGCTGTGTGGCGCTATAACCGGTTGGCGCGGTGAACCCGTGCTGAATGGCATGGCCCGGGCCCCCGTTAACCGGCAATTCAGACGGGCCAAGGCAGATGGAGCTTGGATTCGCGCGCGTTTTGCGCGACAATCACCCAATCGGACGGCTTTATTGCCGCCTTTAGAGCAGGAGCCACGGTGTCCGCATTGACCGCATCGACCAAGCGCAAGCCCGGCAATGGTGCCGGGGCTGTGCTGCTGTTCGCGGCGGTCGGCTTTCTGGCCTTGCCTTCTGCGGTTCTGGCATTTGCCAACAATTTTGATTCGCCGGCACCAGCTCCGTTCATTTCCGAAGGCGGTTTCGAACCGGCTGAGGTTGATCCCCGCCTGGCCCGCTCGATCACGGTCCGCGCGCTGAGCAAGGACCGGACTTTCCGCTTTACCCCTGCTGCCGGACCTGCGCGGCCAGATGGCGCGGTGACCGTGGCGGTACGGCTTGATTCGCGCGCGCTTGCGGCGCTCGGCTTGCGGCCGTCAACTCCGGTCGAAGCGGTTCAGGCGCAGCCTGGCGGGCTTGGCATCGCGCCGACCGCCTATAGCCTGGGCGCGGCACGTGGCTATCGCAGCTTTGCACAAAACACCTCGGGCTCGGCTGGACCGCGAGCGAACCTGCCGGTTATGCCCGATCTCGCCGCTTACCAGCCCAAGCAAAGCAATGCCTCGGCCAAGACTTCGCGCTTTGCCCCGCAGGTAGAACTGGAAGAGCGCGAGAAGACCGGGCGCAGCCCGCGGACTTTTGAGCAGTCAGACCAGACCGTGGGCGTTGGCGGTTCCTACCGCGTCTCCCGAAACCTTAACGTCACGGCCGGCGTGCGCGTTACGTCTGATCGTGACCGGCTGGTCCCGCTGACCGATGGCAAGCAGGACAATCAGGCCGTTTACGTCGGCACCCAGTTCCGCTTCTAAGGTCAGACAGCTTCGACCAAATAGCTATGCGCAGCGCTTGCCGCCGTGCGCGACGCCGCATAAGCTTGCCCTAGCGGAATCAACCGCGAGGGAAGGGTTTGGCATGGCGCGTGTGGCAATCGTTACCGGGGGGACCAGGGGCATCGGTGAAGCAATCGGCCGCCGCCTGCAAAAGCAGGGCCACACGGTGATCGCCAACTATGGCGGCAATGAAGAGAAGGCCAAGGCCTTCACCGCGGCGACCGGAATTCCCTCGATCCGCTGGGACGTGGGCGATCACGAAGCCTGCATCCACAACTGCAACGATATCGCCGCCGAATATGGACCGATCGACATTGTCATCAACAACGCCGGGGTGACCCGCGATGGCGTGCTCCACAAGATGAGCTTCGATGACTGGAACGAGGTGATGCGGATCAACCTCGGCGGCTGCTTCAACATGGCCAAGGCGACTTTTCCCGGCATGCGGGAGCGCGGCTGGGGCCGGATTGTCAACATCGGCTCGATCAACGGTCAGGCCGGGCAGTACGGCCAGGTCAACTATGCCGCGGCCAAGTCCGGGATCCATGGATTCACCAAGGCGCTGGCGCAGGAAGGCGCGAAGTACGGCGTTACCGTCAACGCGATCGCGCCGGGCTATATCGATACCGACATGGTCGCCGCAGTGCCCGCGCCGGTGCTCGAAAAGATTGTCGCTAAGATCCCGGTCGGCCGGCTCGGCATGGCCGAGGAAATTGCCCGCGGCGTGGCTTTCCTCACCAGCGACAATGGCGGCTTCATGACCGGCTCGACGATGAGCATCAACGGCGGGCAGCATATGTATTGATGAGGCGTTTCAGCGCCTCTTGCCGAAGGAATTGCAGTGACAGCCTATCTTGAACCCACCCAGGCCTCTGGCCGGGCCTTTTTCATGCGCGGGATCCAGGGGCCGGTCATGATGCTGAACCTGCTGCGGTTCCGCGAGATTGCCGACTATTCGGCCGCGCCCCACCTGGCCCCGCCCGAACCGATCTCGGGAGCCGAGGCCTATGCGCTCTATGCCGAGCACACCATGCCGTTCCTCAAGGCGAGCGGCGGGGAAGTGGTGCTCGAAGGTGACGGTGGGGGCTGGCTGATCGGCCCGGAGGACGAGCACTGGGACAAATTCCTGCTCGTCCGCCAGGCCTCGACCGAAGCGATGCTCGCCTTCCCGGACGATGCTGCCTACATGGCCGGGCTGGCGCACCGCACCGCCGCGCTGGCGGATTCGCGGCTGCTGCCGATTGCACCGTTGGGGCAGGCGGGCGCCGTCACTCCACGGTGATCCCGGTTATTTTCCAGCTGCCGTTTTCCCAGGCCATTTGCAGCGTTTCGACTGCGTAGCCCTTCTTGCTGTAATTGGCCTTGAAGGCGATGATCCAGTAGCCGTTCGGCGGGGCTGCGATGAAATTGACCGTCGCCAGTTCGCGGGATTGGGCCGTACCCACCTCGCCGCGGACCTTTTTCGAGGCGTCCGCCCACCAATCGACGGTGTTGAGCAGTTTGAACGACTGGTGAGTAGCCTGATAGCTCGCCGCCCAATCATCGCGATCGAGCATCGCCAGGAATTGCCGCGCGGCATCGACCGCTGCGGCTTCGCTGGCCTGGGTGGCCGCAGAGGCTGCGGCGGCCGTCAACGGAACGGCGGGGGCCTGGCCCGGTCCAGACAGCGCAGTAAGAGCAAGCAAGGCGGCACCGATAGTCATGACAAGTCCTCCAACAATCCAGCCGGTGCGGCGCCAGATGCCGTCACCTTGGGCTGGCTGGAGAGTCATTTGCGCCGCAGCGGGGGTGGCGGCATCCCCCAAAGCCTTGTCCCCCAACAATTCGGGGTCCTGCGCCTCGATCTCACGCAACTGCCGCGCCGCCTCTCGGCTGCTGGACGTACCCAGCTTGCGCCGCGCATCGCGCAGCCGTTCGTTGACCGTATGCACCGAAATCCCCAGGTGCCGCGCCATGCTCTTCGCGTCATAACCGGTCAGCAGCAGCCGCAGGGTCTGCTTCTCCTTCTCGGACAGGGACTGATAGCCGCTGGACATGGGCTGGGTGTAGGGTTGGTGAGATGTGCGGGCCACCCCCAATTTTTCGTATGTCATTTACTGACATGTCAGAAACTAGGTCCTCTCCATTTTCACGCAGTGCAAATGGGGAGGTGGATCGGCCTTCAGGCCGAGACGGAGGGGTATCGACGCCAGCGCAGAGGCCCCTCCGTCAGTTCCTGCGGAACTGCCACCTCCCCGTTTGTGCTTCGCAAAAACGGAGAGGATCGGATAGGACAGGACCCATGACCACCCCCTACCACCCCCCGGTCAAACGCTCGGTCGAGATCGCCGGGCACAAGACCTCGATCAGCCTCGAGCCGCTCTATTGGGAACTGCTCAAGCAGGCGGCAGCGGTCGAAGCCCTGCCGATCAACGCCCTGGTCGCCCGGATCGACTCCGAACGCATCAAGGCCCCGGTCCCGCCGGGACTGGCAGGCGCAATCAGGCTGTGGCTGGTGGCGTGGTTGGCGCGGCGGATGGGTTAGGATTTACGCGTCGATGCGATTTTCTTAAAATATATCAGCGATTTTTTCTGTACCAACGATTCCCTTCTTCCCGAAACTTTATTTCGATTTCGGTAACTTCATAGGGAGCGCAGTTGATTGCATCAGCATGATCTGGTTCAAATATGACGACATTGAAGCCCGCTTCATCAAACTGACTCTTGTAGATAATCGCTTCATATCCAACGTCTCGGAACAACTCAGCCAATATTTGAGTTGGAACGTAGTCGGCAAGGTCATCTGAAACTGTCACTGGCTCTGAGAATGCGTTATCAATATCAATCCAAACTGCTCGTTCCTTAAGATCAGGCTCAAAAGGGCCGCCGGAAAACAGGCGATCCAGGCTAATCTCCCCAATCGAAGTCTTCCCGTGCCCTTGAGAGAGGTCGATCGCTCTCAGAGGGCGCAAAATCTCAAATTGTGCCACGGATACAGAGGTGCCAGTCCAAGGTCTTACTTCTGAAATTGCCGTCTTTTCGGTTGTCCCTAAGTACAGCACGGGGATGCCTGCAGGGTTGGCGCGACCTTCTTTGGCTTGGTTGCGTCGAGGCTTCATCCGATCAGCGGTATAGCCCATCGGTTCCACGTAAAGCGGGCTTCCGTCGTCGTCAGTTCGCATTTCCAGATTGATGCCCAACTGCGCGCGATAGAGGATCATGCCTTTCCGCAGTTCTACATCGCGATCTCGAATTGTCGCGCGAACCGTTTCAAGGAAAGCCGCCTCTTGTGATGTCCAAACGTAGCGGCGACTGTGGCGTACCAACTTAGCAAACTCAGCATAGCTTCTCCAAGAGGCAAACTCTGGCCCTTTAGGATCATCTAGCTCCATCAGCGCGGCTCACTTCATTCGTTCGATTGCGCAAAAAGGCGGATGGTGGAAAAATCGCATCAATCCCCCCCAACCCGCTCAATCTGCGCCCCCACCAAGGCCAGCTTCTCCTCCAGCCGCTCATACCCGCGGTCGAGGTGATAAAGCCGATGGACCTGCGTCTCACCTTCCGCCGCGAGCCCGGCGATCACCAGGCTCATCGAGGCGCGCAGGTCGGTGGCCATGACTTCGGCGCCGGTCAGCTTGCCCACCCCGTGGACAATCGCGGTGCGGCCCTTGGTTTCGATGTGGGCGCCCATGCGGTTGAGTTCGGGGACGTGCATGTAGCGGTTCTCGAAAATCGTTTCGGTCAGCACCGAGCTGCCCTCGGCGAGGCACAGCATCGCCATCAGCTGCGCCTGCATGTCGGTGGCAAAACCGGGGTAGGGGGCGGTGGAGAGGGTGACGGCCTTGAGCTTGCCGTCGCTGGCCACCTGGATCCCGCCAGCCTTGGGCTCGACATGGACCCCGGCATCGCGCAGCGCCTGCAGGGTCGCGTCCATTTCCTCGGCGACGGCGTGCTTGAGGAACACTTCGCCCCCGGTGATCGCTGCGGCGCAGGCGTAGGAGCCGGCCTCGATTCGGTCGCTCATCACCCGGTAGGTCGCGCCATGCAGGCGCGGGACGCCGTGGATCGTCACGTCGCTGGAACCGATCCCTTCGATCTGCGCGCCCATCGCGACCAGCAGGTTGCACAGGTCCACGATTTCCGGCTCGCGCGCGGCGTTGTGGAGCACGGTCTTGCCGGTGCACAGCACGGCAGCCATCAGCGCATTCTCGGTCGCGCCGACCGAGACCACCGGGAAGCTGTAACGCCCGCCAGGCAACCCGCCATCGGGGGCAATCGCGCGGACATAGCCCGCCGCCATCTCAATAGTCGCGCCCAAAGCCTCGAGCACCTTGAGGTGCAGGTCGATCGGGCGGTTGCCGATCGCGCAGCCGCCGGGCAGCGACACCGTCGCCTCACCCATCCGCGCCAGCATCGGGCCGAGCACCAGGATCGAGGCGCGCATCTTGCGGACCAGTTCATAGGGCGCGACCGAACTGGTGATCCGGGGCGCTTCCAGCGTCATCACCCGGCCGAAATCGCCGGGGCGATTGCCAGCGATGCTGGTCGAAATGCCGAACTGGTTGAGCAGGTGCTGAAACCCGTCGATGTCCGCCAGTCGCGGCAAGTTGCGCAGCGTCAGCGGCTCTTCGGTCAGCAGCGCGCAAGGCAACAGCGTCAGCGCCGAATTCTTCGCGCCGGAAATGGGAATAGTGCCGGAAAGGCGCTTGCCGCCTTGGATGATGATCTTGTCCATATGTTTCCGTTTAGCGGGAAACTTCGGGTCGGCAAGCGGGGGAAGAATAGTTCACGCAGAGACGCGGAGAAGAACGGGAGACGCGAAGGCCTTGCGCATTCGGCGCAGCCGCCTTCAATCTCCAGCACCGCGCCTAACGCACTGGTACGGGAACCAAAGCGGCTTTGCCGCAAGAGCACTCTGCGTCTCGCCTTTCTTCTCCGCGCCTCTGCGTGAACTATTCGGCCCCCCGCCAAACAGCCGAACCCAACCGCTTTCCAACCACCAGTTGCGCCCTGTGTCCGAAACCGCTTTAACCCCGTTGCAACGAGAACATGGTTAAGGCCTGCTCATGACCAGCTCAGCTCCCTTCAAGCCGATCCGCAAGGCGGTGTTTCCCGTGGCCGGCCTTGGCACGCGCTTCCTGCCTGCGACCAAGGCGATCCCCAAGGAAATGCTGCCGATTATTGATCGCCCGCTGATACAGTACGCGGTGGACGAGGCGCGCGAAGCCGGGATCGACCAGCTGATTTTCGTGACGGGCCGCGGCAAGACCGCGATTGTCGAGCATTTCGACATGGCCTTCGAACTCGAAACCACGATGAAGGACCGCGCCAAGACGCTGGAAGTGCTGGAACCGACCCGGATCCAGCCGGGCAACCTCGTCACCGTGCGTCAGCAGGTGCCGCTGGGGCTGGGCCACGCGATCTGGTGTGCGCGGGCGATCGTGGGGGATGAACCCTTCGCAATCTTCCTGCCCGACGAACTGATGATCGCGGGCAAAGGCTCCACCGGCTGCATGAAGCAGATGGTTGAGGCCTATGACGAGCTCGGCGGCAACCTGATCTCGGTGCTCGAAGTGCCGGAAGAGGAAGTCTCAAGTTATGGTGTGATTGCGCCGGGCACCCGCGATGGCGCACTGACCGAAGTGCTCGGCCTGGTCGAAAAGCCCAAGCGCGAGGATGCACCCAGCAACCTGATCATCTCGGGCCGCTATATTCTCCAGCCTGAAGTGATGCGGGTGCTGGAGAACCAGGGCAAGGGCGCGGGCGGCGAAGTGCAGCTGACCGATGCCATGGCCCAGATGATCGGCAAGCAGGCTTTCCACGCGGTGACCTTTGCGGGCAAGCGCTATGACTGCGGCAGCAAGACCGGCTTCGTCGAGGCGACGCTGGCCATCGCGCTGGAACGCGAAGACATGCGCGACGAAGTGCGCGCGATGGCGCAAAGATTGCTGGGGAAGTGACTGCCCTTGAGCTAGCTTCTGATCGATTCTAACAGATTCGCAAATGTACCCGAGCCTGCTTGCCTTGATCGACATGATGCTGGCCTGCAGCGTTGTTATCCTGTTTGCGCTCGGTGCGGCGCTAGCGATCCGCGATGCGCGGCAAATCATTCAGGGACGGGTACTGGCGGCGCTGCTGGTCAGCCTTGCCTGCCTGGCTGTGACGACGCTACCCGGTGCCGATGCGTTGCCTAGCTCGATGTTGGCGACGGCCATGCTTGTCGGGGTTCCCAACCTTGGCCTGTTGTGGTGGTTCTGTCTTTCGCTGCTGCGCGATGATTTCAGAATTGGGCCGCGCGAATCGGCGGGGTTTGTGGCGCTGGCAGGTGTTCCGGCGTTTTATCTGATCGAACATATGGGATACGGCGGAGCATTCAGCGCGACCGTTCACACTTTAGGCAGCATTCCCCCCCTAATGATGGTCGGCCACGTCATCTGGGTTGCCCTTGCGGAGCGCGGCGCAGATCTAATTGAACCGCGCCGACGGCTGCGACTTTGGCTGGTCTTCGCGCCTTTGGCGACCTTGGTCATTTCGCTCCTGTCCGAATCGATGGAGAATTCGGAGCTGGCGCTCATTCTGCGCAATGGCTTGGGTGTGCTGCCAGTGCAGCTTGCGCTGCTGCTGTGGCTGACACGGGTGACTCCCGAGCAGTTACAGTTCAAATCATTGGCCCGAACAAACCCTGACGCACCCCGGATCGATCCCAAGGACGCGGCTTTGCACCGGCGCCTGATGCAGGCGATTTCTGAGGAGCAGGTCTATCTTCGCCATGGCCTGACCATCGAAGGGCTTGCCGATCTGCTCAAGGCACCGACCCATCAGTTGCGCCATGTGATCAACGCGGGATTGGGATTTCGTAATTTTTCGTCGTTCCTCAACGGCTATCGGCTAAACCACGCCAAGGCCGCGCTATCTGACGGAGACCGCGCGCGCGATACGGTCCTGACCATTGCTTATGAATCAGGCTTCGCTTCGCTGCAGTCCTTCAATCGGGTGTTCAAGGACGTCATCGGCCAAACCCCGACAGACTTCAGAGCAGCCGCGCTTGGCGCGATCCCCCAAAACTAAAAACATTGCCTCAATTCCGAAACTGCGCGGCATTTTTCTGCATTGAGAAGACAGACGGCGATCAATCCGGCTTGTTGGTGACATCGTTTCCAACAGGAGTTTCCGCAATGAAAACTACGTCAATCGCTCTCGCAATTGCCCTTTCAATCCCGGTCATCGGCCTGCCGACCCAACCGCTGTTGGCGGAAACCGCCAGTCAAAGCCAGCAGCGCGGCACGGTGATTTCGGTCGAACGGCTGGGCATCATTCGCCAGGCCAATCTCCAGAAAATCGCGGCGCAGTACCCGGGCGATATTGCCGTCAAGCAGGGTGTCGAATTGTTCCGCGTTACCTATTGGACCGTCTACAAAGGCATGCCGACCCAGGCATCCGGCCTGTTCATCGCGCCGCAGAATGTGACCCAGACCAAAGGCGTCATGATGTATCTGCATGGGACCACCAACACCCGCGCCCTTTCACCCTCACAGCCTGAGCGCGCCGATGGCGAAACCGAAGCAGCGGTTTTCGGCGGCAATGGCTATTTTGTGGTGCTGCCCGATTATGTTGGGCTTGGAGTGTCGCAAGTGCCGCACCCCTATATCATCACCAAACCGCTGGTTGATGATGCAATCGATATGCTCAAGGCGGTCCGGCAGATCGCGGCGGAGCGCAAGCTGGCCTGGTCGCCCAACCTGTTCATGATGGGCTTTTCGCAAGGCGGGCAAGTTGTCGCCGGGGTCCACCGTGAGCTTGATCGCCGCCCGCTGCGCAGTTACCGCCTGAAGGGCTCGATCGGGGTCGCTGGTCCTTACGAGCTGCGTCAAACCTCGCTACCCAAGGCAACGCAAAGCCAGTGCCTCAAATGCGTCGGCTATCTGGCTTGGGGGGCCTATGCCTATGCGACCTATTACGGCCACCCGCTCAGCGATGCGCTGAAGCCGGCCTATGTCAATTTGGTGCCAAGGCTGTTCGATGGTTCGAAAACGATGCTGCAGATCGGTATGGCCCTGCCCGCGAAGCCAGAAGACATGTTTCAGCCGGCCTTCCTGAAGGCGATGCGGACCAACGGCGACAACTGGTTCACCAAGGGTCTGGATCTGAATGAGACCTATCGCTGGGTGCCTATCGCACCATTCCGGCTCTATACTGGCGAGAATGACATCGACGTGACTCCGCTGTCATCCAGGGCGTTCTTCAACTATGCCAAGCGGCGCGGTGGCAATATCAGCTACAACAGCTTGGGAGCGGTCGATCATATGGCAAGCATTTCGCTGACGATGGCAGCGGCGCTGACATGGTTTGATGAACTCGCAGGTACCAAATGAGGCGGAATGCCAAGTCCGCGACATTGATTCATTGAGGATATACGAGCTTGCGCCATGCTAATCCGCTTCAACAAACCGATGAACGTCTTGTCGCAGTTTACCGACAGAGGAACCGAAGGCTCGGCGCGCGCGACGCTTTCGGTCTATATCGACCTGCCGGGCGTCTATCCCGCCGGGCGGCTTGATCGGGATAGCGAAGGGCTGCTGCTGCTGACCGATGACGGGCAGTTGCAGGCGCGGATTGCTGATCCGAAATTCAAACTGCCCAAGACCTATCTGGTCCAGGTTGAGGGAAAGGCGGATGAGGCCGCGCTGTCGGCCCTTCGTAACGGGGTACGACTCAATGACGGTTTGACCCGGCCCGCCAAGGCCGAGGCGATCGAACCGCCCGACCTGTGGCCGCGCGATCCGCCGGTGCGGTTCCGTAAATCGGTGCCCGATTGCTGGATCAGGCTGACCATCAGCGAAGGCCGCAATCGCCAGGTCCGGCGGATGACTGCGGCGGTCGGCCTGCCCTGCCTGCGGCTGGTCCGCTGGGCGGTCGGCGAATGGGAATTGGACGGTCTGGCGCCGGGGGAATGGCGGCTCGCCGAGAACCGCTCAAAAAGCCTTGGGGGGCAACCGAACGGGGCCTGACCCGGCCGCTTCAGAAGATGAAATTGGCCGTGGTCAAAGTCTGGCCCAGAGCATTCTGCAGGATGATTTCCATGTCGACAGTCCCGTTCCCGTCGAGATCCGCTTGCATCACCAGGTTTGATCCATTCGACGCAAGTCGAAGCTCTGCCACGCCACGCGCATGAAAATTTTGTCCAGCGATATAGGTCAATCCTTGCCTGCCCGGTGTAAGTGGATCGGCATCGAATGCAGCGAAACTCAAGCGGTCTTCGGCAGCGTTGAAGTCGGTAATTACATCGGCCCAAACACCGACGCCACTGTCATTATAGTTGAGGTAGCGGAACTGATCGGCCCCTGCTCCGCCTGTAAGGATATCCGCTCCGGCCAACCCCATTATCTTGTCTGAGTCATCGCCCCCTGAAATCGTGTCGTTGAACCTACCGCCGCGAATCTGGTCAATTCCAGCGCCTCCGCTGACGGTATTGATCGTTACACTGCCGCACTTGATGATATCGCCGCCGCTGGAGTCGTTCACGGTGAAGTTTATGAAGCCTATCGATGCGGCATCCACGGTTTGGGACTGGTAGACGAACAGGTCACCCACCCCCAGGTTGACTGTTATTCGGCCTGCACCGGAAATCGAACCGTTTGCAGCAAACCCGTTGGACCATTGCGATCCGGTCAACGCGAGGTGGCCATTGACCAGCAAATTTCGCTCAATTCCGCTCAGACCAGCCAGCGTTGTTGAAAATGGGCCCAAATTGACTTCCACCGATATTGTATCGAACCCTTCGCCGCCATCGATGATGCTGCCTTCTGCGCTGGCAAACAGAAGGAACAGATCGTCGCCGCTGCCACCGGATGCGGTGCAGCGCGCGCCCATTTGCAACAGATCGTTTCCGCCAAAGCCGTTCAGAATGTCATCGAGGTCGTTGGCAACCAGGTTGTCGTCGCCATTTGTACCATCATAAGTTGGCATGGTTTGTTTCTCTCAAGCTACCAATCCCAGACCGCGATCATTATCGTCCAAGGTTCGACATTTTCAAGGTAATTAACGGAATTGGCTGAGCTGGACTGGGATCTGCCAGAAAGCAAAATAGACCGTCACACCGCTGAAACATCGCCATGAGAATCATCGCTCATGGACCAAGCAACCACCAAGTTCGACTGGATCGCCTGGCTTGCCAGCGTTCCCGGAGTCCCCGCCGGCTGGGGCGCCCCCCTGGCCGGACCCGCGCCCGTGTCCGTGGTGCAAACGCCGGCAGCCCCCCGCCCGCGCACCACGGCACGGGTTAGCGCGGACCTTCGGAAGGCCGCGTAAAGCCTGTTTCAGTTGGACTGAAACAGCACAACACCGGCCCGCTCCCCCGGCCCAACCACCCACAGGGTAAACTTTACGGGTGGTTGGGCCGGTGTTGCATCCACGACGAGTGGAACAGACTCTAGCTCGCCTTGATCCGCAGCGGCAGGGTCTTGAGCCCGCCGACGAAAGTGCTCTTGGCGCGGCGGGGCTCGCCGGCCAGTTCGATCGAATCGATCCGGTCAAGCAGCGCCTCGAACAGCAGCCGCATTTCCAGCCGCGCCAGGTGCAGCCCCAGGCACTGGTGCGCGCCCGCGCCAAACGCGAGGTGGCGGTTCGCCTCACGCGTTGCGTCAAACTTGCGCGGTTCGGGGAACTGCGCCGGATCGTGATTGGCAGCGACATAGTTGATCATCAGCCAGTCGCCGGCCTTGATCGTCACGTCGCCGAACTGGGTGTCTTCGACCGCAGTGCGCATGAAGTGCTGGACCGGGCTGGTCCAGCGGATCGCTTCCTCGACAATCCCCGGCACCAGACTGCGGTCGGCCTTGACCCGGGCGAACTGCTCCGGATCCTGGGCGAGCGCGAGCATCGCCCCGGCGGGGCTCGCGCGGGTCGTGTCGGGGCCGGCAGCGGCGACGATGATGTAATAGCCGGCCCGGTCGCGCGCGCTGATCGGCTCGCCGTCAATCGTGGCATTGGCGAGGATCGAGGCGACATCGCCGGTCGGATTGGCGCGGCGCTGCGCGGCGAGGCCTTCGAAATAGGCCTCGAAATCAGCGACCGCGCCGGTGACGATCTGGAGGATCTGCTCGGGGGTCAGGTCGGCCATGCCGCTCTTGTTGAGTTCCTCGTCCTGGCCGCCGAACATCTGCTGAGTCAGGAACAGCATTCTTGGTTCGTCTTCCTCGGGCACACCGAGGATCTGCATCACCACGTGCAGCGGATAAGGCGCGGCGACCAGCGGCACGAAATCGCATTCCGGCCCGGCCGCGACAAACCGGTCCGCCGTCTTGGCCGCCAGTTCGCGAATTTGCGCCTCGATGTTGCGCAGGTTCTTGGGCATGAACCATTCCTGGGTCAGCCGCCGCAACTTGGGGTGCTTGGGTGCGTCGAGCACCACAAGCGAGGAAACCAGATTTGGGCTTTCTTCGCCCTGGCTGGCAGTGATCTGGCGGGCAAAGGCCTCACCGGTCTTGTTGGTGAAGACAGTCGCGCGGGGGGCGTTGAGGAACTTGGCGTTCTCCTTCGAAACCCGCATCGCGTCGTCGTATCTGGTCAGCAGCCAGAACGGATCGAATTCGTCGGTCGGGCTTTCGATCCGCACCACCGGGGTTTCGGCGCGGAGCTTGTCGAACAGATCGAGCGCGGTGGTCCAGTCGGCATAGGACTTGGGATCGATCACCGCGATGGCGTCTTCGGGCGAAGCGGTTGGTCCGGTCATTGCGTTCATGCTCCCGCCTGGGCCTTTTCGTAGGCTTCCTTGTACTCATCGCGCAGCAGCCGCTTGTAGAGCTTCCCGGTCAGTTCGCGCGGCAGCTGTTCACGGAAATCGATCTGGCGCGGCATCTTCA
>CAZOSI010000082.1:0-10093 GCA_964582485.1 uncultured Novosphingobium sp.
GAAGGTTCGCCGTTTCGAGCTTCTTTATGCGTGTCAGCCCTGCCTTCGTTGGAATCGGCGTCGGCTGTCATGGGTTCGAACGCGACGAACTAGGCCTTTATCGCGAAGCACTGACCGACACTGATAGTGGTACGGAACTTGCGGCAATCGCGAGGAACCTTGAAACTGGTGGCTACGTTTTGCGCGGCCTGCACTACCGACGAGACCCTCGGGGCTTCGAAGTGGAGGAAGCGGTCAAGCCGTTCTTGCGCTACAAAGCGCTCTACGTCCATCACAACGAACCCGCGCAAATCGCATCCGAGCCAGGCGTCATTTTGCAGAAGGCAACGTACCATTGGCACGCCTTGGCACTTTTGCATCGCTGGCTAACAGATCGCGTGCAGACGCGTCACTTGGCCGGGTTGAACCTCGCGCCTTGAAGTCACTACTATAAAGCCATCAGCGACCTAGCGACTAGCCCGATCGGGTGGAGGCATCGTTACACCGTCAGAGCCGCTTCGGATTTTACACGGCGCAACCCAAGCTGATTCTCTTCGGCGAACACATACAGGTGATCGATTGCTGTCTCTGGAGTCAAAGAGAAATCCTCTTGCACGGCATTGACGAACGAAGTGCGCGTGCGGGCATGGTTGATTTCCTCCAATGACATGTCAGCCCAGCTCTCACGCCGACTAACGAAATCGAAGTGTTCGCGGTAAACGTCGGTAAGAAATTCGAATAGCTGATTCTCACCGCTAGCGGCATCGCGAAGATCTTCGGTTCCAGAGATGATGTGGCGAAAGGCTTGCTCAAGCTCAACATTTGAATAATCGCCACGCGTCAGCAATTGTGCTTCGTGGAAGTAGGCGTCGCGCCCGCGGTGGGTCTGATAAAACGCCGAAACGACGACCAGCATCCGCAAATAGGCGCGCCTGTAGCTAGCGTCAAAAAAGCGCGTAGCCTCGGATTCGCTGACCTCACCGCGAAGTATGCTCGCGATGCATGCTGCCGCCACCATGCCACTGAATGTCGCCAAATGAACGCCGGTAGAGAGCAGGGGATCCAGGAAGCAGGCCGCATCACCTGCCATAAACCAGCCGGGTCCAGCAAAACGATCACATGCATAGGAATAGTCTGTTTCGCTGCGCACTTCGCTATCGAGCCGCGCGCCGTCCAGCAGAGCTGCAATCGTGGAATTCTCCTTGGTCAGCGCGTGATAGATCTCGGTCGGTGAGTTGTTCGCCCGCAGGTCCTGAAACTTGTCCTTATGAAGGACCACACCGACACTGAGCAAGCCTGTGTGCATCGGAATCGCCCAGATCCAGCCTTGCGGGATCGAGCATGTTGCGATTGCACCGAACGGTCCGGTCGAAAGCGGATTGGCGTTTCTCCAATACCCCCAAATTGCGACGTTTCGAAAGGCCTCATGATGACGGCGATTCTTCAGGTATCGCGTCGCCAACATTCCATTGCGGCCCGAGGCATCGACCAGCATATCGAATGCAACAGTCTCCGATCCTTGCGCATTGACAATCTCGGCCCCAACTGCCCGTTCGCCGTCGAACAGCAGTCTGGCAACCGTGGTGTGCCGCCGCACGTCCACTCCCTGACTCTCCGCGTGGTCCAGCATCAACTGGTCGAATTCAGAACGGACCACCTGAAAGCCGTAAAGAGATGCCTCCGGTCCCCCGAAATCTACTTCCCATCGCTGCGGCCCCCAATCGAAGAAGGCGCCATCTTTGCGCTGAAAACCGTGCGCCTCAATCTTCTCCCTTATGCCCAGAATGTCGAAAATCTTGAGACAGGAAGGGAGCAGCGATTCACCGATGTGGTACCGCGGCATGGTCTGCCGTTCCGCAAGCGTCACCCGAAAACCCTCTCGCGCAAGCAGCGCTGCCACTGTGGATCCTGCCGGGCCCCCGCCAATGACGAATACACTCCCTGACCGGTTC
This sequence comes from uncultured Novosphingobium sp., assembly GCA_964582485.1. Classification (GTDB taxonomy): domain Bacteria; phylum Pseudomonadota; class Alphaproteobacteria; order Sphingomonadales; family Sphingomonadaceae; genus Novosphingobium. Next base: position 1,932 of record CAZOSI010000082.1, read on the forward strand.
ATCATGCTACTCCTTGCATTTGCTCTTCGATTTCGCCTTGTGCGATGATCTCGCGCACAAGCGATGCTACGGTTCGACCTGGCCCGAGGTCCTGAAACAGCATCGGTCCTTCTGCCAGGAGACGACAGATGCTTTCACGCCAGCGCACCGGCCTGACCATATGCTCGGCAAGTGTGGAGCCCAGCGTATCCGCGCGATGCAGCTCAGCTGTTACGTTGGAGACCACAGGAATTTCCGGTGCGGCAAGTCTGTATCTCGCAAGGCACACTGCGAAGGCTTCCTTCGCTTTGGCCATCATCGGACAGTGAAACGCGCCGCTAACCGCCAAAGGAAGGAACGTGAGCCGCGGTTCCTTGCGAACGGCCGTTTCAAGTGCAGCGACGGCATCGCGCGAGCCGGCCGCCACAACCTGGGTTGGGGTGTTTTCATTCGCCAGATACAGATCGGTGATCGTTCCGATCAACTCCACCGCGACCGGGCGCGGACCGATCAGCGCGGCCATTGTACCCGGGCCGCCGTGCTTTGCCATAAGCTCGGCCCGCTGCTGTACGATCTCCAGGCCGGTCTTGAAGTCGAACACCTTGGCGGCATACAATGCTGCAAATTCACCCACGCTGTGTCCGAGCACACGGTCCGGGGTCAGCCCTGTTCGATCGCGAAAATCATGCCAGGCAAGTGCATCGACGACGAAGATCGCAGGCTGCGTGTATTGCGTCTCGTTGAGCCGTGCATCACCTGAACTGCATAGATCGGTGATCGAATAGCCAAGCACAACGTCGGCCTCCCTTACGAGATGCGGGTAACGCTCGAAAAGTGTCGCCCCCATACCACGATGCTGGGTTCCTTGACCGGCAAAAGCCAACGCGATCATTGGACACATTCTGGTTTGAGTGCATTCTCGAGCATCGCGGTTCCATCGAAGATCTGAAGAGAAATTTCTGGCAGGCACAGCGCGATGGCCGCAATTGCATCGTCACCGTCCTTGGGTGAATGGAGGACGATTTTCCAATCAGAAGGTGAGCCGGCATCGGGCGGGAGTTGGGCGAAAGACGGTGCCTCACCGCAGAAATCCGCAAAGACACATGCATCGAGCGGCAACGCGAGCCCACGGCCGATTGCCTTCGCAAATGCCTCCTTGCAAACCCATAGCCGCTGGAAAACGACTGCATCTGCAGCCGCCACGATCTGTGATTCCGATGGAGCAAAAAATCGTCGCGCTATGGCTGTGCCATCGATCCCGTTACGCGGTGATTCGACATCAACGCCAACCGCTACCGCTGCGAGCGCGATCATGACATGGCTTTCGCAATGGCTCATATTGAAATGCAGCTCTGGGAAGCCGACGATAACCGGCTTACCTTCTGTTTCCAGTTCGAAACGCACCGTCCGCGGATCGCGCTCCAGATAGTGCGCTAATACTGCGCGTAAGAGAGAATGAGACAACACGAACCGAGCGGCATCGCCGGGCCTCTGGAAAGTGCGTGCGCGAGAAAGTTCATCGTCGTCAAGCAATGCTGAGGCGCTGCCTTTGAGGGTAGCTACATCGGCAAAACGTAGCGAATGGAGATGCACCGCATTCGCCCGGGGCCAAAAATTCGAAGGCAGGTCGGAGGTCACCGAGATGGCCCCGGACGAAAAGCGCCGAGCGTTGCCGCGAGCGTTGCGAGCACTTGTCCGTTCTCGCTGTGGAGGAAGAAATGCCCGCTGTTGAACCGTTCAAGATCGAAGCCTTGGCCCCCCATCATTTTCCAGCCCAAAACCTGTTTGATTGGCACTTCGGGATCGTTGTCAGCCGCCAAAGCGAGTATCGACAAAGGCAGAATCTGCGGAAATGGCCGATAGTGACTGTCGGCAATTGTGAAGTCGGCGAGCAGTAAAGGAAGGAAATGACTGTCGAACAGCGGGCTCTCAATCACGCCTGGTGCGGTCCCGCCGAGTTTTGCAATTTTTTCGATCACCATCGAACGGTCGAGCCGCCGCGTCCCGGCTCGACTCTGAGGGACGCCACGCGCAGCAAGGACCAGAAGTTCCGGCGCGCGGCCCATTTCGGCAAAACGAATGGCGAGTTCGTAAGCCAGAAGTGCACCCAGACTGTAACCGAACAGCGCGTAGGGGAGGTCCAGCTTGGGGGTCATGGCGGGAACCAGATCGTCAAGCAGTGCATCGATGTTACGGCATGGAGGTTCATCCAATCTGCTTTCGCGGCCCGGCAGCTGGACAGCGACGAAATCCAGCCACTGTTCATGAGCAAGTCCGTCAATCCAGGGCCGATAGACTGATGCACCGCTTCCGGCATATGGAAACGCAAACAAACGCATTTCCGGCTTAATTGCCGGACGCTGCAGACCCACCCAACGAAGTGGCCAGATCGGAGCAATTGCATTCATTCGGGGCTGACCGGCAAGCGAAGATACTCCGCATAGCTGTGTGGACCGGGATGGTCGCGAATTTGCGTCCAAGCGCGGGCTGCTTCGCCGATCCCCTTGCCCGCGTTGCGAGCCTTGTCGGCCATGAAATCGCGAACGAATTGGTTGTACTGCCAGCTCCCGGCAATTGGTGCCTTGTAACCTTTGCTCTTGCGCCGCGTCTCTTCCGCAAGCCATTCGTCTATGAGATGGCCATAGGTCAAGGGGGCGTTTTCAGCGAGCCGCTTGCGGCGGAAGGCTTGCATGTGCGCCGTGAAATGAAAGCGGTCACCGATCTGAGCCTTGAAGAACGCGCGGGTTTCCACATCGCTCTTGAAGCCGTTGCCCACAAGGGTCGCCCGGGTCAGCGAGCCGGTTCTGCGTTGTGCCGGTTTTGGGGATCGCAAAACTGGACGCTCGCCGGTGTCAAGAAAGCGTTCGACGCGCGCCACAAGCTCATGCTTCTGACCGTCCGAACCCAGTCCATGTTTGCTGCAAAAAGAAGCCAGCTCGGCACGATACCAGTAATGAAGGCGAAACTCTTCGAGTCGCAAGCCGGGTGAAAGTGCGGGTCGGTCCTTAACCGAAGCGGCTATCGAGCGGTTGATCATGAATTTGTCTGCTCCGTTGCTGGTTTGGATGAATAGGGTCCTTCATGCTCGGCAATGAAATCATCGATCAGCGGATTGAACTGCGCACTGTGCGTTAGGTAAGGGAAGTGCCCGGCACCCTCTATCGCATGAAGCCGTGCGCCCTTGATCCCGGCTGCGATCGTGTGTGAATGATGGTTGCCAACGACCAGATCCTTGGTCCCGTAGATGCATTGGGTCGGAACCCGAATGGCTGGCAGCCAATCGAGCACCGGCAATGTCAGCATCTCGGTCAGGTAGCGCAAAGCGACCAAAGCGTTCGCACAAAGTGCGCCCAAAAGCAGATCGCATTGCTGCGCCGGTGTCTCGTCAGGCCCCTCTCCTGGGGGAGCCAACGCTGCAAAATCGTCACGAGTTCGATCAACCGCGCCATTGAGCAATTCGGTGAGTTCGTCGGTTGTAAGCCGTGCCGGATCAGCGACGTTCATGTCTGAAGTGTCATGAAAGCCACCGACCAGAGTTAGCGAGGCGACGCGTTCAGGCTGCGTGCGCGCAAGGTTCATGGCTGTGATGCAACCAAGGCACGAAGCCACGATATGAATTGGTCGATCGGGCGATATCAGTTCGATCAGATCGCCGATCACACGCGTCACACCATCGTTGCTGCAGTCTGAGATAGGGTTTGTCAGTCCATAGCCAGGCACATGTGCGGCATTAAGGCGCATCGATCGGGCTAGAGGTGAGACGAATTGATGCCGCCAGGTTGGTGCGGTAAGGCCTACAGCAGACAACAGCAGCACCGGCGCCCCCGCTCCTGATGTCAACAGCTCCACTCCTGCGGCGAATGGGGTGTCGACAAGCAGATGATCAAGTCCGGGGCCCTTGAAGACGTTGGCTGTCAGCCGTTGCGGCTCTGCACTGGCTGCCTCTTGGGCGAGGGTCTTGTCGTAGAATCGCGATCCATATCCATCAAGGTATGCAAGCTCTCCACCTGCCGGTGCCGTTCCGATCCGTCGCATAGTACCGGTCGCGGGCGCCATGGGCGACAAGGCACCTGTCGGATCATTCCTGGCTGAAACCGTTTCAGTGTTCGCTAGGTCCAAATGGCCTGCCAGTGCACAAGCAGCGACAGGATAATTACGGAGCAGCTCATCGGCCACTTCATTCAGCGTTTTGGCAAGGATGAACAGGGTTGCTGGAAGAGTCCCAGCCTGCGCTTCAATGGTCTTGTGTAACGCGATCACGGTCAGGGAATCGATGCCATAGGTGATTAGATCGGCGTCGGGCTCGATCCGCGCGCGATCGATCCGCAAGACCTCCGAAACCGTTTCGGTCAGGTTTACGAGAAGCAAATCGCGGGAAGGCAGTTCATCACCACTTGGAAAACTGTCGGGATCGAAATCCTCGGGTCTGAAGGTCGCGGGATCAAAGGTCCGGAAATCGAATTTTCCAGGTGCGCCATTTGCCGCCTCGGGTGCGCGTGGTTTGACGGAATCGATCGACGGCGCTTCGGCGTTCAAATCGAGCCCATTAGCCTCGCCCTGGCGCGGCGTGAAACCCATCCGTTCCAATACCGTGCCGTCGACATCAAGCGCTGCAAGCTGTGTGATTTGCCCCGCTAACGCCATTTCGGCGATGGCCAGTCCGGACTGTACATCTAGGGTACGAATTCCCTTCTTGGCCAGCATCTCGCCGACATCCTGGTCAACCCCCTCCCAATAGCCCCAGTTTATGGAAACGACCGGATAAGCTGCGCGCCGCCGCCATTCGAGCGCGGTCGCATCTTGAAATGCGCAGGCTGCCGAGTAACCGGACCAACCGACGCTTCCAACATGCGCTTCGGCCGAAGAGAACAGCACAACGAAGCCAACTTGGCGCCTAGCCAATGCGGCTTCGAGCGCAACTGTAGTTCGGGCCTTGGCGTCTATGATCGCGCGGATCTTCGGGTCCGAAAGATCGTCAAGGCGGCAAATCTCGTGAAACTTGGCGAGATGAAAGACACCGTCAATGGGACCAGAGGACGATTCCAAGTCGGCCAAAACAGCCGCCAGGGCTTGCGTGTCGGTCGCGTCAACGACGCGGTATGCGACACTGCCACCCAGGCGTTCGATCTCGGCCATTTCTTTCTCTGTGTCTGCATCAAGCGCGCGGCGGCCAAGCCAAATCAGTCGTGCTCCTGCTCGCTCGGCAAGCGCGCGACTAAGCCGACGCCCAACTGTGCCATTTCCGCCCAGAAGCACATAACTACCGCGGGTCTTGAAGATCGGCGCCATCGGCAGGTCAGGATCAAATGGTTCGATCGAACTGCGGAAAAACTGATTCCCGCGGATCGCAAGTATGTTCGCTGCGTCGTTGCCTTCGACAATAAGCCGCAATGTGGCTTCAAAATCTGCACCGGTGTCGCCCATGTATGAATGCGGCAGGTCGATCGCTTGACAGCCTAGTTCGGGATGCTCGCGCGCGATCGCTCGGGCGAAGCTTCGTACCATAGCGCAATGCGGCTGGACACGTTCATCTGGCGTCACGGCAATTGCAGCCTTGGTCAGGATTCGCAGACGGACCGGCGAGGTTTTGGCAACGTCAACGAGGCTTTGTGCGATGTGGAGCAAGGTCATCGTGCCATCGGCTATGGCCTGGTCGAACGATTCGGTTTGGTCGTTGCCCACACCGTCACACAAAAACCAAACGGTGCCGATGCTCTCGACCAGTCGCAGACAGGTCGCGACTGCAGCCGGGTTGTTCGAATCGACTTCCCAGCTGCGACGGCCAGTCAGCATGGTGCGCCGTCCCAGGACGATCTCCCAGGCATCTGCCGGAAGAACCTTCTTGAAGGATTCGGCAAGACGCCATTCTGCAGCGGGATAAACAATGACAGTTGCCCTGCCTTGGGTCGGGTCTTGCTTTGGGCGCAAACTTGGTATCCGCGTTGCCACGGGCCGGTAGCAAAGCCGTCGCAGTGCGGCATGTCCCTCCGACCCGCGCGGAATGAAAGAGACCAATGAGGTCTCGTTCGGCACCGCATCGTGATTGACCCAGCAACGAATGCGCTCGAAAGGATAAAGTGGCAAAGCGATCCGGCTTGGCCGTTTCGGATACATTGTTTCCCACGGAACGGCCACACCGCTCGTCCAGATTGCTGCCAGTCTGTCAAGCTGGCGTTGCTCTGACAGTGTGCGGACCAAGCGTTGTTCATCCTCTCCATTGCTATCGCTTGACCTGACTGTGCCGGTCCAGCAATCAAGCGGCACATTTCCAGAAAGAAACAGGTCGAGCCGCTCACGCAGATCCGTGGTGGAGCGCACCCGAAGCGCCAAACGTCTCTCCATCGCTTCGCGTCCGATCTGGAGCGTAAACGCAATTTGTTCGAGCGCGGCAGCGTCGTTCCGGTCAAAAGCATCTGGTTCTTGCGCCGAAAGTCCGATCAAATCCCTGATCGTGCTGCGGGACAGGGCAGGGCCATCAATCGAAAGGCCGAATTCGGTCCGGAGTGTTTCGGCAAGTCGGTCGAGTACAGCCGGACTCGACACGAGCAGTTCGATCCGGTCATCAGGAGCAATAAGCACAGGCCTGATCTTGGTCGCCCGGCTTACGCACAGCGTGATAGCCATCTCAGGGTCCTGAACGGCTCCGTCCGTATCTGCGACAGCCGGCGCATGCACGCGTTCGTCGAGCCAATCGCGCAAACGCCGCACCACCTGGTTGAGGCGCTCATCGGTCTTGGCTGAAAGAACAATCAATTGCTCGGATGCTGGTGATGTGAACGCAAGGTGTTCTTCATGCTCCTCAAGAATGACGTGAGCATTTGAGCCACCTGCGCCAAACGAACTCACGCCGGCGCGGCGCGGTCCTTTGGCCGGCCGGCCGTTCACCATCGTCGACGGCGCTCGCCAGGGCGCAAGTGTCTGGTTCACATAGAAGGGCGTGGCTTCGAAGTTGATGTTTGGGTTGATCGTTTCGGCATGAAGCGATGGCGCAATCTGGCGATGGCGCATCTGCAGAATTACTTTGGCCAGACTCGCGATTCCAGCTGCCGATTCTAGATGGCCAATGTTCGATTTGACCGAGCCGATCGGGCAGACACCGTTGCCCTCGAAGTGTTTGCCGAATGCCTTGCTCAAGCCGCGGACTTCGATCGGATCGCCAAGCGCGGTTCCAGGCGCATGCGCCTCGATGTAGCCGATCGTTTTCGGATCCAGACCGGCTCGATCAAGCGTCGCTTCGATCAGAGCCGCCTGTGCATCGGCGCTGGGAACGGTGAAGCCACTCGATCGACCGCCATGGTTGATCGCGCTTGCGCGAATAACGGCATGAATTCGGTCGCCATCCGCGACTGCCTTGGCGAGTGGCTTTAACAAGAGCGCGCCGCTGCCGTCACCCGGGACGTAGCCGGACGCTTCGGCTCCGAAGCTTCTGCAACGACCGTCAGTGGCAGCAAAACCTGTACGACTAAGCACCAGGTACTTCTGCGGATGGGACGTAATGTTGACCCCCCCCGCCACCGCCATGTCACACTCGCCGCGGCGCAAACTTTCGCAGGCCAGGTGCAATGCGGTCAACGACCCCGAGCATGTTGTGTCGAGCGCAATGCTCGGGCCACAAAAGCCGAAGACGTAAGACGCACGATTTGCGATCGAAGCAAACGAACTGTCGGTGCCGGCCTCGGCCACGCCATAGTGCTGGTACGACCCCCACATTGCCGCAACATAAACACCGACCCGGCTGCTCTTTAGCGCCTCGCGTGTGTAGCCTGCGTCTTCGAGCGTGTGATGGACTGTCTCAAGAAAAATCCTCTCCTGCGGATCCATCGCTTCGGCCTGCAGATTGGAGATGTTGAAAAACAACGGGTCAAAGCGATCGGAGTCTTCCATAAACCCGCCCCACTTGCAGTAGGATTTGCCTGGAACTCCTTTTTCTTCATTCCAGAATTCACGCCAGTCCCAAAGCCGCAATGGAATTTCGGTGATGCAATCGCGTCCGGCCGAGAGGTTCTGCCAGTATGCATCCAAATTCTCAGCTTGGGGAAAGCGGCCGTGGATGCCGACAATTGCGATTTCATCGCCGACCCCGCCGTTGGTGCCATCGAACTGGCGTTTCTCGCCGTCTGCGGTCACCAAATCCATCTCTGGCGCTTGCTGCGGACCGGGCAACCGATCAGCGGCGGGCAATG
>CAZOSI010000082.1:10103-13858 GCA_964582485.1 uncultured Novosphingobium sp.
CGGCTTTGCAATTTCGACCGACTCGTCCATGAACTTCAACTCCAAGGCAAGGTGATCGACCAATTGACCGATGCACTGAAACTCGAACAAGAGCGCCTTTGAGAGTTCGCCGAGACACTCCTCGAGCCGCCGCACGATGGCGACGGCAAGTACAGATTCGATTCCGTATTCAGCCAAAGGTCTTTGATCGTTGAGCTCCTCATTCGCGAAACCAGTCTCTGCGGCGATCGCCTGGATCACGAATTGCCTTAGATCGGACTTGCTAGCGATTTCGGTCATGCTTCTTCCCCTAGCTCGAGATTCTCCAAAGCGGGCTCTGGCGGGCAACCGGCGTCCTCGACGGGAGGTTTGTGCGCGATGTTGGATCGCTCAGGGCTGGAGCGTTGACCGCCCGCATTGAGCCAACGCTCAATCCGCAAGGTGTCTCCGAAGCCACCGACGAGATGAGCGTGAGGGCTGGCCAGCGCGGCAGCCAACAGTTCGTGGGCCGTCATGACGTCGATCGATTCCAGCCCTTGCGCACGCAAGAGCGCCAACTCGCGCTCAGGCGGGAGTTGAGCGCCCTCAGCCCAGACCGGCCAATCAATTGTTAGCGAATGCCCGCGGCGCTGCCCCCGCTCCACCAGCTCCGCGCGAAGCACAGCATAGCGGTCTGCGAAGCGACTGGCATAGGCATAATCGCCCGCCCCGACCGGACCAGTGATCGAAGCCAGGGACGAAAAAATTGCAAAGAAATCGAGCGGATCTGTCGCCGTGAGTTCATCGAGCAGGCCAATGCCAGATACCTTTGCTGCGATGACCCGGCGCGCAGATGCGAGTGACCGACCATGAAGCAGACCTCCATCGACTTCTCCGGCGCAATGAATGACGCCCCGCAGCGGCCCAAGCCGTTCGCGGACCTGGGCTAGGCTGCGTTTCAACTGCACCGGATCCGCGAGATCGGTGGAAAAATAGGTTCCGTTTGATAAGCGTCGATCCGGCCTGCGACCGAGCATTGCCACGCTGCCGCCACAACTGGCGATAATCGAAGCAACCTCTGATCCGATCGCGCCTGCGCCTGCTATCACATAGTTTGCTCCTGACTCGAAGGGCAGGGATTGTGAGTTGGGCACGGTCTTGAACTGCGTGTAATCGCGAACGGTATGCGACAGTCGATCGAGGTCGATCCGCTGCTCCGCAGCATCGGTCCCTAAGACGCGACCAAATGCTCCCAGCACCCGCTCGGCGCTGATCTCTCCGGTTGCCCTCAGAAAACAGCAGCGCACTTGCGGGGCTTCGCTTTCAACCGTCTGGAGCAGTCCCGCGAGCGCTTCGATGTGGGGAGTCGGAGCGCCACCAGCACGCCCCAGCAATCCGACGATCAGATGGCAGCTCCGCCGCGACTGCACCAGCTCGCGGACTAGTTCGAACACTGTATCGAACGAAAAGCGCACCTGGTCCGACTCGGTTTGCGCCGCAAAGACTTCGGCCTCATACCACAGCGCAATCAGCGCTGGTTGAGCCTGTCCAAGCAAGTCCCGCCAAGGCACCGTTGATCCAGGTCGACCTACATGTTGCGCTCCCGGATGTTGCGCTCCCGGATGGCGCGCTCCCGGCAAGACGACATTTGCGAGAACTTGCGCACCTGCTTGTGCAAGATCCTTCGCAAGTCCGGGCGATCCAAATGTGATGTGGGCAGCTTGCTCAGACAGCACTTGCTGGGCAGCTGGTGCGGCTCTCCAACTCTCCAAAAAGAGCGCTGACCGCCTCTTGGACGCGCGAGCGCGGGGCAATCCGATACAATCGGCGATGTCCAGCAGCAAGGCTCCATCACCATCGACTACCCTAATGTTGTAGCGATCAATGGCATTCACACCCGACTTGTCGGCGCAGCGCGCGGCATGGACAAAAACGTTCTCGGGAAACGGTCCCCGAACCGACACGGCACGGGCAGTGAACGGCAGGAATGCATCAATGTCTGAGCGTTCGAGCAGTGAGTGAAGAGCTGCAACCTGAAGCGCCGCATCCGCAATCGGAAGGGGCAGCCCAGATTCTGAGCTGATTGGAATGCGCACATGCGCAAGCGCTTCTTCGGCGTTCGCCCAGAGGCTTTGCACCGATCGCAGCGATGGACCGAAATCAACCCCCGCAGTGGCAAGGCGGGCGTAGCAGGCGGTTCCACTCAACTCGATCAAACACCGCTCGCGGATGCCCGCCAACTCAACCCGTTCGGTCGGGAAAACACCGCTCACCAGTTTGGCCTCGGCATGTTCGCGTGCATTCGGCTGGACAAAGCGCCGCTGCCCGTTCGCGCCGGACGTCAAAGTCAATGCGATTGCTTCGCCAGGCTCAAGGTGCAGCGGCTTGATCCAGGTAACGCCCCTGGCGACAGTGCCAGGCGGCGCGTGCTGGAACAAAGTCGACAGGTACCATGCTGCGGGGACAATCCGCTCGCCGCCGATGACATGGTCACACAGAAACGGCTGATCCGCAGACAAAACGAACTGCTCGTCGTGTAGATCCGCTTCAGGCCCGTTCGGATTGATCGGGAGAGCCGGCTTGGACAGCGCGGCAGGCCAATAGACCGTTGCTCTAAAAGGATAAGTCGGCAGGCGCACACGCTGCCCATCCGGCGCGACGCCGCTCAGATCGCAAGATCCGCCCGCAACCCACGCCTGGGCTGTTGCGACCAGCGCGGGATCGGCCTTTGACATCGGTTCATCGTCAACCCTTCCCATCAACAACCCGGCGCTCCTTTCGCCTCTGACGAGAGCAGAAAGACCCTCGTCAAGCTCCGCGAGCGTGCAAGCCAGAACGGCAGCGCGGAACTCGAAAGACTCTCGACCACGGCAGAGGGTGAACCCAACATCTACCAAAGCTGGTTTTCTTGCAGCGATCGCCTCGCGCAGGGCCTTCGCCATATCCACAAGCTGGCCCGCGGAATGGGCAGACAGAGGCACCACGACCGGTCCCTGGGTCTGGGACGAGGGCCGGACATACACTGGCGGTTCGCGCAAAACCACATGTGCGTTCACCCCGCCGAGACCGAAGGAGCTGACTCCGGCGATGCGCGGCAACGCCTGACCGTCTTGCTCGCGCGGTGCAGGCCAATCTCGCAATTTTGTGTCCAAGGTGAAGGGCATATCGGAAAAGTCGATCTGCGGGTTGCGAGACCGGAAATTGGCAAGCGCCGGGATCTTGCGGTGTTCGAGCATCAGTGCGACTTTGATTACCCCTGCGATGCCAGCCCCCGCCTCGAGATGCCCGATGTTGCTCTTGACCGAGCCGATTGCTACCTGCGTTGGCATTGGCCCATCGGCGTTGACTTCGACAAGCCGAGTGAACGCTTCTCGCAAACCTTCAATCTCGACCGGATCGCCAAGTTGCGTGGCTGTTCCGTGTGCTTCGATTGCCCCAAGCTGATCAAGACCATGGCCGCTTGCCAGATGTGCCGCGACAATGACCTCAGCCTGCGCCAGCGGATTCGGAGCAGTGAGCGCATTTGCGCGGCCGCCATGACCTACGGCGCTGCCCGCCACGACTGCCCGGATCTGATCACGATCCGCCAGCGCTTGCACGAGCGGCTTGATCAGCACCAGCCCCAACCCCTCGCCCCTTGCATAGCCGTTTGCATCCGCATCAAAGCTGCGGTTGCACCCGTCGGGAGAGAGCATTCCGGCCACCTCTCGGATCTTCAGCGAGTAGGAGGAGATCAGTAGGTCTGCTGCTGCCACCACAGCCACCTCCAACACTGCCAACCCCAGCACTGGCAGGAT
>CAZOSI010000083.1:0-13853 GCA_964582485.1 uncultured Novosphingobium sp.
CTGCGACTAGGCGGCAAGCCGCCAAGTCTCACTGCCCCTCCCCGCCGGGGAGGGGGGAATGGAAAAAGACCGATGGGCAACGAAAGCCACGATTTCCTCCCCGACGATCCCCAGCCCGGCCCCAGCTGGGCGCGGCCCGATTGGCGTAGCGCCAGCGACGATCTGACAGCAGCGCTCGATCCGACGCAGATGCAGGTCGCGATCAAGGCCGCCGCCGCGAAGGCCGGTGCGGCACTGGACCCGCGCGCTATCGAAGAGGCCGCGGCGGATTCGATCCGGGCGATGATGCTGGTGCGCACCTACCGCGTTCGCGGGCACCTGGGTGCCGATCTCGATCCGCTGGGACTAAGCCACCAGAACCTGCCGGCCGACCTTGATCCGGCCTATCACGGCTTCTCGGGCGCGGCGTTGGACCGCAAGGTCTATCTCGGCGGCACGCTGGGCCTTGAATGGGCCACGGTGCGCGAGCTTGTGGAAGTCCTGAAGCGCAATTACTGCGGCAAGGTCGGCTATGAATACATGCACATCGCCGATGTCGAAGAGCGCCGTTTCATCCAGGACCGGATCGAAGGTGGCGACAAGTCGATCGACTTTACCCCCGAGGGGAAGAAGGCAATCCTGAGCGCAGTCGTGCGCGGTGAGCAGTACGAGAAGTTCCTCGGCCGAAAGTACGTCGGCACCAAGCGCTTCGGGCTCGACGGCGGGGAATCGATGATCCCGGCGCTCGAAGCGGTAATCAAGTACGGCGGCCAGCGCGGCGTGCGCGAGATCGTTTACGGCATGGCCCACCGCGGCCGGCTCAACGTGCTGGCAAACGTGCTGGCGAAGCCCTACCGCGTGATCTTCCACGAATTCTCAGGCGGCACCGCCAACCCCGAGGATGTCGGCGGATCGGGCGACGTCAAGTATCACCTCGGCACCAGCACCGACCGCGAGTTTGACGGGATCAAGGTGCACATGAGCCTGGTCCCCAACCCAAGCCACCTCGAAACCGTAGACCCAATTGTGCTGGGCAAAGTCCGCGCCAATCAGGTGTTCCGTGATGACATCGGCCCGGGCAAGCACAAGCAGGTCATGCCGATCCTGATCCACGGCGATGCGGCTTTCGCCGGCCAAGGCATCGTCTGGGAATGCTTCGGCTTCTCGGGCGTGAAGGGTTACAACACCGGCGGCTGCATCCACTTCATCATCAACAACCAGATCGGCTTTACCACCAGCCCGCAGTTTTCGCGCGGCTCGCCCTATCCCTCGGACGTCGCCAAGGGCGTCCAGGCGCCGATCCTCCACGTCAACGGCGATGATCCCGAAGCGGTGACCTTTGCCTGCAAGCTGGCGGTCGATTACCGCCAGACCTTCGGCCGCGACATCGTGGTGGACATGTGGTGCTATCGCCGCTTCGGTCACAACGAAGGCGACGAGCCCGGCTTCACCCAGCCGCTGATGTACAAGATCATCCGCGCGCACCCCCCGGTCAGCAAGCTCTATGCCGACCGGCTGGTGGGCCAGGGCGTGATCGACAAGGATTACGGCGCCGAAGTCGAAATGCGCTTCACCCAGGTGCTTGAGAGCGAGTTCGAGGCTTCGAAAAGCTACAAGAGCAACCATGCCGACTGGTTCGCTGGGCGCTGGACCGGGCTGCACGCCCCGGCCGACCCCGAAAACGCGCGGCGCAACGTGCCGACCGGCATCGAGCCGAAACTGTTCGACAGCCTGGGCCGGACGCTGACCACGGTTCCGGCTGACCTGACGATCCACAAGACCCTGGCCCGCGTGCTGGATGCCAAGCGCGAGATGTTCGCCAGCGGATCGGGCTTTGACTGGGCGACCGGCGAGGCCCTCGCCTTCGGCAGCCTTGCCTCCGAAGGCTACAATGTCCGCCTGTCAGGCCAGGATTCGGGCCGCGGCACGTTCAGCCAGCGCCACTCGGTCTGGGTCGATCAGACCGACGAGCGCAAGTACATTCCGCTCAGCACCGTGCCGCACGGCAAGTTCGAAGTGCATGACAGCCCGCTGTCGGAATACGGCGTGCTCGGCTTCGAATATGGCTATGCCAGCGCCGATCCGAAGAGCCTGGTGCTGTGGGAAGCCCAGTTCGGCGATTTCGCCAATGGCGCGCAGATCGTGATCGACCAGTATATCGCCAGCTCGGAATCGAAGTGGCTGCGCGCCAACGGCCTGGTGCTGTTGCTGCCGCATGGCTACGAAGGCCAGGGTCCGGAACACAGCTCGGCCCGGCTGGAGCGCTATCTGCAGCTCTGCGCGCAGGACAATATCCAGGTCTGCAACATCACCAGCCCGGCCAACTATTTCCACGTGCTGCGCCGGCAGATGCACCGCGGCTTCCGCAAACCGCTGATCATCATGACGCCGAAGTCCTTGCTGCGCCATCCGATGGCCAAGAGCGAAGCGGGCGAGTTCCTGGGTGCCGCGCATTTCAAGCGGATCCTGTCCGACCGCAATGGCGCGGAGGACAAGGATACCCGCCGGGTGATCCTGTGCTCGGGCAAGGTCGCCTATGACCTGATGGAAGCCCGCGATGCTGCCGGGATCACCGACACCCAGGTGATCCGGCTGGAGCAGCTCTATCCCTTCCCGGGTGAGCCGCTGGCGCTGCGCTTCTCGCGCATGACCAATCTGGAAGAAGTGGTCTGGTGCCAGGAAGAGCCGAAGAACAACGGTTCTTGGTTCTTCGTCGAAAGCCTGATCGAGGAAGCCCTGATCGCGGCCAAGCGCAAGGTTACCCGGCCGCGCTATGCCGGCCGCGTTGCCAGCGCCTCGCCCGCCACGGGCCTGGCCAAGCGGCACGAGGCCGAACAGGGCGCGCTGATCAGCCACGCGCTGGGCACTTCGATCCGCAGTGAAATTCGTCGCCGTAAAAAGGCTTGAGGAACAGAGTGATGTCAACTGAAGTCAAAGTCCCCACCCTCGGTGAATCGGTCTCGGAAGCCACCATTGGCGAATGGCTCAAGCAGCCCGGCGAAGCCGTGGCGGTCGATGATCCGATCGCCAGCCTGGAAACCGACAAAGTCGCGATCGAAGTAACCGCGACGGTTGCGGGCGTGATGGGCCAGCAGATCGCCAAGGTTGGTGACAATGTCGCAGTCGGTGCGGTGATCGCGACAATTGAGGCTGGTTCTGGCGCGGCCGACGCGGCCACCCCCGCCCCTGCTCCTGCCGCAGTCGCACCGGCTCCTGCTCCGGCTGCACCAGCACCCGCACCCGCGGCTGAAACCTCGGCCCTGTCGCCGGCCGTGCGCCGCGCGGTGCTCGAACACGGGATCGATCCCGCGAGCATCAAGGGCAGCGGCAAGGACGGGCGGATCACCAAGGAAGACGTGGTCGCCGCCGCCGCCGCCAAGAGCGCCGCGCCGGCCCCGACGCTCGCCGCCCCCGCTGCAGCTCCGGCCCCCGTCGGTTCACGCGGCGAAGAACGCGTCAAGATGACCCGCCTGCGCCAGACCGTCGCCAAGCGGCTCAAGGAAGCGCAGGATACTGCCGCGCTGCTTACCACCTTCAACGATTGCGACATGAGCGCGGTGATGGCCGCGCGCGCGACCTACAAGGACGCGTTTGAGAAGAAGCACGGCGTACGCCTCGGCTTCATGGGCTTCTTTGCCAAGGCCGCCTGCCTGGCGCTGAAGGACATTCCCAGCGTCAACGCCCGGATCGAGGGTGATGAGATCGTCTATCACCCCTATGTCGACATGTCGGTGGCGGTTTCGGCCCCCAACGGGCTGGTCGTGCCGGTGGTCCGCGATGTGCAGGACATGAGCTTTGCCCAGATCGAAAAGGCGATCGCCGACTATGGCAAGAAGGCCAAGGACGGCGCGCTGACCATGGCCGACATGACCGGCGGCACCTTCACCATTTCCAACGGCGGCGTGTTCGGCAGCCTGATGAGCACCCCGATCATCAACCCGCCGCAGAGCGCCGTGCTGGGCCTCCACCGGATCGAAGACCGCCCGGTTGTCCGCGACGGGCAGATCGTGATCCGCCCGATGATGTACCTGGCGCTCTCCTATGATCACCGCCTGATCGACGGGCGCGAGGCGGTGACCGCTTTGAAGATCATCAAGGAAGCGATCGAGGATCCGACACGGTTGCTGATCGATTTGTGAGGGAGCGGTCGATGGGCATGGTCTATTGCTTGAAGCGAGCAACCGATGCGCAGCTTACAATGCTTTTGCGCCAGCCAATGCTCGTCGAAAACTTTCTCTATGATGAAGCCCGCGAGCAAACGGTCATTCGCGCAGGACTTTGGGACAAGCTCGCTTCAAATTTCGGGTTCAAACACCATACTCTCCCATTTTCCTGTGAGCGCGAGGAAGGCGACGAAATCGACATCGACAAGTCTTGGCATGTAATCCACTATCTACTCACTGGTGATGCAGAGGCGACTGACAGCCCGCTCTCGCTGCTCCAACGGGCATATCCGAGCATTGGGGATCAAGATATTGGATGGGGTCCGGCATTTGCAATTGATGCAGAGTCGATGGCTGAATTTGCGAGAGCTGTTCAGCCAATCAGACTGTCAGACTTCCGGTATCGGTTCGACCCTGTACGGATGAGCACAGAAGAAATTTATCTCGGAGGTTCATTTGAAGCCGACGATGATGAGGGTTTCGAGTATTTTGAGCATTGGTTTGGAGTCTTGAAGGACTTTGCCAATGAATGTGCTCATCGCCGTTGCGGAGCGGTGGGCTCAATCACATGATCGGGAAGAGCAATGGCTAACTACGACTATGACGTGATCTTCATCGGGGCCGGCCCCGGCGGCTATGTCGGCGCGATCCGCGCGGCGCAGCTGGGGCTGAAGACGGCCTGCGCGGAAAGCCGCGAGACGCTGGGCGGGACTTGCCTCAACGTTGGCTGCATCCCTTCGAAGGCGCTGCTGCACGGCTCTGAGAAGTACGAGGAAGCCGCCAACGGCACCCTCGCGCGCTACGGCGTCAAGCTCGGCAAGGTCGAGCTCGATCTGGCCGCGCTGCAGGCGGACAAGGCCGATGCGGTCAAGGGGCTGACCGGCGGGATCGAATTCCTGTTTCGCAAGAACAAGGTCGATTGGCTCAAGGGTTACGGCACGTTCAAGGACGCGCACACCGTCGAGGTTGCGGGCACGGCCTACACCGCGAAGAACGTGGTGATCGCCACCGGATCGAGCGTCACGCCGCTGCCGGGGGTCGAGGTTGATAACGACAAGGGGATTATCGTCGACAGCACCGGCGCGCTGGCGCTGGACAAAGTGCCGCAGCACCTGGTGGTGATCGGCGGCGGGGTGATCGGGCTGGAACTGGGCTCGGTCTGGCGGCGCTTGGGGGCCAAGGTCACCGTGGTCGAATTCCTCGACGCACTGCTGCCCGGCATGGACATGGACGTGCGTAAGGAAGCGGCGAAGATCTTCAAGAAGCAGGGCATGGAGCTCAAGCTGGGCACCAAGGTTACCGGGGCCGTGGTCAAGGGCAAGAAGGCCACACTGACGCTCGAACCCGCCAAGGGCGGTGCCGCCGAGAGCATCGAGGCCGACTGCGTGCTGGTCGCCATCGGCCGCCGTCCACACACCGATGGTCTTGGGCTCGACAAGATCGGGCTGGAACTCAACGCGCGCGGGCAGATCGAAACCGATCATGATTTCCGCACCAAGGTGGACGGCGTCTGGGCAATCGGCGATTGCATCCCGGGGCCAATGCTGGCCCACAAGGCCGAGGACGAAGGCATCGCCGTCGCCGAAAACATCGCGGGCCTGACCGGCATCGTCAATCACGATGTGATCCCGGGCGTGGTCTATACGAGCCCCGAATTCGCGGGCGTTGGCCTGACCGAGGAAGCCGCGAAGGAACGCGGCGAGATCAAGGTCGGCAAGTTCCCGATGATGGCCAACAGCCGCGCCAAGACCAACCACGAGCCGGACGGCTTTGTGAAGGTCATCGCCGATGCCAAGACCGACAAGGTCCTGGGCGTATGGTGCATCGCCGCAGTCGCCGGCACAATGATCGCCGAAGCCGCGCTGGCGATGGAATTCGGCGCGACCAGCGAGGACATCGCCTACACCTGCCACGCCCACCCGACCCACAGCGAGGCCCTCAAGGAAGCGGCGATGGGCGTAACCGGCAAGCCGATCCATACCTGAGATGCAGGCCTGGGCCGATTCGCGGCAGCGGCTGC
Source organism: uncultured Novosphingobium sp. (assembly GCA_964582485.1). Lineage (GTDB taxonomy): Bacteria > Pseudomonadota > Alphaproteobacteria > Sphingomonadales > Sphingomonadaceae > Novosphingobium. The sequence continues at coordinate 6,163 of CAZOSI010000083.1, forward strand.
TGGCTTTCAGCAGCATCGCTCTGGCGGTCGGCGCGGGCATGCTCGGCTTCCGGCTAGGCGGAGCACCGTCCGGCTACATTGTTGTCAATGGATTGGCTCTACTGGTCCCGGCTGTCTTCTTGCTTCCGCCGGGAGCGATCAGGCTCCGCGCCATCGCTCCGGCTTTCACTTTGGCTGCGATCATTCTGCTTGCGACTGCCCTGTGGCTCGGCCCAAGCGTCGAAGGCGTTCGGCGATGGATACCGTTAGGGCCTTTGCAGCTCCATGCGGGAATGCTCGTCATTCCTGGGCTGGCCGCAGTGCTGATGCGCCAGCGTGAGACGATTTCGCTCGCCGCAACGGCGCTGTGCGCCGTGATCATCTGGCAACAACCGGATTTCGCCACCGCGCTCGCCTTGTTTGCCGGAATCGCCGCCGCCTCGTTTGGCCGCAAGCTGGTCTGGGCCGAACAGGTCATGCGGCTTGTCGCAGCGATCGGACTTGTGCTGGTCGCCTTTCAACCCGATCCACTCGCCGAAGTGCGTTTCGTCGAAACAGCGATGGGTGACGGCCTGGCGCTTTCACCCCTGCTGGGCATTGGCCTGGGGCTTGGCCTGTTCTTCGCGATCCTGCTTCCACCGTGGCTGTTGACGCGCAACCGGCCGGAGATGATCCCGGCGGCAAGGGCAATAACCGGAGCCGTGGCGGGCTTCGCCATTGCCGGGCTTGTCGCACCATTTCCCCAACCGCTCGTCGGATATGGCGCCGCGCCGATCATCGGCTATGGCTTGGCACTCGCCGTGCTGCGATTCTCGCGCTAGGGCCGCACCGTTATTTGAGGAGAACCGGCGAATGGCCGAAACTACTACCCTGACCTTTACCCAGGACGAGCTCGAGATGCTGGTCGATGCGCTTGAAGTCGATCTGGAAGGCTATGCCGAAGCGGCCAAGGAAGCGCGGATGAACAACAACCGCGAGGACATCGTGACATTCTCCGAAGCGGCTACCCGCATCCAGGTGCTGATGGAAAAGCTGCGCGAACACATCGACGAGGATTAGGGTACCGCACCGAATGGCTCGCCGCACCCCAATGCAACGCTTTGCCCGCTGGCACATCTGGCTGGGCTGGGCGGCAGCGGTGCCGCTGATCCTATGGACGCTGAGCGGCCTGTTCATGACCCTGCGTCCGATCGAAGAGGTGCGCGGAGAACAGGTCCGCCGCCCGCCCGCGCTGATCAGCACGACCGATCTTTCCGCCCCGCGCCTGCCCGGCCCTGTCAAGCGCCTGGCGCTGACCGAGCAAAAGGGCGCGGCCGTGTGGGTGGTGACCGACAATGCTGGCAATCAGGCCCGTTATGCCGCAGACGGAATGCCGATCCCGCCGGTGGGCGAAGCCGAGGCGCGCGAACTGGCTGCGGCGACCTATGCCGGGCAAGCACCGCTGGTTTCGGTCCAACGCTTCGCCGCCGACACGCCTCCGCTGGAGTTACGGCGTGAACGCCCCAGCTGGCAGGCCGTGTTTGAAGACGGCACCCATATTTACATCGATGCCGATACCGGCGAAGTGCTGGCGCTGCGCACCCGGTTCTGGCGCGCCTTTGATTTCATGTGGGGGCTGCACATCCTCGATCCGTTTGGTCGTGAAAATTCGAGCCATGCGCTGCTCTGGATCTTTTCCCTGATCTCGCTGATTTCCTGCCTGCTAGGCACGACCTTGTTGTTTCGGCGGCGACGAAGCCCATTTAAAGGCTAGAGGAGTTTCAGGATGGCAACCAATCGCCGCGATACTCTGGCCGGCCTGGCGACCGTCGTGGCGGCCCTGACACTGCCCGGCCGCGCCATGGCCCAGACCGGGTTCGACGGCGATTATGGTGGAGTGCTTGATACCGGCGGCGGCAAGCTGCGGCTGCGGCTGGTGGTGTCGGGCGATCAGGTCGTGCTCTACAGCCTGGACCAGGGCGGTGCTTCGATCCCGGCCAGCATGGTGAAACGCGAGGGCGACCGCCTGATCGTGGACTTCGCTGTGATCGGCGCGCGCTATGAGGCGCGACTTGAAGGCACCGCGCTCAACGGCACCTTCACCCAGGGCAGCCCCTTGCCGCTTAGGCTCGAGCGAGGGGCGATCCCGGCCGAGTCCAATTCGATCACCGACCTGCTGTCAGGGACAATGGACGCCGCCCTGCTTGCCAAGATCCGCGCGCGGCTTGGTTCGCCGGCAATGGCAGCCGCCTGGCAGCGCCGGCCCGGCCTGGCGGTGATCCTGTGCGACGGTCTGCGCGCCGCCGGGCATCCCGAGCCTGTCCGCAACGACGACCGCTGGCACATTGGTTCGATCACCAAGTCGTTCACCGCCGCACTGTTCGCCCGCGCGGTAGAAGCCGGGGCGATCCGCTGGGACACGCCGCTGGGCCAGCGGGTCAAGGGCGTGCCCGCAGCCTATGCCAAAGTCACCGCAATCGAATTGCTCAGCCACCACGCCGGGCTACCCGCCAATCCGCCGCTGGACGTGCTGCTGACCCTGCCCCGGACCGAGGCCGATCCGCGTTTGTCGCGCCGCAGCTATGCCCGCCAGGCCATGGCCCTGCCACCTGTGGCGCCGCCGCGCACCCGCTTTGCCTACAGCAATGTCGGCTATGTGCTGGCCGCAATCATGCTGGAAGAGGCGACCGGCCATCCCTGGGAAGAGTTGATCCGGCGCGAGGTGCTGCGCCCGCTCGGCCTGAACTCGGCCGGGCTAGGCCCGCCCGGCAATGCCGACCGGATCGACCAGCCGCGCGGCCATGGCGCTGGCAAGCCGGTCTTTCTTGACAACGTGGTGGCCATGGCCCCCGCCGGGGCACTGCACATCGCGCCGGGCGATTTCCTGGCCTATCTCGCCGCTCACCGCGACCGGCCCAGCGGCTTCCTGCGCCCGGCCAGCTGGCAGGCGCTGCACCGCCCGCGTTTTGGTAGTTCCTATGCCCTGGGCTGGTTCGTTGGGGCTGACGGGGCGCTGTGGCACAACGGGTCCAACACCGCCTGGTATGCCGAGGCCTGGGTCGAACCCAAGGCCGGTCTGGTGGCCGCGACGCTAAATAACGATACCGCGCTCGCCGCACGGCACCGGGTGCTGCTACCCGCCATCCGCCGCGCCGCCGGGCTTGCCCTGTGACCGATCCGGCGCTGGTCCTGCCCCAGATACCCGCGATTCTCGACCTGGCCGGTACGGCGATCTTCGCGCTGACCGGGGCGCTGCTGGCGGCACGCCTGAAGCAGACCATTGTGACCATGGCCTTCTTCGCGCTCGTCACAGGGGTTGGCGGCGGATCGGTGCGCGATTTGCTGATCGGGGCGCCGGTGTTCTGGGTCCGCGATCCGTGGGTGGCGCCGGTCTGCCTGGGGGTGGCGCTGCTCGCCTGGTTCACCCCGCAGCGCTGGTGGGAGGGAAAGCTGCTCGACTGGGCCGATGCCTTTGGGCTTGCCGCCTATGCGGTGCTGGGCACGGCCAAGGCGCTGGCCTATGGCATCGCCCCGGTTCCAGCCGTGTTGATGGGGGTGATCACCGGCTGCGTCGGCGGGGTGATCCGCGATGTTCTGGCGAACCGCCCCTCGATCATCATGCGGCCTGAAATCTACGTGACCGCTGCCGCGCTGGCATCGGCGTTATGTGCGGCGGGCCAGGCACTCGCCATCCCGCGCGAACTGGCCTGGCCGCTGGCGGCGCTGGCAGGCTTCGGCCTGCGCGGTCTGGCGATCGCACGGGGACTGGCCCTGCCCGGCTATCGCGCTGACTAGAGCCGGGCGAACTGCCCGCTCACCAACTGGCGAACCCTGCCGATACTTGCCAGTATTGCGACGGCGGCAAGCAGCATGAGCGGTGAAATCCAGTATCCCAGAATCTCTTCGGTCGCGGCAGGCCGCTCGGCCAGCACGCCAACCAGAAAACCAGCGTCACCAACAAAAAGACCGGTCTGCTCGGGCATAAACGGCTTGGCGATGGCGACGAGAATGAAATTCAGAACGAACAGGAACCGCAGTCCATCGAAACTCCATCCTGCCGAACGACGGGCCGTCCAGCCGATCTGCGTCGCCACCTGGCGCCAGGGAGAGGCGTGATCGGAAATCGTAGGCTGGTCCGGATCATGAATAATGTCGGCACCGAAAATCGTCAGCAGTGCCTTCGTGCTTTCGAGCGACGCCGGATGACCGGCCTCGATCCGCTGGATCGTACGGGCGCTGAGGTCGGTGGCGATCGCGGCTTCCTCCTGCGACATCGCCCGCGAAAGCCGGGCCTCTACAAGCTTGTTGGGGTCAATTTGCAAAGCTGCCTCCTGTCGTTTCGTCGGCACCTTGAACCTCGAATTTCCCGGCTCGACCACGACAGGAGCACGACAGCAAGCAGATTGCGGCCGACTAAAGCCGGTCGAGCTCTTTCAGCGGACGGCTGGTATCGGCCAAATCCTCGGGCGCGATCTTGGCGCCTTCCTCAACCAGCTTCCTTGCCTGGACATAGTCCTTGATCATATTGACCGCATCGCAGGCAATCAGCTTGCCGTCCTTCAGGTAGAGCACCGAAAAGCTGCGCGTGGCGGGATCGCCGCGCAGCACGGCCTGATCGTGCCCGGCGGAAAGCCCGACGGTCTGCAATTTCAGGTCATACTGGTTCGACCAGAACCACGGGGTCGCGCCATAAGGCTGCGGATCGCCGGTGATCGCCTTGGCGACGCAAGTGGCCATGTCGTTGGCGTTCTGCACGCTTTCCAGCCGGATCACCGCGCCATCGGCGAAATTGCTTGAATGCGCGGCGCAATCGCCGATCGCCCAGACGTGGGGCAGGATCGTCCGGCAGTACTGGTCGACATCGACCCCATTGCCCCCCGCCGCCCCGGCGCTGAGCAGCGGCCCTACCGCCGGGATGATCCCGATGCCCACGATCACCATCTGGCAGTCGACGGTCGAGTCGTCTGAGAGCCTGACGCCGCTGACCTGGCCCTCGCCCAGGATCTCGACCACTCCGATGCCGGTGCGCAGGTCCACGCCGTGGTCGCGGTGTTCCTTTTCGTAGAAGGTCGACAGCTGCGGCCCGGCCACGCGCGCCAGCACGCGCGGCAGCACTTCGAGCAGCGTCACTTCCTTGCCCAGCTTGCGCAGCACCGCCGCCGCTTCAAGCCCGATATAGCCACCGCCGACAATTGCCACGCGCTCCACCCCGGCCAGTTCGGCGAGGATCGCGTCGGCATCCTTGCGGGTGCGCACGGCGTGGACGCCCTGCAGGTCTGCCCCCGGGCACGAGAGCGGACGCGGATCGCCGCCGGTCGCCCAGATCAGCTCGCCAAAGCCGATCGTGCGGCCGTCCTGCAGTGTCACTTCGCGCGCCTCGGCCGCAACCGAGGTCACTTCGGTACTGAGCAGCAGCTCGATCCCCTTGCCCGCCCAGAAGTCGGCCGGGCGGATCAGCAGGCGCTCCCACTCCTTGTCGCCAAGCATGTATTCCTTCGACAGCGGCGGGCGCTCGTAAGGCGGCTCGCTCTCGCGCCCGACCAGCGCGACCGAGCCTTCGAAGCCTTGTTGGCGCAGCTGGATCGCGGCATAGGCCCCGCCCTGCCCGGCACCGACAATTACGACATCAAATTTCATCGCCCGATTCGCTCCCGTCTTTGCCATTTCGCCATAGCGCAGGGGCCGAACCGCACAATCCTGTTGCGCCAACAGGAGGCAGCGTTACCGTAAGTTTCAAGGGAGGACTGACCGACATGAACGGCGCCGAAGCATTCATCGAAACCTTGCACGCCTGCGGAGTGGAGGTCTGCTTCGCCAACCCCGGCACGTCCGAAATGCAGCTGGTCGCCGCAGTCGACCGCCAGCACGGGATGCGCGCGATCCTGGGGCTGTTCGAAGGCGTGGTGACGGGCGCGGCCGATGGCTATGGCCGGATGGCCGACAAGCCGGCGGTGACGCTGCTGCACCTCGGCCCGGGCCTCGGCAATGGCCTCGCCAACCTGCACAATGCCCGCAAGGCTGGCAGCCCGATCATCAACATGGTGGGTGAGCACGCAACCTACCACAAGCATTTCAACGCCCCGCTGACCTCGGACACCGAAGGCGTTGCCCGGCCCATGTCGGACTGGGTGCGGACCTCCACGTCTGAGCGCGATCTCGCCCAGGCCGGGGCCGAAGCCTTTGCCGTGGCGCAGGGCTATCCGGGCAAGGTCGCGACAGTGATCGTACCCGCGAACCATGCCTGGACCGAAGGTTCGGCCCCCGCTGCGCCGATTGCGGTCCCGGCCCCGCCCAAGACTCCGGCCGAAGCGATTGCCGCTGCCGCTGCCGCGCTGAAAGATGGCGAAGAGCCCAAATGCCTGTTCCTGGGCGGCCGGGCGCTGCGCGAAGAGGCCTTGATCGAAGCCGGGCGGATCGCTGCGGCCACTGGCTGCCGCTTGGTCGCCGAAACTTTCGCCACCCGCCACCAGCGCGGCGTGGGCCGGGTCGCGGTGGAAAAGCTGCCCTATTTCGGCGAGCAGGCGCAGGCCTTCATGGCCGAGTTCAAGACCGTGGTATTCTGCGGCACCGAACCGCCGGTCTCGTTCTTCGCCTATCCCGGCAAGCCCAGCTGGCTCTCGCCCGAGGGCGCCACGCTGGTCCGCCTCGCCAGCCTGCGCGAGGATGCGATGCAGGCGCTGTCGGGCGTGGCCAGCGCGCTGAATGCTCCCGCCGCACCGGCTCTAGTCCAGCAGCCCACCAGTTTCCCGGCGCAGGAAGGCAGCCTCAACAGCGCCAACCTTGGCGCGATCCTGGCCGAGCTGCTGCCCGAAAACGCCATCGTTTCCGATGAAGGCGCAACCCAGGGCGGGGCCTCGATGCTGGCCTGCATGGGCGCGAAGAAGCACGACTGGCTGCAACTGACTGGCGGCTCGATCGGCCAGGGCTTGCCGCTCGCGGTCGGCTGCGCGGTGGCCTGCCCGGACCGCAAGGTGATCGCACTGCACGGCGATGGCGGGGCGATGTACACCAACCAGGCGCTGTGGACGATGGCGCGCGAGCAGCTCGATGTGACCACGATCATCCTCAACAACGGCTCATACGCGATCCTCAATATCGAACTGATGCGGGTGGGCGTGCAGAACCCCGGCCCCAAGGCGCTGTCGATGCTCGACCTCAAGAACCCGGCGATCAACTGGTCGCAGATTTCCGAAGGCATGGGCGTGCCAGCCGTGCGGGTCGATACCGCCGAGGGCTTCCGCGCGGCGCTGGCCGATGCGCTGGCAGCCAAGGGACCCCGGCTGATCGAGGCGCTGCTCTGATGGGCGAAAGCCTCAACCTCCTCCCCGCCAGCTACGCCGATTTCCGCCGCGCGGCGGAAAACCGTCTGCCGCGTTTTCTGTTCGACTATATCGATGGCGGCTCCGGGGCCGAGGTGACCTTGCGCCGCAACACTGCCGACTGGGAAGCGATCCAGCTGACTCAGAAGGTGCTGCGCGACGCGTCGAAGATGGACTGCTCGGTCGAGCTGTTTGGCGAGAAACTGGCCATGCCGCTGGTGCTCGCGCCGGTCGGCATGGGCGGAATGACTGCGCGGCGCGGCGAGGTTCAGGCCAAGCGTGCCGCCGATGCCGCCGGGATCCCGTTCTGCCTGACCACGGTCGGGGTCTGTGCGCCTGAGGAAGTGGGGGCCGTCTCCGACAAGCCGTTCTGGTTCCAGCTCTACATGCTGAAGGATCGCGGCGTGGTGCAGG
>CAZOSI010000084.1:0-13814 GCA_964582485.1 uncultured Novosphingobium sp.
GATCGACCCGATCTTTCTTGAAATGGGCGCGGTGCGCGTGGTCGAGTGCTGGGGAGATGAGGTCAAACGCGGCGAGACCACGGACTTCTTCATGGCGGTCAAGGCCGAGAGCGGCGAAGCGGTGCAATTCAGCTGGATCGAATGGCCCGACAAGACGACCCGCGACGCTTGCTTCGCCAAAATGGCCGAATGGATGGAACATCCTGCGAAAGTCGATCCGCGCATGGATCCCGAGAAAAACCCAATGCCATTCGACGGCAAGCGCATGATTTTTGGCGGGTTCAATACCATCGTCGATACCGGCTTCGCCACCGGCACAGGCTATATCGATGGCTTCGTTATTGCTGTCCCCAAGGCCAATAAAGTTGCCTATCTCAAACAGGCTGAAAGTGCTGCACCGATCTTTCGTGATCTTGGCGCGAGCCGCGTGGTCGAATGCTGGGGCGACGATGTGCCACGCGGTACCGTCACCGACTTCTACGGCGCGGTGCAGGCCAAGGACGACGAAGCAATCGTCTTCAGTTGGATCGAATACCCCGACAAGCCCACCCGCGACAATGCTGGTGCAAGAATGATGACCGACCCGCGCTTCACCGCTTTGGGGGAAATGCCGTTCGATGGTAAACGCATGATCTATTCCGGCTTCGTCCCGGTGGTCGATCTGGGCAGGTAAGGAGAAAGACGATGGGAACCCTGCAAGGCAGCTGGATCTGGTACGAACTGATGACTGCGGACCCGGCGGCGGCCAAGGCCTTCTATGAGCCGATCATGGGCTGGACGCTTTCTCCGGGATCTCAGGAAACCGGTGGCTACGGCTTCATTACCGCGCCTGACCAGGCGATGGTCGCCGGAGTTCTGGCCCTGACCGACGACATGACTGCACATGGCGCCCGTCCTTGCTGGGTCGGATATGTCGGAGTTGACGATTGTGATTCCGCCGTCGCTGCAATTGAGACGGCAGGTGGCAAGGTGCTTATGCCACCAAACGACGTGCCGATGGCCGGGCGAATCGCGATGGTGGCAGATCCAGGCGGTGCGCAGTTCTATGTCATTACCCCCACTCCGCCACCCGGCGGCGGCGAAAACACGGCATTTCAAGCCGAAAACAACCGCGGCCATTGCGGGTGGAACGAACTGCTCGCCGGCGATGCCTCGCGCGAAGTAGGTTTCTACACCGGTCTGTTCGGCTGGTCGCTGCCCGAGCCGATGGACATGGGGGCGATGGGCCAATACCAGTTCATCGCCCATGACGGCGTCACCGTAGGCGCGATCATGCCGACCATGCCCCAGAGCCCCATCCCGCTCTGGAACCACTACTTCTGGGTGCCGAGCGTAGCCGTGGTCTTGCCGCTGATTGAGGCTGGCGGCGGCCAGATTATCAACGGGCCAATGGAGGTTCCTGGCGGCAGCTGGATCGTCCAGGCGATCGATCCGCAAGGGGCGTTCTTCAGTCTGGTTGGGGGGGCATAGGACCCGGTTGACGCCTGTTGCGCAACCATGCATGTTCTTTTTTTGTTCTGTTTACGCAGGAGTCGCTCGATGGCCGCCTACACCTTCTTCACCAACCCGATGAGCCGCGGCCAGATTGCCCGCTGGGCCTTGCATGAGGCCGGGGCCGACTATGACCAGGTGCTGGTTGACTGGGCCGCCAAGCCAGAAGCGCTGCTCAAGACCAACCCGATGGGCAAGGTGCCCGCGATCGTCCACCATGCAGAGGGCGGCGACCGCGTCGTCACCGAATGTGCCGGGATCTGTGCCTATCTGGCCCATGCCCACCCCCAGGCCGGACTGCTACCCACCGACGCCGAAGCCGCCGATTATTACCGCTGGATGTTTTTCGCCGCCGGCCCGGTCGAGCAGGCGGTGGTGACCAAGTCGATGGGCTGGGAAGTACCCGAAGGCCGCGAAGGGATGGTCGGCTTTGGTAGCTATGATCGCACGATCGAGGCGTTGGAGGGCCATTTTGAGAGTCACGACTTCGTCTGCGGGCCGCGCTTCACCATGGCTGACGTCTATGTCGGCAGCCAGGTCGATTGGGGCCTGACCTTCGGCTCGATCCCCCCGCGCCCGGCCTTCGTCGCCTATGCCGACCGCTTGCAGGCACGCGATGCTTATAAGGCCGCCAAAGGCATCGACGCCGCGCTGATTGAGGAGGCTCGCAAATGAGCCCAATGCTCAATCGGGCAACCCTGTGCCTGTGGTACGACGGTACCGCCAAGAAAGACGTAATCTGCTATGCCGCAATCAAAGCGGCGGCGGGCTGACATCATGCTGAAATTCTATGGCCACCTCTTCTCCAGCTACACCTGGAAGGCGCTGATCGCGCTCTATGCCAATGGCACCGCCTTCGAGTATCGCCCGCTTGGCGGGGTCGATACCGACGACGATGCCTTCGTCGCGGCCGCCAGCCCGCAAGGCAAATTCCCGGTGCTGGTCGATGGCGAGCAAGTTGTGTTCGAAACCACATCGATCATTGAGCACCTCCAGGTCCACCACCCCGGCCCCGCGCAGCTTATCCCGTCAGACCCCGCCGAAGCGGCGCGGGTGCGGATGATTGACCGGGTGTTCGACAACTACGTCATGGGAATCATGCAGGAGAGCGTGGCCGAGGCGATCAGACTTGGCTCGCTTAGCGATGCAACCCGCGCCGATGTCGAAGCCCGGCTCGATCGGTCCTATCGCTGGATCGACGCCTGGCTGGAAGGCTATCCGCAGGGCGAGGCAACCACCCTGATCGAATGCGCCGCCGCGCCCAGCCTGTTCTATGCCGACTGGGTCTATCCAATCCCTGATCGCTATTCCCGCTTGAAAGCCTGGCGCGCCCATCTGCTGGCCTTGGCTTCGGTTGCGCGATGCGTTGACGATGCCCGGCCCTTCCGGCATTTCTTCCCGCTCGGCGCACCGGATCGAAACTGATGAAGATCGTCCCTGCAACATTGGATCACCTGCCCCGCTGGGGCGAAATGCGCCATGCGCTGTGGGATTTTGAGAGCAGTGCCGATCATGCCGATCAGGCAGCGCGGGACTACCTTTCGGGCAACAACGATCGCATCGCTTTCATCGCCGTTGGCGATGCGGGCGAACCGGTTGGGTTTGCCGAAGCCACGCTGCGCCGCGACTATGTCGAAGGGTGTGAAACTTCCCCGGTGGCCTTCCTCGAAGGCATCTATGTCGAGCCGGATCACCGCTGCTCCGGTATAGCACGGGCCCTGTCTGATGCAGTCGCCGATTGGGGCCGGAAACGCGGGTGCAGTGAATTTGCATCGAACGCGTTGATCGACAACACTGCCAGTCACGCCTTCCATGCCGCGATCGGATTCGCTGAAACCGAGCGCGTGGTTTTCTTCCGCAAGGAGCTTTGAATGTACGAACTCAGCGTCACCCGCCTGATCGATGCCGCCCCGGACAAGGTCTGGCAGGTACTGACCGAGCGGACCGACGAATGGTGGTGCCCCAAACCATGGCGAGCCGAGGTGAACTGGGGCAGCCGCGCACCCGGTGGCCGCACCCACACCACCATGCATGGCCCGAACGGCGAGAAAAACGAGCATCCCGGCTTCATCCTCGCCTGGGATGAGGGCCGCCGGATCGCCGTGACCGACGCGATCGAGGGCGACCTGCAACCCGCAGGGCCGTTCATGCTGGGCATCTGGGAAATCGCGCCGGAAGGAAGCGGCACCCGCTATACCGGGCGGGCCCGCCACTGGACATCTGAGACCATGGCCCACCACAAGGAAATGGGCTTCGACGAAGGCTGGGGGATCATGGCCGATCAGTTCAAGGAACTGTGCGAGGCCGGGTGAGCGCTCAAGCGAAGACGGCAGCGCGCCGCAGCAGCTGATAGGCCTCGACGACTTCCTGCAGCCGCGCTTCAAAGCCGCGGTCTCCGCCGTTGCGATCGGGATGGTATTTGCGAACCAGCTGTGAATAACGGCTGCGCAGATCGTGGCGGCTGGCGTCGATCCCCAGCCCCAACACGTCGAGCGCGCGGCGTTCGTCCGGAGTAACCGCCCGCCCATCCTGCCGCTGCGCCGGCCTGCGCGCCCGGGCGCGCTGGCTAATCGCTTCAAGCGGATCGGAGAAATCGGCCCAGCGCGGCGCGGCGTCGATCCCCGCGGTAGGAGAAAAGGCCCGGGTCTGACGATCCCAACCATGGACCGGGTGCTGGGCCAGTATGATCTCTTCGGCGCTCATCCCTTCGAACCAATCGTAGCCGGCGTTGAATTCGCGCACGTGTTCCAGACAGAACCAGCGATAGTCGCCCGGTCCGTCAAAGCTGGATCCGCGCGGGCCTGGCGCGCGGAACTCGCCCGGCTCGGTGCAGCCGGGACGTTCGCAGGCCCGGCCCGGGGCTTCTACCCGTCCATGAAATCGATTCCGGATCACGGGCTTCCCCATGACGCGGGATTGGTTAGAAGGGAAGCCATGACCACACCGCTTGCCGCCGAAATCGAAACGCTGCTGACTGCCGCTTTCGCTCCCACCCACCTTGCGGTGATCAACGACAGCGCCAAGCACCAGGGCCATATGGGTGACGACGGATCGGGCGAAAGCCACTTCACGGTCGAAATCGAAAGCGCCGCTTTTGCCGGCGTTTCCCGGCTCCAGCGCCAGCGCCTGATCAATGCCGCATTAGGCGACATTCCCGGGCAGCGGGTCCACGCGCTTGCAGTCAAGGCCAGGGCACCGGGCGAATGAGCGAACCCGCGCCTCGCCGAATCCGCCGCGCCGCGCGGATCTTAGTTGAAGCCGAAGATGGCACGATCTTGCTGTTCCGCTTTACCCCAAATGATCGAGCGCCTTTGTGGGCGACACCCGGCGGCGAATGCGATCCCGGCGAAGACTATCCGGAAGCAGCGCGCCGGGAACTGCTCGAAGAAACCGGACTAGATTGCGATCCTGGCCCGATCATCGCCAAGCGGAGCAATGACTTCACGACCTTTCATGGCGAACCGGTCACCGCGCATGAAGCCTACTTCCATGTCCGTGTCGCCAGTCGTGAAATCGACACGGCCGGTCACACCGAACACGAAGTTCAAGTCATGCAATCGCACCGCTGGTTCACCCGCAGCGAACTCGCGGATTGGCACGAAACAATTTTTCCTGAGAATATCCTCGAATATCTGACCCAAGGAGAAGCCGCATGACTATGCAAGGACAGACCGTGTGGATCACCGGTGCCTCATCCGGGATCGGCGCGGCCTTGGCGCGGGCCTATGCGGGGCGTGGGTGCCGACTGGTCCTTTCAGGGCGCAACGAAGCGGCCCTGGCCGATGTCGCTGCCCAGTGCGGTGTGGATCACCTGATCCTGCCATTCGACACCGCCGACTTTGGCGCCGCGCAGGCCGCCGCCGACAAGGCCTGGGAATGGAGCGGCGGGATCGACGTGCTGGTCAACAACGCCGGGATCAGCCAGCGCAGCCTGGCGATCGATACCGACTTTTCGGTCTATCAAAAGATGATCGACATCGACCTGCTTGGTCCGATTTGCCTTACCCAGGCGCTGGTCAAGCGGATGGCGGGGCGCAAGACCGGCCAGATCATCATGATTTCCAGCCTGGCCGGCAAGATCGGATCACCGCTGCGCACCGCTTATTGCGCGGCCAAGCATGGCCTGATCGGCTATGCCGATTCCTTGCGACTTGAACTCAGCCCGCACAATGTCTCGGTGATCGGGGTAACGCCCGGTTCGATCCGCACCGACGTTTCGCGCAACGCCATCACCGCCGACGGCGGGCGGCGCGGCGAAAGCGATGCCGCGATCGACAACGGGATCGATCCCGATGACTTCGCGGCGCGAATGCTGGCGATGATCGATGAAGGCCAGCGCGAAGTGATGATCGCCGATGCGCCCACCGAAAAGATGATCGGCGAAGCCCGCCGCACGCCCGAGGAACTGATCGACCGGATGATCGAGATGTTCAACAAGGGCTATGCCGCGCAAATGGGTGTCAGGGAGCAATAGGCTATCAAACGCCCGCCCTTCCTTTCTTGCCGTCACCCTGAACTTGTTTCAGGGTCCATCGTGCGGCTTGCCAGACAAGTGCGGAGGGGATGAAACGGCGCGACCTCATTGCCCCAAAGGGCTACAGGCTGCGTGGAGAAATGGACCTTGGAACGCAAGTCACCGCAGGTGAAACAAGTTCAGGGTGACGGATTCTGGTTTTGATGTTGGGGAGTGGAATGAATCAGAAACGCGTAACGCTGGGCAACGGGATCGAACTCGACGTGGTCGATATAGGTCCGCGCGATGCTCCGGTGCTGATCTTCCTCCACGGCTTCCCGGACAGCCACCGCACCTGGCGGCACCAGATCACGCATTTTTCGGACCGGTTCCGCTGCATTGCGCCCGACCAGCGCGGTTATCGCGGCTCCTCGAAACCCAAGGGGGTGGAGAATTACACCCCGGACAAGCTGATCGGCGACGTGTTCCTGCTGGCCGCTGCGCTCGATGTCAGCAAGTTCACCATCGTCGGGCACGATTGGGGCGGCGCGCTGGCCTGGGGCGTGGCGCTGATGGGGCAAGGCATGGGCCGGGTTGAGCGGGCGATTATTGCCAATGCGCCCCATCCCACGATCTTTCCCAAGCTGCTCTACACCAACCGGCAACAGCGCCAGGCCAGCCAGTACTTCCGCCTGTTCCGCGATCCGGCCAGCGACGCGCTGGTCGAACAGTTCGGGCTTGGCGGGGTGCTGCTCAAGGCCTTTGGCGAAACGCCCGAGAATCCGAAAATGGAACCCGAAGAGCGCGCCGCGCTGATGGCTGACTGGGAGAACCGTGAAGCCGCAATTGCCATGCTCAACTGGTACCGTGCCAGCCCGATGGAAGTGCTCGACATGGACGCGCCTTACGAGCTGCCGGCCGGATACACGCCAGTGCCGATCCCCAAGCTGACCATCCCGACACTGGTGATCTGGGCGATGGACGACATAGCCTTGCCGCCGGCCAATCTGGATGGAATGGACGAGCTGATTGACGACCTGACCGTGGTCAAGGTCCCCGGGAGCGGCCACTTCGTGCAGTGGGAAGCCGCCGATGAGGTCAATGCGGCGATGGATGAATTCCTTGGCCGCACAGCCTGACGCCCCTCGCCCCCGCCCAGGGATCGGCGCAGCTGTCGCGGCGGCGGAGCGCAAGGCGCGGCGCTCGTTGCTGCGCAATCACGGCGGCGGCCATGCGCCGGTCAGTTTCCTGGAGCTGTTCTTCGACCTGGTTTTCGTCTTTGCGATCACCCAGCTCTCGCACTTTTTCGGCCATCACATTGGCTGGCTGGGCTTTGCCGAAAGCTTGATCCTGTTCCTCGCGCTGTGGTGGGGGTGGATGTACACCACCTGGGTCACCAACTGGCTCAATCCAGACCGGATGCCGGTGCGGCTGTTGCTGCTTATGCTGATGCTGCTGAGCCTGGGCATGGCGGTGGCCCTGCCCGGTGCCTTTGCCGACAAGGCGCTGGTCTTCGCCGGATGCTATGTCGCGATGCAATTGGGGCGCAGCGCCTGGGTGGCCTTGGCGTTCCGGCAGGAAGGCGCGGGCAACGCGCTCAACATGCTGCGGATCACTGTGTGGTTCTGCCTTTCAGCCCCGCTGTGGATCGGTGGCGCGCTGATCGGCGGCGGCATGCAGCTGGCGTGCTGGCTGCTCGCGCTCGGGATCGAATATCTGGGTCCATTCCTGCTCTACGCGGTGCCCGGCATGGGCCGCTCAAAGACCAGCGACTGGGACATTTCGGGCAGCCACATGGCCGAGCGTTGCAGCCTGTTCATCATCATCGCGCTGGGTGAAGGGATCGTGGTGATGGGCGCCAGCTTTGCCGGCGGGCCGGCCGATGCCGCACATGTCCGTGCGCTCATGACCGCGTTCCTGACCTCGGCGCTGATGTGGTGGCTCTATTTCGACCTGGGTGCAGTGCGCGGTTCGCGCCTGATCGCCGGGCACGCGCAAGTGGGGCGGATCGCGCGCAATGCCTATACTTACCTGCACATGCCGATCGTGCTGGGGATCGTGATTACCGCAGTGGGCGATGCCCTGTTGCTTGACGCGCCCGATGCCGCCGCGGGTACACCGCTGGTGGCAGTCCAGACCGGCGGGGCGATCCTGTTCCTGGCTGGCCTTGGGCTGTTCAAACGATTTTCGAACACGATGGGCAACTTCCCGATGTCCCATACCGCAGCGATCTTGCTCTATGCCGGGCTAGGCGCAGCCGCATTTGCAGGGGCAATGCCAGCGCTGCATTTCGCCGCACTGGGCGGCGCGATCCTGCTGCTGACCGCAGTGTGGGAATGGGTTTCCTATCACGGCGGCTGGCTGGAGCGCGCCGAAGCGCTGGGCCTGCCGGTTCCCGCCAGCGTCAAGGAACGCGGCGATCGCCGTCGCGCCAGGATCGAAGCCGAACGCGGCACGATTTAAATAGGGACAGTCCCTATTTAAATCGTGCGGTCGCTGCCGCCCCAGCCGATCCAGGCCCCGTGCGGGTGCGCGCGGGTAACCACCACCGGTTCTTCCCCGCCCGGCCAGTAACGCACCACCATCTCATGGATGTGGAGCACACGGTTGGCTTCGAGCGCGACCCAGACCAGCGGCTTGTCGGGTGTGGCCCGCGCGCCGGCCGCTTCCATCGCTGCGGTGACGCGGGCTTGCTGGTCCTCGGGCACATATTGCCAGACGATCGAGTGCATCAGCATCCGGGTGGTCCCGGATTGCTGCGGCTTGGTCAGTTCCGCCTCGACGAAATCGGCGGCATTCCTATGGACCAGGTCAGGTGCCTGCTTGGCCGCCTCGGCAATCGCCGCTTCCAGTCGCTCGAAACGGACGATGTGCTCGGGCCAGATATAGGCCTTGAGCCGCAAGGCTTGCTCGGGATCGGTCAGGTCAACCGGGGCGACATCGCAGCCTTTGGTGGAGACAATTTCGATCGGCAGGTCGGGCGGCGCATCGCCCTGCCATTCGGGCTGGAAGCGGATCGCCCCCGGTTCGGGTCCGACCTGCACTCCGCCCAGGTCGTAATGATATCGATCCAGCATCAGGTTGATCCCGGCGCTCGATCCGATTTCGAGGCATTCGAACCGGGCGGGCAGTCCCTGCTCGACCAGCCACAGCATCGCGGCGATGAAGTTGGCCGAGCGGCCAGCTTCGTTGGTCTGCGGCGGGCCATCGAGCCAAGGCAGCAGCTCGGCCTCATGCTTGTGCAGGGCAGCAGCGACGATCTGTGCGTCGTCTACTCCTTGTGTGCCAGTATAGATGCTGCTGAGTGCCGGTTCGGCGCCTTTGAGGTGCAGTGCATGAAGCCCGCCCGCCAACCGCAAAGGCAAGGCATCGGCCAAGGGTGCTCCGGGCCAGTTTCGCACCCGATCGAGCACCGCCCCGCCCTCACCCGCTTCGATCAGATCCCGCAGCGCAGCGCAGATTCTCGCGGTAATCTGGGCTCCGGAAGCTGCGCAGTAAGCTACCTGATTATCAAACGCCGCCGCGACCATCCCCGGGCCGCTCGCCTTGATATCGATGAACTCGTATTTCTCCGCCATAAACGCACTCCTGCTATTTGCTGCAGTTGCGAACTTGCTGCGCCTTTTTGCTGCGCCGCACAAGGAAAAACCGCGCCGATCCTTGCCCTTTTTGGCCCCACACCCTAAGGGCCGCGTCCTATGGCCAAGCCGCTGACCTTTGCCGTGCCCAAGGGCCGGATCCTCGATGAGGCGCTGCCCTTGATGGCACGCGCCGGCGTGGTGCCCGAAGAGGCCTTTCACGACAAGAAAAACCGTTCACTTTCATTCGGTTGTGAAGACAGCGCAATGCGAATTATCCGCGTCCGGGCCTTCGACGTTGCCACTTTCGTCGCCCACGGTGCGGCCCAGGCCGGGATCGTCGGGTCCGACGTAGTCGAAGAGTTCGCCTATCCCGACCTCTACGCGCCGGTCGATCTCGACATCGGTCACTGCCGTCTGTCGGTCGCCGAACCGCACTCCAATGGCACACCGGCAGCACACAGCAGTCACTTGCGCGTGGCCAGCAAGTACCCCAACCTGACCCGAAAGCACTTTGAGGCCCAAGGCGTGCAGGCCGAAGTGGTCAAGCTCAACGGCGCGATGGAACTGGCCCCCGGGCTCGGCCTCGCCAGCCGGATCGTCGACCTGGTGTCCTCAGGCCAGACGCTGAAGGACAACGGGCTGGTCGAGACCGCCACGATCCTCCAGATCTCTGCCCGGCTGATCGTCAACCGCGCCGCGCTCAAGACCGACGAGCGGGTCGCCGCGCTGGTCGAGCGGTTCCGCGCTCTCGTTTCACAGGCAAAGGCCGCCTGATGCTGCGCCTCAACACCCGCGATCCCAAGTTCGCGCAGGCGTTCGAACGCCTCGTCGCCGACCGGCGCGAAAGCGGCGAGAATGTGTCGCGCGACGTCCAGGTGATCCTGAGCGACGTGAAGAACCGCGGTGACGCGGCGCTGGTCGAAATGACTTCGCGCTGGGACGGCTATGCTCTTGCCGACGATGCCGCATGGACGGTATCGAAGGATGAGTGCCGCGAGGCCTTTGACAGCCTCAAGCCTGACCTTCGCGCCGCGCTGGAACTCGCAGCACAGCGGATCCGCGCCTTCCACGAAAAGCAGGTCCCCAAGAACCGCGATGAGACCGATGATCTGGGCGTCCGCATGGGGGCAAAATGGCGTGCGATCGATGCCGCCGGGCTCTATGTCCCGGGCGGGCGCGCGGCCTATCCCTCATCGCTGCTGATGAACGCGATCCCGGCCAAGGTCGCCGGGGTCGAGCGGCTGGTGGTGGTCACACCCACCCCCAAAGGCGTTATCAATCCGCTGGTCATGGCTGCAGCGCACCTGGCGGGTGTGGACGAGATGTGGCGGATCGGCGGGGCGCAGGCGGTGGCAGCGCTCGCCTATGGCACGCAGCGGATCCAGCCGGTCGACGTGATCACCGGCCCCGGCAACGCCTGGGTGGCCGAAGCCAAGCGCCAGCTGTTCGGCGTGGTCGGGATCGATATGGTTGCCGGACCCAGCGAGATCCTGCTGATCGCCGATGGCCAGAACGATCCCGAATGGACCGCCGCCGACTTGCTCAGCCAGGCCGAACACGATCCCGCCGCGCAGTCGATCCTGATCACCGACGATCCGCTGTTCGCCGACATTGTCGCCGACCGGATCGGGGTGGAGCTGGCCATGCTGCCCACGGCCCGCGTTGCGGCGGAAAGCTGGAACACCCACGGCGTGATCATCGAAGTTTCCAGCCTGGACGAGGCCCCGGCGCTGGCCAATGCGCTGGCCGCCGAACACGTCCAGATCGCCACCAACAAGCCCGAGGCGCTGTTCAAACAGATCCGCCACGCGGGCTCGGTGTTCCTCGGCCGGATGACCCCCGAAGCCGTGGGCGACTATGTTGCCGGGCCCAACCACGTGCTGCCCACCGGGCGGCGCGCGCGGTTCTCCTCGGGGCTGTCGGTGCTCGATTTCATGAAGCGGACCAGCTTCATCCAGCTGGACGAAGCGGCGCTACGGGCAATCGGCCCGGCTGCCATCGAACTGGCCGAAGCCGAAGGGCTCCAGGCCCACGCGCGCTCTATCGAAGTGAGACTTGGAATATGAAGGCCCGTTCAAAGGCGCGCGCCGCCGCGCGGCTCGCCGCCGTCCAGGCGCTCTACCAGCTGGAGATGGAGGGCACCGAGCTTCCCCGTCTGCTTGACGAATTCCACCGCCACCGGCTCGGTGCGGAGATCGAGGGCGACCAGTACGAGGAAGCCGAAGTCGCCTTCTTCGACGATACCGTGCGCGGCGTCGCCGCCCGCCGCGAAGAGATCGACGCGCTGCTAGAAGACAAGCTGGCCGAGGGCTGGCGGCTTGAACGGCTCGACAAGACCTTGCTGCAGATCCTGCGCGCGGGCACCTGGGAGCTCATGGCCCGCGCCGATGTACCCACCGCCAGCACGATCAGCGAATATGTCGACGTCGCCCACGCCTTCTTCGAAGCGCGCGAAGCGAAGTTCGTCAACGGCGTGCTCGATGCCGTGGCCAAGGTTGTGCGGTGACCCAAGGTCCTCTCCATTTTCGGCGAATGCCGCAAATGGGGAGGTGGCAGCGGCGACAAGCCGCTGACGGAGGGGTAGTGGCGCAACCTCCGAGGCCCCTCCGTCATTTGCGTAGTTTATCCTGAGCGCGGCTGCTAAGCTGCAAGCCGAAGGGCAAATGCAACCTCCCCATTTGCACTTCGTGAAAATGGAGAGGATCATGCGGGCGTGACCACCGAATCCGCCTTCATCGCCTCGTTGCGAACCCTTGCCACGCACCCCGCCGCGCGGGGCCTCGCTGACGATTGCGCGGTGCTGGAAATCGGCGGTGAGGCGCTGATCCTGACCCATGATGCCATGGCCGAGGGGCTGCACTTCCTGCCCGGGCAAGATCCCGCTGACCTCGCCTGGAAGCTGGTCGCCACCAACCTCTCTGACCTGGCGGCCAAGGGTGCCGAGCCGCTGGGCGTGCTGCTTGGTTACCAACTTGGCCATACCGATGCCCGGTTCATTGAAGGGCTGCGCGAGGTACTGGAACACTACAAATGCCCGCTGCTGGGCGGAGACACCATCGGCCAGAGCGGCCCGCAAGTGCTGGGCCTGACCGCGCTTGGCCGCGCGACCCACCGGCCGGTACCATCGCGCGGCGGAGCGCAAATCGGCGACACGGTTTGGATCACAGGGCCTGTCGGTGCAGCGATGCTGGGGCTTGAGGAGCTGAAGGCCGGCACCGGCGACAACCTGGCCTACTGCCGCCCGCAGGCCCTGCTGGCCGAGGGGCAAGCCCTGGCACCGCATGTCACCGCGATGATGGACGTGTCAGACGGGCTGCTGCTCGATGCCCGGCGCATGGCCGAGGCTTCGGGCGTGACCATCGCAATCGAAAGCGCCGCCGTCCCGATCGCCACGCCCGAGCATCGCCGCGCAGAGGCGCTGCGCTGGGGCGAGGACTACCAGTTGTTGTTCACGGCGGGACCGGATGCCGCGATTCCGGTTCCGGCTCACCACATCGGCATGGTCCAAAAGCACGGTGAAGCCACGCTCTTGCTCGATGGTGCGCCGCCCCATGGCCAGCTCGGCTACGAGCACCACTGAAACCGCTGAAAAGCCGCTTTCAACCGTTGCATTGCCGCGAATCCTGCCTATAGCTCTCGCGCGACCGCCCCGCAGGAAATGCGGGGCTTTCACTATGGACACCGATAAAAGGGGGAGCGTCCCGTGAATTTGGATCTAGTCACGATCTCTATAGGCCTTGGCCTACTGGCCGTCGTTTACGGCTTCGTCACCAGCCGCCAGGTGCTGAACGCACCGGCAGGCAATGAAAAGATGCAGGAAATTGCTGCGGCAATTCAGGAAGGCGCACAGGCCTATCTGAAGCGGCAGTATACCACCATCGCCGCTGTCGGCGCGGTTGTCGCGATCATCGTCTTCATGGCGCTGGGCGGTGTTTCGACCGTTGGCTTCCTGATCGGCGCGATCCTGTCGGGCGTGGCGGGCTTCATCGGGATGAACATCTCGGTCCGCTCGAACCTGCGTACCGCTGCTGCGGCGCAAACCGGTCTGCAGGCTGGCCTGACCCTGGCGTTCCGCGCCGGTGCCATCACCGGCATGCTGGTGGCCGGCCTCGCGCTGCTCGCGATTGCAGGCTTCTACTGGTATCTCACCGGCCCGGCGGGTTACACCGTCGGCGGCGATGACCGTACCGTGGTTGACGGGCTGGTTGCGCTGGCCTTCGGCGCCTCGCTGATCTCGATCTTCGCGCGTCTGGGCGGCGGGATCTTCACCAAGGCTGCCGACGTCGGCG
>CAZOSI010000085.1:0-13777 GCA_964582485.1 uncultured Novosphingobium sp.
CGTCCGACCCTCAGATTCGTAGTCTGATGCTCTATCCAGCTGAGCTACGGGCGCGTTGGAGTGGCGCACATAGGGGGGCGCGAATGGGTTGGCAAGCGGCTAATTTGCCCTTTTCGTCATTTCCAGCAGGGTCTGCGCCAGCGGCACGTCAAGCGGCGGCATCGGCAGGTTCAGAACCTGCTCTGGCGCAAACCAGCTGATCTCCTCGCCATCGAGGCAGGCCGGCGTACCATGCCATTTGCGGCAACTGTAAAGCAGAATGACATAAGGTTGATCCGGAGCCGCAGCGAAACTCAAGGGGAGCAGTGCGTCAGGTGCCACCGCAATTCCCAGTTCTTCCTTGATCTCGCGGCACAGCGATTCCACCAGCGATTCCCCCGGCTCCACCTTGCCCCCGGGGAATTCCCAAAGCCCGCCATGTTCGGCGCCGTGCCGCCGCCGCTGCATCAAGACCCGCCCATCCAGGCCGATCAGCGCGGCTGCCACAACTGGAATCATTGTCGGAATTTTTCTCACAGCGGCTCCATTTCTATACGAAATCTTAACGACGATCCTCATAATTCAGGTCCGATCAACCCACACTGGGGACAACCGGGCATGAAGAACACCATCAAGGCACTGCTGAAAGACGACCGGGGCACATCCTCGGTCGAAATGGGCCTGATCTGCGCCCTGATCGTCCTGGCCATGCTGACCGCGCTGCAGGATTTCGCGTCGGGCAGCATCGCTATGTGGAACAATGTTGCCACCAAGTCTGCCAACGCAATGGGTGGCCCAGCGAGTTAAACATTTCTCAAGAAATTCCCCTTAGTCCGGCAATTGCTCAATCCGGGTGACAGGGAAAGAGCCGGGTAAAATGACTGCCTAACAGGAGACTGACCATGAAGTTTATCAAAAAGCTGTTCCGTGAAGAAGCTGGTGCGACCGCCATCGAATATGGCCTGATCGCTGCTCTGATCGCCGTTGCCGCCATCACTGCCATGCAGGGTCTGGGCAACGAACTGCAGACCACCTTCAACACCACTTCGTCTGCGATGGCTGGCGCTAACGCCTAATCGCAACCGAAGGGTTTCGAAAAGAGAGGGCGGCAGGGAAACCTGCCGCCCTTTTCTTTTGCCTGGATCCTTCGGAAATCAGTAAGTTACCAGCTTAATCCGCTGCCCTGCAATGATCGGAGAATTGGCGTTCAGGCCGTTGAGAACCAGAAACCGGTCAAGCGGTGCATCGGTATAGGCCATGCGCGATGCCAGCGACTGGACAGTGTCGCCTTTCTTGGCAGTCACAACCACCAATTTGCGCGGCTTTATCGCAGTGGCTTCGGAATCGCTGATCCGCCGCATCGAGGCAAACATCGAATCGAACACTGTACCGCTGCCAGCCTGTGTGATCGTCATGAAATGGAGCGCATTGGCAGTGCCCATCTGATAGGCGAACACAGTTACATCGACCGAACTGTTGTTGCTCTGCGCCACCCGTGCAACCGAATAGGCCGCCGGAATTCCGTTGACCGTGGTCTTCTGCACCGCGCCCGGAGTGATCGTAACCTTGTTGTCCTGGGCCAGTTTGGCAAAAACGGCGCGGACATAGGTATCCAGATCGCCATTATAAGCCGCTGCCGTCAGTTGCCCTTTGCCCGATTGGCCGCTGATCGAAACCGCCTGGGTACCGTTGACCATGAAGAACCCGTTCGGTGCTTCGAAAGCGAACTTGTCGATCGGGTGGATGAATTTACGTCCTTCGACGATTCCCTCCTTGGGATCGTCGCCATAGGTCAAGCCGCTGATCCGGTTGAGAAAGGTATCGCGATTGAGCATGCCGCCCGGCTTCGCACCTGCCAATGCCGCCGTGGCGCTGACCCGTTTGGCCGGATCGGGATGAGTCGAGGCCCATTCCGGCGCACGGTTGTCTGGCGCGCCCAGCAGCCGAACCGACAGCGTATTCTGCGCCGCCAGACTGGCTAGCACAGTCGACATCGCGCGCGGATCGTATCCAGCGCGGCGCAGGTATTCGATCCCCAACTTGTCCGCTTCGTTTTCCTGGCTGCGCGAAAACTTCAGGGTCAGAATCTGCGAACCTTGCAGAAACCCTTGCTGAAGCATCTGTCCAAATTGGCTGTTACCGAGCAAAGCGCCGGACAATACGGCGCCCAGAATGCCGATAACCTGATTGCGCGTCGCCGCACTTTGCCGCTTGTTCGAATGCCGCGCCGCCACGTGGCCGACTTCATGGCCCAGCACGCCGGCCAGCTCTGCCTCATTATTCATCAGCGAAACCAGCTGGCGGGTGGTGTAAACATAGCCGCCAGGGATCGCGAAGGCATTGTCGACCGGGGAATTCAGCAGTGTAACAGTGAAATCGCCCTGTGCATTCGACAGTCCGGACTGGACCGCAATCTTCTTGCCAACCGATTCGACATAAAGCGCCTGGGGCCCACTGACCGCACCGCCAAATTCAGCAACGAGCTGCGGGTGAAACTTGGCGCCTTCCTGCTTGTCCTTGGCGCTGATGGTCTGAACAGAGCCCGCCGTCGATTGCGCTTGGGCCGGCGCCGTTTGCCCTGCCCCAATTGCCGGGAGAATAAAGACAGTCCCGAGGATAAGGGCCAATGTAGGCCGGCTGCTAGGCATGTGGGCAGGCATGGGGCGCGATCCTCCGTAACGATTTCCGATGGTTAACAGACTAGACCCGCGTCAACCGCTTGGAAAGCCCCTAGGGCGGCCCTGCTTCAGCTTTCGCCGATCCGCAGGAACCGTTCCTCGCGAAGCACTCGCAGCTTTTCCGGCGACAGCTTTACCAGGGCCGAGAGTTCTTCCTCGATCGCTTTGGCCAGCGCGGTCGTGGCCAGCCCGGGATCGCGGTGCGCGCCGCCGACCGGTTCCTTGACGATCCGGTCGATCACGCCGAGTGCCAGGCAGTCTTGCGCGGTAACCTTCATCGCTTCGGCCATTTCCGCTGCCTTTTCGGATGTGCGGAACAGGATCGAGGCGCCAGCCTCGGGCGAAATCACTGAATAGACCGCATGTTCCAGCATCAGCACGCGTTCGGCACTCGCCAGAGCCACTGCGCCGCCCGAGCCACCCTCACCCACAATCACCGCGACCATCGGCACAGGCAAGGCCAAACAAGCTTCGGTTGAACGGGCGATCGCTTCGGCCTGACCGCGTTCTTCAGCTTCGACTCCGGGAAAGGCACCAGAGGTATCGACCAGGGTCACCACCGGCAGGCCGAACCGCCCGGCCAGTTCCATCAAACGGATCGCCTTGCGATAGCCTTCTGGCTTGCCCATGCCGAAGTTGTGCTTGATCCGGCTTTGCGTATCGTTGCCCTTTTCGTGGCCGATCAGCACTATCCGGCGATCCCCCAACCGAGCGAATCCGCCGATAATTGCCTGATCGTCGCCGAAATAGCGATCACCGCCCAAGGGCATGAAATCGGTGAACATCTGCGCGACATAGTCACAGAAATGCGGACGCATCGGATGGCGGGCAACCTGGGTCTTCTGCCACGGCGTCAAAGCCTTGTAGGTCGCGGCCAAAAGGTCGGCGCTCTTCATTTCCAGCCGGCGAATTTCAGAGGCAATATCGACATCGCCCTGGGCTGCGGTCTGGCGCAGCTCGGCAATCCGTGCTTCCAGCGCCGCGACGGGCTTTTCGAACTCAAGGTATGAAATCATCCCTTTGCGCTAGCCCCCCTGACCGCGCACGGCAAGAGGGTGCCGCGCGTTGACCAGCGCCACCAACCGCGCCGAATCGACATGGGTATAGATCTGAGTGGTCGCGATGTCGGCATGGCCCAGCAGCGTTTGCAGCACCCGCAGGTCTGCCCCGCCTTCGAGCAGATGGGTAGCAAATGCATGGCGCAGCACGTGCGGGCTGACCTTTTCCGGATCGATTCCGGCCCGACCGGCCAGCGCGCGAAGCAGCTGGAACAGGCGGATCCGGGTTAGATGTCCCTCGCGCGAGGTTGAGGGGAACAGCGCCTTGCTTTCTCCGTTCCGCAAAGCCAACCAGCGCGACAGCGCCTGTCGGGCCCGGGTGCTGACCGGAACCATCCGTTGTTGCCCGCCCTTGCCGGTCACCGTCAGGAACGGCGCATCGCGCGGCACGGCTGAAAGCGGCAGCGAAACCAGCTCGGTTGCCCGAAGGCCCGAACCGTACAACAATTCAAGCAGGGCCAGCATCCGCACCGCCTCGGCCTTTGCACCAGTTGCTTCTTCCTCGGCCCGGGCGAATAGCGCCTCAACCTCCTGACGGTTCAACAGGCGCGGCAACGGGCGCCGCGTACGCGGGCGCGGCAAGGCTGGAGAAGGATCATCCTTGCGCCAGCCCTCATCAACCAGAAAGCCGTAGAACTGCCGCAGCGCCGAGCATTTGCGAGCCAGGCTTGAGGGCGCCAGTCCGGCCCAGACAGCACCAAGTGTGGCCAGCCCGGCATTGTCGGCGCTTACCAGATCCCCGATCGCCTCTTCCGCGCCAGTCAGATCCCGACGATAGGCCGCCAACGTGTTGGCCGCCGCGCCCCGCTCTGCAGCCAGCATTGCCAGAAAAGACTCAATCGCGGCCGAGATCGTCAGCCCCGCGCGACCGCTTCGGCCGCGATCATCCGCGCTTCAGCCCCAAGGCCGACACGGTTGAGCGCCGAGACGATATGATAAAGGTGCAGCGGGGTCATCTTGTCCCAGCCATTGCCCTGCATCCCGACACCGGCCAGAAGTGCGACCAGCGCGGCGTTGTTGGCATCGGCAGCCTGATTGATCAGACGTGTCCAGTTGGTCTGGCGGCCCAGATCGATTTCAAGCTTGTTGGCAAAGTCCTTGGCGGTGGCGTCGTCTACCCGCTGCAAGCCATAGAGCCCGGCCAGAAGGAAGCCGCTCTTGCGATATTCATCGCTGGGGTCGCTGCCGTAGAATCCGTCTAGCGCCCCACCCTCGACCGGTTGGGCCCGCTCCGGCGCGGCCAGGGCCAGCATGCCCCAGGCGAGCGAGCCGGTATCGACCTGCCCCCCCCAGGCCAGGGCATTGCGATCGAGCCCAGCTGCCAGCATCGATCCGACGAGATCGCCAAGATCGCTGGAATAGTCCCCCGAAACCGGCATGCGAGCCGCAGCATAGGCCGTCAGGACCTGGCGCGAATAGCGTGCCTCGGCATCCGGCGCGCCATCCCAAAGCTGCTTTATCGCCGCCATCCGTTCCCCGGCAGAGGTGCCGACATAGGCGGTACGCAATGAAGCCGAAGCCGTAGCAACGTCCCCGGTTATGTCCTGCTGGGCATAAATCTGGCTGTAAAGATCGACCATTGCCGCGCTTGACAGGATCCCGTCAGCGGCGGCGCGATCGGCCCCCCTGGCGCGCGATTCAAGCCCAAGCATCGGAGCCGTCGCCGCAACCAGCGAATAACGCCGCGAGGCGCCTTTCATCGAATCGGCCGGAGGCTCGATCCCAACTGCGATCGACAGGGCATAACGCCAGGGGTTCATATCACCCACGCCGTCCCATTCGATCTTTACTGCCCGCCGGACCTTGCCCGCAGCCCCGGCGTATTTCTGCGCCAGCAGCACGTCGATCCGGGTCAACCCATCTTCACCGACCAGCTTATCGAGCTGCGCCATGCCCGATGCACCATCCCCCTGGAACGACGCGCAAATACCGCGCAGCATCCGCCATTCGGCGTCCTTGCGCGCGCCGCCCTGCACCGCCACGACCGGGCAGATCCCAGTGATGTCGGCGGTAAATGCATAAGCATCCAGCGCTGCGCGGGTCAGGCTATCGGAATAATTGCCGGCATCGACATCCTGGACCACGGCCCGGGCCAGTTCGCCTTCGCCCATCCGCACCAGCAATGCGGCGCGCCCACCGGCGAAATCGGCCGGGTTCATCCCTGCCGGTGCATCCATTCGCGAAACCAGCGCACGGCGCAACAGGATATGCCCCCAGCGCGAGACCAGCCGCCCCTTGTTGCCGTCCAGCAGCTTGCCGACCAGCTGCGGATTTTGCCGTCCTAGCGAGCCACCAGGAAAGCCGCCTTCGTCCTCGGCCAGAACGCCAACCCGCTTCATCGAGCGGCGCGCGGCAGACGGCATATCGAACTTTGGCTTTAGGCCGAGCAACTCATCAAGCTGATCCGGCGTCATCGCCTCCAGCTCTTTCAGTGACGGGATCCGTTGCCCACTTGGCAAAGTGCGCGCGGCTGAGGCTGCCTTCGGCGCTGCGTCGCCCTCCCCTGGCAGCGGTTGCACCACCGGAGTTGAGCCTGCAGAAGGCGCAGCCTGGGTGGCCGGCCTGGCCTTGGGCTTCTCAAAGCCCGGAGGCAGCAGCGATTCGGGCGAATCCTGGGCCAGGACCAGCGCCGAAGACAGCGCCAGCACCGCCCCGCCGGTCAGTAATAACAACCGCTTCACTTAGTCTCTCCCGGAAGCACGGCAGGGGCAGATTGCGGCGAAACCGCACGCTCGCCGCCGTCAAGCCAGGCCCAGCCCAGCACTGCGGCCAGCACTGCCACCCCTGCCATCAAACCTATCGACTTGCGCCTATCGAACGCCACGCGCGCCTTCTCCCGCCCGGAAACTTGCACTGTCGGTTAGCCTATCTATAGGCGGGGCCGCAATGGAGCATGACGATGCCACGCTTTCCTCGGCTGAAATCGAGGCCCTGGCGCGCCGGATCGACCGTCCGGTCGTGCTGGTCGGGCTGATGGGCGTTGGCAAATCAAGCGTCGGACGCAAGCTGGCCAGCCTGCTGCATTTGCCTTTCATCGATGCCGATGAAGAAATCGAACGCGCCGCCCAGATGTCGATCAGCGAAATCTTCGCCCAGTTCGGCGAACCCTATTTCCGTGACGGCGAGCGCCGGGTGATCGCCCGGCTGATTGAACGTTCAGGCCAACCCAAAATAATCGCGACCGGCGGCGGAGCCTTCGTCAACCCCGAAACGCGCCGCCTGATCCTCGAAAAGGCGATCGCGGTCTGGCTCGACAGCGATCTCGACGTGCTGGTTGAGCGGGTCGGGCGCAGGGACAGCCGGCCCCTGCTGCGCAATGGCAATCCGCGCGAAATTCTCGCCCGGCTCAAGGCCGAGCGAGAGCCTGCCTATGCCGAGGCGCCGATCCATGTCATGAGCTCATCGGGCCCCCAGGGCCGCACGATCGTGCGCGTGCTGAAAGGAATTGCCGAATGGCTGTGATCCCGGTCGACATCGCAGGCGCGCCCTATGAAGTGCGGATCGGAACGGGCCTTCTTGCCGGCCTCACCGAACACTGCAGCGGACGCCTACGCAAGCGGCGCGTCCCGATCGTTACCGATGCCCGGGTCCACGCCGCCTGGGGCGCGGTGGTGGAGAATGCGCTGCACCAGGGCGGACACGAGGCCGCCTGGCGCATCCTGCCGACGGGCGAGGCAAGCAAGAGCTGGGACCAGCTTGCCGCCACGGTTGATTGGCTGCTGGCCGAGGAAGTTGAACGCGGTGATCACATTCTCGCGCTGGGTGGCGGGGTCATCGGCGACCTGACCGGATTTGCCGCATCGATTCTCAAGCGCGGCTGCAATTTCATCCAGCTGCCCACCACGCTGCTCGCCCAGGTCGATTCGAGCGTCGGCGGCAAGA
Organism: uncultured Novosphingobium sp.; assembly: GCA_964582485.1. Taxonomy (GTDB): domain Bacteria; phylum Pseudomonadota; class Alphaproteobacteria; order Sphingomonadales; family Sphingomonadaceae; genus Novosphingobium. Next base: position 7,598 of record CAZOSI010000085.1, read on the forward strand.
CCGCGATCAATACGCCCGCAGGCAAAAACCTGGTGGGTGCGTTCCACCAACCGTCACTGGTGCTGGCCGATCTTGCCACGCTGGATACCCTGCCCGAACGCGAGCTCAGGGCGGGCTATGCCGAAGTGGTCAAGTACGGCCTGCTGGGCGACGCAGATTTCTTCGCCTGGTGCGATGCCCACGGCGGCGCGGTGCTGGCAGGCGACGCGGGTGCACGGGAACATGCTGTAGCCTATTCGGTTGCCGCCAAGGCCCGGATCGTTGCCGCTGACGAGCGCGAAACGCTGGGCCTGCGCGCACTGCTCAATCTGGGACACACCTTTGGCCACGCGCTGGAAGCGCAGACCGGCTTTTCAGACCGCCTGCTCCACGGCGAAGGCGTGGCGCTGGGCATGGTCCTGGCTGCCCGGTTCTCGGCATCACGCGGCCTGATGCCGAAGGCGAGCGCCGAACATGTCGCGCGCCATTTCGCCGAGGTGGGCATGGCCAGCGAGATTGCCTCGCTTGGCCTTGGCTGCGACGGCCCGGCGCTGGTGGCGCATATGCTCCATGACAAAAAGATGGATGCCGGCCTGCTGCCTTTCGTGCTGATGAAGGGTATCGGCGAGGCCTTCCTCGCCAAGGATGTCGCGCTGGACGAGGTTGCGGCGTTTCTCGATTCTGAGTTGCAGCGCACCGCCTGAGCCGATAGCCCCATTGCAAATGAAACCAACGGGGGAGCACCGTGAGTGTAGCCGACGCCACGCCTGAACTGAAAGATCTGGCCGACGACAAAGCCTTCCTGGGCCATCCCAAGGGCCTGGGCTACCTTGCCTTCGTCGAAGGGTGCGAGCGGTTCTCGTACTATTCGATGCAGACGCTGCTGGTGCTCTACATGGTCAAGTACCTGTTGCTGCCTGAAAACATGGGCGGAGTGATCGGGCTGCAATGGCTGCAACAGGCCGCCTATGACGGCAAGGAAGGCCAACCGCTCGCCTCGGCGATCTTCGGTGACTACTCCAGCTTGGTTTACCTGACCCCGATCGCCGGTGGGCTGATTGCCGACCGCTGGCTGGGCCGCCGCACCACCCTGCTGCTGGGCGCAGTCGTGATGGCAATCGGGCACTTCCTGATGGCGTTCGAGGGCCTGTTCCTGTTCGCGCTGCTCTCGCTGATCGTCGGCGTGGGCCTGTTCAAGGGCAACATCGCCAGCCAGGTTGGCGAGCTTTACAAGCCCGAGGATCTGCGCCGGGCGATGGCCTTCCAGATCTTCTACATCGCGATCAACGTCAGCGTGATCATTGCGCCGCTGATTTCGGGCACCCTGGGTGAGAAAGTCGGCTGGCACTATGGCTTCGGCACCGCCGGGGTGGTGATGGTCGCGGGGCTGTTCCTCTATATCAAGGCCGGTCCCTGGCTGCCCAAAGAGGACCGCAAGGCCGACAAGGCGGCGTCTGTCGGGATCAATTATACTATCATGCTGGGTGTCGCCGCGGCAATCACGGCCGCGCTGCATTTCCTGGCCCCTTCAATCCCGGCAGTGGCAGCTGCGGGCATTTCGGGACAGGTCGGTTTCGGCGTGGCGATGGGCCTGCTTGCCGGAGTTGGCAGCACCGACCGTCCGCGCGTGATCGCGCTGCTGCTGCTGATCCCGATTCTGGCACTGGCCATGCTGACCAACCAGCAGATCTTCAACGCCTATCTGGTCTGGGCCGACGAGCAGTTCCAGCTGACCTTCTTCGGCACCACCCTGCCCACCAGCTACATGATCACCATCGACGCCGCGCTCAGCTTCTCAATGCTCGCAGCCGTCGCGCTGTACTGGAAATGGCGCAGCGACAAGGGCGCGTGGGAGCCGGACGAGATCGGCAAGATGATCATCGGCAGCTTCTTCGTAATCGGCGGCGGCCTGTGTCTGTGGTTTGCCGCCGTCACGCAAGGGGACGGCAAGATCGGGCTGTTCTGGCCGGTGATGTTCCACCTGCTCAACTCGATCGGGTTCAGCCACATCATGCCGGTCAGCCTGGCACTGTTCACCAAGGTCGCCCCTAAGGCGATCGTCGCGACGGTGGTGGGGATCTATTACCTGACCTTCTTCGCCGCTAACAAGACCGTGGGGATCATCGGCGGCTGGTACTCGACTATGGACACGCCCAGTTTCTGGCTAGTCCATGTCGGCACCGCAGCGGTTGGCTTGGCCGGGTTCGCGCTGTTCAAGGCGGTGATGGGCAAGCGGCTGAACGCAGTGCAGCCGGCCTAACCAAACACCGCGATTGACTGCATGCCAACCGCAACCGCCTCGCCGCGGGTGTTCCAGATTGCCATGTCCTGGCTGGAGCAGCCCTTTTCGGCATAGTTGCCTTTGGCCTGCAGCAGGAACCAGCCGCCGTCGGTTTCGGGCATGGGGGTCAGCAGGTTGATCAGCCAGGTCATCGAGCTGATCGGCGCGGGTCCGGTCAGCGGCATGACGCCTGGGGGCAGCGCATCGGCCAGCAGCACCAGCGCGACCATCGGATCGAGTCCTGCGACGTCCTTCAGCCGTTCCCACCACAGGATTTCCGGCACCTTTTCCTCGCTACGCGGCAGGGCGAAACGGCGATCGAAATTGGGAGCAAAGCTCGGTCCGGCGCGCTCAGGCAGGGGCACAGCCTGGTCGAGCGGCACGGCATAGTCCGGCATCGGCACTTCATGCAGATGCAGGCTGCTCGCCTCGACCGGGCCCATAAACACGAAAGTCGCGGTCAGGCCGACGCCGGCTTCATTGCTGACCTCGGCTGCAACCCAGCTGGCATTGCGTCCGCGCCGCAGCACCTTAGCCCGCACTTCAACCTCGCCCGCCAGCGGCCCGACGAAGTTGATTGTGGCCGAGCGCAGTGGCGGCAGATCGTCAACCAACCGCTGCGCCGCAGCCAATGCCAGTGCTGCCGAGAAGCCGCCATAGGTGGTGCGCCCCTGCATCCAGTCGGCGGGCACAGTGGCGATAAATCCGCCGTCGATCGGCCGCGCGGCGGCTAGCGTTTGAGGAAGGCTCATGCGTCTTTCCATTGACGTAAAGGGAAACGAGGTCAACATTCGGTTGCATGACGCAATTCATCGACCTCTCGATCCCGATCACTGACCGGTTGATCTCGGACCCGCCCGGTATGCAGCCCCAGATCGAGCGCACCGCGCACGATACCAGCTGGGCAACAATGGCGCTGTTCTTCCCGGGGCTGAGCCGCGAGGACCTGCCCGATGGCGAAGGCTGGGCGGTGGAAACGCTGACCCTATCCACCCACAATGGCACCCACATGGACGCGCCGTGGCATTACCATTCAACCACGGATGACGGTGCCAGCCCTGCCCCGACCATCGACCAAGCACCGCTCGACCGTTTCTTTCGCCCCGCCGTGAAGCTCGATTTCAGCGCCCTGCCCCACGGCACCGTGGTCAGCGCGGCGCAGGTCGAAGCCGAGCTGGCGCGGATCGGATACGAATTGCAGCCACTCGACATCGTCCTGATCCAGTCAGGCGCGGTCTATGGCACCGACAACTTCACCGACCAAGGCGTCGGACTGGGTGCCGAGGCCACACTTTGGCTGACCGAACGCGGGGTCGAAGTGGTCGGCACCGATGCCTGGTCCTGGGATGCCCCGTTCAGCCACACCGCCAAACGCTGGGCCGAAAGCCGCGATCCGGCGATCATCTGGGAAGGCCACAAGGCCGGTCGGATAAGGCCCTATTGGCAGATCGAAAAGCTGATGAACCTCAGCACCTTGCCCCCGCATGGCTTCACGCTAAGCTGCTTTCCGGTGAAGATTGAAGGCGCCAGCGCGGGATGGATCCGGGCGGTGGCCTTGGTGGAAGGCTGACGTTGACGACCGTTACTCCTCAAATTCTAAAGACTGCCCTTCCATCCACGGTCCATAGATCACTCCGTGTCGCTCACGAAAATCGACAAGTCCCTTCTGCCATGTCTGATTATCCGTCAGTTTTGAATGCCCCATTTTTAATTTCGACCACCCATCGATTGATCGAAGCGCGATCTTGCAACTTTGCACCAGTGTCGGGTGCATAAACGGACTGAAAGTGACTTCCTTTATTACCGATTGATCAAGTGGTACGTGCATCAACGACACATTTCTATCTAAAGTATAACCAACAACTCGAAACTCACGTTCATCACGAAATCCGACTCGCTTAATAAACGGCAATCGATGGATATCAGACGCATCAACGTTCTTTAAATCATTCATCGCAACGTATTGCATGTTGCCCCACAAAAAATGGCCGTTTGATCCAAACAGACCATGGCCACTAAATGCCTCAATCAATCTATCTTTATCAAAAATGATCGAGACTCCGGTTGGTCCGGAAGCAAAGACCTTCCAATGGTGAAAGGTCTCTGCCGCTTCGGTAAGGCAGATTGCACCGGCAAAACCATACTGCAGAGTAGACTGCCAGATCGACATCGATTTGCGGTCGTTCACATCATCCCACGACCCGTAGCCGAGAATTGGAATCTCGTTGTGCACCAGCATGTAAATTAGGGCAGAGAGGTCGGTATATCGGCGAATAGCAATCATGACATAGCCTCCACTACTCCAGCTCCAGGATCACCGCGTCCACGGCCAGGCTTTCCCCGGCCTTGGCGTTGACCTTCTTAACCGTGGCCGACTTTTCGGCGCGCAGGATGTTTTCCATCTTCATCGCCTCGACCACGGCGAGCGGCTGCCCGGCCTCGACCTTGTCACCCTCACCCACGTGCAGCGCCACCAGCAAGCCGGGCATCGGGCAGATCAGGAACTTGGACAGATCGGGCGGGATCTTTTCGATCATGTGCTGGGTCAACGGGGCGAGCCGCGCTGGCAGCGCCTGGACCTTGTGGATCGCGCCGTGGGTGGTGAGTTTCAGGCCGGTGCGGGTGACTTCAACTTTCACGCCGTAATCCGCATCCCCGACCGTGGCTTGGACCAGTCGGTCGCCGGGGGTGTATTCCATATCGAGGTCAAGCGCCTCACCATCGACGGTCACGTCCTCGTCCAGGCTGACCACATGCGTCACCCCGCCGATCGTCACCGACCAGTCGTAGGGCGGCTCCAGCGTGCCATCCAATTGCTGGTCGATCTGGCAGGCACGATCGGCTCGCGCGGTCATGATGAACCCGGCAATCGCGGCGAGGTGCTTCAGCACTTCGGGTGAAGTCGCCGCACCGGTGAAGCCATCGGGGTATTCCTCGGCGATGAACCCGGTGGTGAGCTCGCCCGAGCGGAAGCGCGGGTGCTGCATGATCGCGCTGACGAAATCGATGTTGTGGCCAAGGCCCTCGATCTCGAACCGGTCGAGCGCCTTGATCTGAAGGTCCGCCGCTTCATTGCGGGTCGGAGCCCAGGTGATCAGTTTGGCGATCATCGGATCATAGAACATGCTGACTTCGCCGCCTTCATAGACGCCGTCGTCCACGCGCACACCGTCCACCCCGCGGCGGCCGTTTCCGGCCTCGTCCTCGGTCCAGCCATCGACCGGCGGCGCATAGCGCACCAGCCGCCCGGTGCTGGGCAGGAACCCGCGATAGGGATCTTCGGCATAGACCCGGTTCTCGATCGCCCAGCCTTCGATTTTCACATCGTCCTGCGTGATGCTGAGCTTCTCGCCCGCCGCGACGCGGATCATCTGTTCGACCAGGTCAATCCCGGTGATGCATTCGGTGACCGGGTGTTCCACCTGCAGGCGGGTGTTCATTTCGAGGAAGTAGAAGCTCTCACCGCTGGGGTCCGCACCCGAAACGATCAGTTCGACCGTCCCGGCGCTGTAATAGCCCACCGCCCGCGAAAGCGCGACGCACTGCTCACCCATCGCCTTGCGCATCTTGGGCGTGACGAACGGCGACGGCGCTTCCTCCACCACCTTCTGATGACGACGCTGGATGCTGCATTCGCGCTCGTTGAGGTAAAGGATGTTGCCGTGCTGATCGCCCAGGATCTGGATCTCGATGTGGCGCGGGTTGAGGATGAATTTTTCGATGAACACGCGGTCGTCGCCGAACGAGTTGAGCCCCTCGCGCTTCACCGCCTCGAAGCCTTCGCGAACGTCCTTTTCATCATAGGCGAGGCGCATGCCCTTGCCGCCGCCGCCGGCGCGGGCCTTCATCATCACCGGATAGCCGATTTCAGCCGAGATCCGCACCGCGTGCTCGGTATCCTCGATCTCACCCACGAACCC
>CAZOSI010000086.1:0-13698 GCA_964582485.1 uncultured Novosphingobium sp.
CGAACCCGCATAGCCAGCTTGGAAGGCTGGTGCTTTACCACTAAGCTATACCCGCATGGCCCAAAGGCTTGTTGGCCTGCCCTATGCTTCAAGCCGGCGACGGGGTCAATCCGCTTGGACCGGAGCCTGTAGCAAAATGCAGCTTTACCGCACCGCCCGATTGGCGCAGCCTGCCCCTTCCGGCGGATCAAGACGGCGGTATTGGAGGGCTTTATGACCGATTTGAAAAAGCTGTGGGCCGAGGCCTTCGGCACGTTCTGGCTGGTGTTTGGTGGCTGCGGAAGCGCGATCTATGCTGCCGCTTATCCAGGGTTGGGGATCGGTTTTGCCGGCGTCAGCCTGGCATTCGGCCTGACTGTGCTGACCATGGCCTATGCCGTTGGGCATGTTTCCGGTGGCCATTTCAATCCGGCAGTTACAGTTGGGCTATGGGCTGGCGGGCGCTTTCCGGCAAAGGACATCGCACCCTATGTAGTGGCCCAGGTAGTCGGGGCGATTCTCGCGGCTTTTACGCTGTACTGCATCGCCAAGGGCGCTCCCGGTTGGGAGTTGGGCGCGGGCAAGTTAGCCAGCAACGGCTATGACGCGGCATCGCCGGGCAAATATGTGCTAGGCGCCGCATTTCTGGCTGAAGTGTTGCTGACAGCCTTTTTCCTGCTGATCATTATGGGTTCAACCGATCGGCTCGCCCCGGCCGGCGCCGCGCCGATCGCGATCGGGCTGGCTCTGACGCTGATCCACCTGATCTCGATCCCGATCACCAACACCTCGGTTAATCCGGCGCGCAGCACCGGGCCGGCGCTGGTTGAGGGCGGCATGGCCCTGCACCAGCTGTGGCTTTTCTGGGTGGCCCCGATAATCGGCGGAATCTTGGGCGGAGTCGTCTACCGCAGTCTGCTGGCCGAACTCGACTGAGGCGCTTAGCCCCAAAAGCAAGAGCCCCGGCACCGCAAGGCGCCGGGGCTCATTTCATATGTCCGGTCCGAACGAAAGAGATCAGTGTCCCTTCTTGTCTGCCCAGATATTGCGGTAGGACATGTAGCCCAACACCGTGGCGAACAGCAGGAAGCCCATCCAGACAAATCCGGTCTGGTGCCGTTGTTCAAGCTCGGGCTCGGCAGTCCAGACGAGGAACGCCGAGACGTCCTTGGCCATCTGGTCAACCGTCGCCGGGGTGCCGTCCGAATAGGTCACCTGCCCCTCGGCAGTCAGCGGCGGCGCCATCGCGATGTTGAGGTTCGCGAAATACGGGTTGTAATGCATGTTCGCGCCGGTCTTGGCGTCAGGGAATTCCTTGACCAGCGAAGCTGGCTGATTCTCGTAGCCGGTAAGCAGCGAATAGACATAGGCCCCGCCGCCATGCCGCGCCTTGGTGATCAGCGAAAGATCCGGCGGATTGCCGACCCCGGCGTAGACCACCGGCGGAAACTTGTCGGCGGGCAGGCCCGGACGGTCCTTCATTTCACCAGTCAGCGGATCAGCCGCATTGATTGTCGCCTTGGCGGAAATTGCTTTCAATTCAGCCTCGTTATAGCCGAGCGCGGCAAGGCTGCGGTACGAAACCTGCTTGAGCGAGTGACACGAGGCGCAGACGTTCTGGTAGACGGCGAAGCCACGTTGAAGCTGGGCTTCGTCGAACTTGCCGAACACGCCGTCGCTGGGCAACTTCAGCTTCTTCAGGTCATGCTTCACATAGGCCTTTTCAACCGTGTGCGGCAGACCGTCCTTGCTGAGCTGGACGGTGTCCAGAAGCAGTGACCAGAGCAGCGCGGCTGTGAAGAACAGGCCGGTGAGGATGGAGATGATGCGGATCATGGGTCTCTCTTTCCGTCTGTCCTGGGCTTAGCCCTTGGCTTCCTGCGTGGCGGCGCCTTCCAGCTTGGCCGCAGCGTCATTGCCCAACACGCTCTCGGTGATCGAGAAGGGCAGCGGATCGGGTCGTTCGATCGAGGATACGATCGGCACGATCACCAGGAAGTGCAGGAAGTAATACATTGTCGCCAACTGCGAGATCAGCACATATGGCTGCTCGGCCGGCGCCTTGCCAAGGTAGCCGAGGATCAGCACGTCGAGAACCAGCACCCAAAAGAACTTGCGGTACAGCGGGCGATAGGTGGCCGAGCGGACCGGCGAACGATCCAGCCAGGGCAGGAAGAACCACACCAGAATCGCTGCGAACATCGCCAGCACGCCCAGCAGCTTGGCATCAAAGATCAGGAAGTTCTGGGTGAAGCTGCGCAGGATCGCGTAGAACGGCCAGAAATACCATTCAGGCACGATGTGCGCAGGGGTCTGCATCGGGTTGGCCGGAATGTAGTTGTCCGGATGGCCCAGCGCGTTCGGCATGAAGAACAGGAACGCACTGTAAATCAGCAGGAACAGACCCACCGTCCAGCCATCTTTGCCGACGAAGTAAGGGTAGAACGGCACGGTATCGCTTTCACTCTTCACTTCGACCCCGGTCGGGTTCGACGAGCCAGGGATATGCAGCGCCCAGATGTGCAGGATAACCACGCCCAGAATCACGAACGGCAGCAGGAAGTGCAGCGAGAAGAAGCGATTGAGAGTGGCATTGCCCGGAGCAAAGCCGCCCAGCAACCATTCGCGCAGCGGATCGCCGATCAGCGGGATCGAACTGAACAGCCCGGTGATGACCTGCGCCGCCCAATACGACATCTGGCCCCAGGGCAGCACATAGCCCATGAAAGCAGTCGCCATCATCAGCAGGAAGATGACCACGCCGAGCAGCCAGATCATCTCACGCGGGGCCTTGTACGAGCCATAGTAAAAGCCGCGGAAAATGTGGAGATAGATCACCGCGAAGAACGCAGCAGCACCGTTGGCGTGGCCATAGCGCAGCATCCAGCCCCAATTGACGTCGCGCATGATGTGCTCGGTCGAATCGAAGGCCACGCGGGTATCGCCGCCATAGTGCATCGCCAGCACCACCCCGGTGACAATCTGGATCACCAGACACAGCCCGGCCAGGAATCCGAAGTTCCAGAAGTAGTTCAGGTTGCGCGGCACTTCATAGCCGCCGCCAACCGCGTTGTAGACCAGCCGCGGGAGCGGCAGCTTTTCGTCGAGCCAGACCATCAGCGGATGGCTGGGCTTGTATTCCTTGGACCAGGGAAAGCTCATGATGGTCTACCTCAGCCGATCTTCACGACAGTGCCGGTGATTTCATATTCCGGCACGTGCAGGTTCTTGGGGGCGGGGCCTTTGCGGATCCGCGCGGCAGTATCATAGTGCGAGCCGTGGCACGGACAGAAGTAACCGCCGAATTCACCCTTTACTTCGCCAGCGCCAGCACCCTGCGGCACACAGCCAAGGTGGGTGCAGACGCCCATGGTGATCAGCAGGTTCTCGTGGCCTTCCTTGGTACGCTCCTTGAGCGATTGCGGATCGCGCAACGACGAGACGTCGACCTTGTTGGCCTCTTCCACTTCCGCAGCGGTGAGGTTTCGGATGAACACCGGCTGCTTGCGGAACACGGCCTTGATCGCCTGGCCCGGCTGGACCGCGGCGATATCGACCTCGGTCGAGCTTTCCGCCAGCACGTCGGCCGAAGGGGCCATTTGGCTGATCAGCGGATAAACTACCGCGACCGCGCCGGCACCAGCCGCGCTGACCGCTGCAATATTGATGAAATCGCGCCGCCGCACACCCTCGCCGTCCGTGACGGCCGGAGTGTCGATGCTCGCATCTTGTGCCATGGTCGAACCGATCCTGTCGTTCTGGCCGTCCCTGCCCACGCTTGATGCGCCAGCTTGAACGACCCCCTCAAAAACTGCCTTTGGCAAGCCCCTATGCGAACCGCGCGGTCACCGCAAGATGCAGCTGACCGGACGGTTTGGCGGGCCTGATAGACGCGAAGCATGGCGCTGCCAACTGCCAAAATGTGCAAGAGTGTTGAGGAAAGCGAAACTGCGCTCAGCCCAGCCCGATCAGCGAGATTTGCCGACCATAATCAGGTTCCTGGCGGTGGGTCGCGCGCCGAAACGAGAAGAACCGGGCTTCATCGGTGTAGGTATCGAGCGAGAGCCGCTCGACCGTGCCGATTCCCGCCTGTTCAAGCCGCGCCGCGACGTAGTGTTCGAGATCGAACTGGAAGTGATCTGGCCGGGCAGCGGAAAAGAATCGTGCATTGGCGGCATCCTCAGCGATGAACCGCTCGCAAAAGGCGGCATCGACTTCATAGCTGGCCTTGGCGATGCAGGGGCCGACTGCGGCGGCGATATTTGCGCGCCTGGCGCCAAGCCGTTCCATCGCGGCGATAGTTGAATCGGTCACCCCGCCGACTGCGCCTTTCCATCCGGCATGGGCCGCGCCGACCACTCCGGCCTGAGCATCGGCCAGCAGCACAGGGGCGCAATCAGCAGTGAGGATGCCAAGCAGCATGCCCGAACGATTGGTGACCAGAGCATCGGCATGGGGTCGCTCGGTCTCGCTCCAATCCTGGGCCTCGACGCAAACTGCACCGTGGACCTGGTAGACCCCGACCAGCGAGGCACCCGGCAGAACCGCCTCGGCCGCGCGGCGACGATTCTCGCGCACGGCTTCTAGCGCGGGATCGACCGGATCCATCCCGCGCAGCCCGGTATCAAGTCCCGCAACCAGCCCGGTCGAAACGCCGCCGCGCCGCCCTAGGAAGCCATGCGGAACACCCGCCAGCTTCTCAGCGTGGATGACTTCGACCGGTTCAGCCAAGGCTCTTGCTCGCCTGCTCGAAGGTGTCCTTCGACAGGTTTGGAGCCGCCACGATCCGTTCGAGTTCGGCCCGCATCAGCGCCGCTCGGCCCGGCTCGATCCGCCGCCAGCGCCCCAGCGGCGCGACAAAGCGCGCCGCGGTCTGCGCATTGATCGGATCAAGCGCGAGGATCAGATCAGCGATCAGGTGATAGCCCTCGCCCGAAGCGGCATGGAACGCCCCGGCGTTGACCGCTGCTGCCATATAGAGCGCGCGGGCCCGATTGGGGTTGTTCAGGGTGAAATCGGGATGCCTGGCCAGCGCACGGACATGCTCCAGCACATCGGGGTGGAGCGATCCGGCCTGGAGCGAGAACCACTTGTCGATCACCAGCGCATCACCGGCGTGACGGGCATGGAATGCGGCCAGCTTCTGGTCGCGAAGCGGCGTATCGAGCCCGCATAGCACCATCAGCGCGCCTTGCCGGTCGGTCATGTTGTCAGCAGCGTCAAACTGGCTGGCGGCCAGCTCTGCTGCAAGCTGGGGGGCGCCGGCAGCAAGCAGGACCAGCGCCAGCGTCTTGACCTTGCGGGCACCGCGCGCAGCAGCAGACAGGCTGTAGGGTACGGCCGAAGTCCGGACATGCAGCGCAACCAGATCGTCCTGAAGCGCGCTGGCCAGTGCCGCCTTGAGCCCCTCACGCGCAGCGCGAATCGCGCCGGGATCTGCCGCCTCGAACTGCTCGGCCAAATAGGCCTCACCGGGCAGGGTCAGCAGTTCACCGCGCATCAGATCGTCCAGCGCGGGATCGGCGATCACCTTGCGAAGCGCCTCGGCAATTGCCTCCACGCCCGCCGCATCGAGTTTGCCGCTGACAACCGCCAACAGGTGCTGGACAGCTAGCTGCTGCAACGCTTCATAGCGGGCGAAGGGATCATCATCGTTGGCGGCGAGGAAGATCAGGTCATCGCGCACCGTATCCGCCTCAATCGCCACCGGTGCAGAGAACCCACGGCCTAGCGATAATACCGGGCGCGCGGCGAACCCGGGGAAGGCGAACTCCATCTCGGCGCGGTCCAGAACCACCAGCTTTTCACCATCATGCCGTCCGGTCGCAGGGTCGAAGAGCGCCAGCTTTAGGGGGATAACCATCGGCTGCTTGTTAGCTTGACCCGGGGTTGCCGGCAGTTCCTGCAGCAGCGTCAAGGTTGCGACATCGCCTTCGTGGGCAAGCCGGGCCGTAACTTTTGGCGTGCCGGCCTGGCTGTACCACAAGCGGAACTGGGTGAGGTCGATCCCGGCTCCGGCCTCGATCGCTTTGACGAAGTCCTCGCACGTCGCAGCCTCGCCGTCGTGGCGATCGAAATAGAGGTCGCAACCAGCCCGGAACCGCTCGGGCCCGACCATGGTGCGCATCATCCGGATCACCTCGGCGCCCTTGTTATAGACCGTCGCGGTGTAGAAGTTGGAGATTTCCTGATAGGAATCGGGCCGGATCGGATGCGCCAATGGCCCCGAATCCTCGGGGAACTGGGCAGCGCGCAGCACCCGCACGTCTTCAATCCGCTTGACCGCCTCGGACCCCATGTCCTGGCTGAACAGCTGGTCGCGCAGCACGGTGAAGCCTTCCTTGAGGCTCAGCTGGAACCAGTCGCGGCAGGTGACCCGGTTGCCCGACCAGTTGTGGAAGTATTCGTGGGCAACCACCCCCTCGATCCCGTCATAATCCATGTCGGTCGCGGTATCGGGATCGGCCAGGATATAGCGGGTGTTGAAGACGTTGAGGCCCTTGTTCTCCATCGCCCCCATGTTGAAGTCGCTGACCGCGACGATGTTAAACAGGTCGAGATCGTATTCGCGCCCGAAGACCTCCTCGTCCCACTTCATTGAGTCTTTCAGCGCCTGCATCGCATGGTGGGTGCGGTCCTGATCGCCCTCGCGGACCCAGATGTTCAGATCGACCGTACGGCCCGACATCGTGATGAAAGTATCATGGTTGGCGACCAGATCGCCCGCGACCAAGGCGAAGAGGTAGCTCGGCTTGGGCCATGGATCGTGCCAGGTGGCGGAATGGGTGCCCTGCGCGCCATCCACCTTGGCAGTGCAATTGCCGTTGGACAGCAGCACCGGGAACTGATCCTTCGGCCCTTCCATGTGGACGGTATAGACCGACAGCACATCGGGCCGGTCAGGGAAGAAAGTGATCCGCCGGAACCCTTCGGCCTCGCACTGGGTGCAGAGCATGCCGTTCGAGGCATAGAGCCCCATCAGCTGCGTGTTGGCCTTGGGATTGAGCGCGGTGGCGATCGCGACTTCGTGGGCTTGGCCGGGCAGATCAACCAGCAAATCATCGCCGTCCATCCGCCAGGCATTAGTGGGCTGGCCATCGACCAGCACCGCTTCGGCCGCGATCCCGTCGCCATTAAGCCGCAGAACCTGCGATTGGGCGTTCTGCTTGACCTTGAGCGTTGCAACCACCTTGGTCTGTTCGATCCCGAGATTGAACGCCAGGGTAACTTCGGGGACCAGCCATTCAGGCGGCCGGTAATCTTCGCGGTGGATGATCTTGGGTGCGGGGGGCGCTGCTGAAATATCCATGCCCCCTATCTAACCATGCCGCTTCCGAATGCCAGCGCTGCGAACTATGGAGCAGGGCAATGCGCCGCATTTTTATCTTCGGACTGGGCTATACCTCCGCCCGCGCCGCCGTCGCCCTTGAACGCGCCGGGTGGGAAGTGGTCTCAACCGGACGGTCGGGAACCCTGCGCTTTGACGATTCGGGGTCGGTCCGGATCGCGCTGGCGGATAGCAGCCATGTCTTGTCCTCGATCCCGCCGGAAGGGACCGGCTGCGATCCGGTTCTCGATGCCTATGGCGATGCCCTGGTGGGAAAGAGCCTGATCTACCTCTCCTCGACCGGAGTTTATGGCGATACCGCCGGGGCCTGGGTCGATGAAAGCGCCCCGACCGGGACGGGCCGACGCACTGCCCGGGCCGAAGCCGACAGAACATGGCTTGCACGCGGCGCGCGGGTACTGCGGTTGCCGGGGATCTACGGTCCCGGGCGCTCCGCGCTTGAACGGGTCGAAACGGGCGCAGCGCATCGGATTGATCTGGCCGAGCAGATATTCAGCCGAATCCATGTCGACGATATCGTTTCCGGCTGCCTCAAGGCGCTGGACGCTCCGACAGGGGCCTACAATCTTGCTGACGATCTGCCCTGCAGCCAAAACGCCGTGATTGAAGAGGCCTGCCGCCTGCTACAGCGCGAACCGCCGCCGCTTGTGACAATCGAACAAGCCGGCCTCTCACCGATGGCGCGCGCTTTCTATGCCGAGAATCGCCGGGTCGCCAACGGCAAGGCCAAGCGGGTGCTGGGCTGGCGGCCGTACTATCCGACCTATCGCGCCGGCCTGGCAGCGTTACTTGCGATCCGACAGCGCGACCAGTAGCCCGGCGATCGCCAGCACTGCCCCGCCTGCGGCCAATGCTGTCCAGCGATAGCCTTCAAACAGGGTTGAAAGCGCCATGGCCACCACCGGCACGGCAACACTGTTATAGGCCGCGCGGCCTGGACCCCAATCGCGCAGGAGCTGCGAATAGAGCGGAAAGGTCAGCGCAGAACCGGCCAGGCCCAGATAAGCGATCCCGGCGACATAACCAGGGCGCGGGTCGAACTCCGGCAGACCCGTGAACAACAAGGCGTAGGCCGCGCTGAGGGCTGTTCCCCAGATCATCCCCCAGGCCATCAGCGACAACACGGGCACTCCGCGCGCGGTTGGCGTAGCCTGAAGCAGGTTTCCGACCGAGACCGAGAAGATCGCCACGGTAACCAGCAGAGTCCCCGTCAAGACCCCGCCATCGGGCGGAGCGATCCGGTATTCGTGAATCATCAGCATGGCGATCCCGGCCAGTGCGATTCCCGAACCTGCAACAAACCGGCCGCCCAGCGGGCTGCCTAGCACCAGCCGGCCCAGCACCGCATTGGGTACGATCATCAGCGCGAAGACCACCGCGACCAGCCCCGAAGTCAGGTAATGCTCGGACTGGTATATGAGCTGGAAGTTGAGACTGAACTGGAACAGCCCCATCGCAGCGGCCAGCGCCAGTTCACGTCCGGTCAGCCGCATTCGCTCGCCCCGGACCAGAGCCAGGCCAATCATCGCCGCCGCCGCCAGAATGAAGCGCCAGACCACAGACCAGGCCGGCGGCACCGCACTGATCTGATCCTTGATCACCAGCCAGGTCGAACCCCAGACCAGCGCGAGCAGGACAAAGACCGCGATCGAGCGCGGGGTGGGTGCTGTACTTTCGCTCACAACTGGCGGATCGCGGTGGCCAGTTTGGTAGCCTGCGCGGGATCGCTGTTCCAAGCGGTAACCAGCCGCGCCGCATCAGGGCCCCAATCGTAAAACGAGAAGCCCTTTTCTCGCAGGGTTTCGCGCTCGGCCGGGGACAATGTCAGGAAGACCTCGTTAGCTTCAACCGGATGGAGCAGGCGGCCAGCAGCTGCCTTGGCCAGTTCCTGCGCTGCGGCGTTGGAGTGGGCTGCGTTTTCCAGCCACAGGTCACCCTCCAGCATGGCGAGCAGCTGCGCGGCCATGAACCGGCCCTTGGACTGCAGATGCCCGGCGCGCTTGCGGCGAATCTTCGCCACTTCGGCCAGCGCCGGATCGAAGAACACCAGCGCCTCGGCGCTCATTGCGCCATTCTTAATGCAGCCGAATGAAAGCGCATCGGCCCCTGCACAGGCTTCCCAAGGTGGGCAGCCCAGGAACGCTACGGCGTTGGCAAAGCGAGCACCGTCGATATGCAGCCGCAGTCCCAGCCGCTGGCTCACGTCAACGATCTCCGCAAGTTCCGCCGGGCGATAAGTACAGCCCAGCTCGCTGGTCTGCGATATCGAGACTGCTTGCGGCTGGACCTCGTGAACGTCCTTGCCGATCCCGTTCCAGATCCGCTCGATCTCCGCGGCGCTCAGCTTCGAGCCTTCGCCCTGGCCCAGAATCATCTTTGCACCGTGAGTGAAAAATCCCGGCGCGCCGCCTTCGTGGTGTTCGATATGGGCCTGGGCATGACAGATCACGCCGCCGTGCGGCTGAACCATCGCCGCCAGCGCCAGGCAATTGGCAGCGGTTCCGCTCGCCACCCACAAGACCACGCAGGGCCGCCCGAAGAGCGCCGAAAACGCGCCATCGAGCGCCGCGCTGAGGCTGTCGCCATCATAAGGGACGTCTGGCGCATCGGCAGCGCGCATCGCCTCCCACAGCTTGGGATGGACGCTGGCGGCATTGTCGGAAAGGAATTGCATCGCCATGTTGCATGCAAGGGGCCGCCGCCCCCGTCAAGCAAGGAGGCAGCGTTGGACCAGGTCAGCATTACCCGTCATGGCAATGATCAACGCGGTGAATACCACGCCCATATTCCGGGTGCGAAAGCGATCGGGCGGCTGACCTGGGTGCTGCGCGGCGGTGTGCGGGTGGCCGACCATACGCTGGTCCCGCCCGAAATCGGTGGGCGCGGGGTTGCAGCCAAGCTGGTCGAGGCACTGGTTGCCGATGCGCGGGGCCAGGGTTTCCGTATCGAACCGCAATGTTCCTATGTGGCTGCTGCCTTTTCCCGCCACCCGGAATGGAGTGACCTGTTGGGCACCAACTGAAACATGGCTAAGTTCGGGTTACCAAAGCCCGTCATTCCCCATTCACTCAGGCGGAGCACATTCGCCCTCGACCAGGGGATCGGTCAAGGGAACGATCCATGCGCTATGTGTTATATGCCTTTGCGATCGCCGCCGCAGTGATGGTCTGGACCCAGACCACCGAGAAGGGGCGAAGCGTGAAGCGTCAGCTCAGCAACCATCCGACTGACGAACGCTGGTCGCACTGACCGGCGTCGACCTGAAATTGGGTCAGGACGGATCAGTCACTCTGATTTCGGAAATCCGCCGCGAACCGTCGCTACGATCCAGCTGGACAATCACGTCGATCGAACGTGCGATATAGCGCACGACATCATCCCAGCTGAGCCGGCTGCCTGCTTGCAGTACCAGCAGCGCCAGCTGATCGATCGCGCGTTCAGGGCTGTCAGCATGGATCGTACTGAGCGAGCCGGGATGGCCGGTGTTTACCGCGCGCAGGAATGTGATCGCCTCGGCCCCGCGAATTTCGCCCAGGATAATCCGATCCGGTCGCATCCGCAGCGCCGCGATCAACAGGTCGTCGGCATTGACATCAGCCTCGCCCTGGTTGCCGCGCGCCGCGATCAGGCCGACCGCATTGGCATGCCGCAGTTGCAACTCTGCCGCGTCCTCAATCGTGATCAACCGTTCGCGCTGCGGGACTTCTCGCAGCAACGCATTGAGGAAGGTCGTCTTGCCGGTGGAGGTGCCGCCCGAAACCAGCACATTGCGCCGTTCGCGCACCATCCGGCGCAAAAACGCAATGGGATCGTCACGCTCGCCAGAAGTGCGCCGGTCCGGCGCGCCCAACGGCTCGATCCGCAAGTCCTTCGCCGCGCCGCGGTAACTCTCAAGATCAAGGTCCTGAACCACATGGCGGCGGATCGCGATGGCCACTTCGCCGCGGGTAGCCGGGGGCAGCACCACCTGAACCCGGGAACCGTCGGGCAGACTGGCGGCAAGCAGCGGGCTTTCGCGGTTGATCCCCTGGGCATTGGCAGCAGCGATCTGCCGGGCCAACCGGAGTAGCGCGGTCCGATCAAGACCGGGCGTCTCATTCTGCTCGATCACACCGCCCAGCGTCTCGATCCAGACTTCACCCGGCCGGTTGATATAGATGTCGGTCACGTCATCGCGCCCCAGCCATTGGGCCAGCGGGGCAAGGTAACTATCCAGATAGAGGTGCTCGGTAGGCACGGTCAGCGTTCGACATCGCTGAAATCGAGATCGCGGGCGACAAACACCGAAACCGGGCTGCCCTGCGGCACCCGCAAGGTTGGCTCGAAAACCTCGGTTTGTGTAGGATTGATCTTCACCGAACTGCCAGGCAGGCCCAGGACAACGGTTCCGCCGGCAGCCTTGCTCGTTCCATAGCTGACACCGAAATCAAGAATCGACTGCATCAGCGCGTTGCCGAACCGCGCAAGGAAATGCGTGTTGACCTTGCCTTTGACACCGGCGCGGCCAAGCGGATCGGCCGATGGGGAATCCAGTGCGATTACAACGCCATCGGGTCGCATCAACCGCGTCCATTGAATCATCGCGCGGTTCTGGCCAACGGCCAGATCGGCCTTGTAATCCCCATAAAGCCGGCTGCCCCGCGGAACCAGAACACGGGTCCCATCAAAGCTGCGGACATCGCGCGAAACAAGAGCGCGGGCCGGGCCAGGCCGGGTTGAATCCAAGGCGGTCTCAAGGACGGCCTGGATCACCGCGCCTTGGGGTATGGTCGTGCCCGGATTGGAGAAGCGCGCTGCCTTGACCCGATCAGGATTGTTGCTGGCCGCTTCGGGAGCAGGAGCAGTCGGAGGGGGCGGGCCCTGATAAACCGGGTCGGTCATGATCGGGCCTGGTTGAGGCGGTGGCTGAAATACCGGAGGGCCCGGCGCATAGAGAACTTGCGGACTTCGCGTCGTCCGCCGCGGCGCACTTGACGGCGGCGCAACGACGATCTGAGGCTGCTGCGGCCAAAGTGCAGTGGCCAGGGTGTCAGATTGGACTGCTCCCGGATCGTCAAGCGCCAGCGGAGGGGGCGGCACGATCATGCCTCCGCCCTGGACCTGTGTTGGCTTGAGCGGATCAGCGCCACGGTCTGATCTGCGCGCTTCCAATGCTGCAAAGAGCGCAGCCGCGGCCAAGGCTGCTGCGACTCCAAACACCCAAATGCCCCGGCTATTGGTTGGCCCGGCTACAAGCGGGCGGGCAATCCTCGGATCCGCAGGATCGGGAATCGGCTCGCTCATGGACGCCTCCGCTTGCTCGCTACCTGCCGCTCCGCCTGAGCTTTGTGCTTGCCAACCCGGAAAACCAGCCGCGAATAGACCCGGTCAATCACCATCACACCGTCGCGCATGTATGAATCAACGGTTTCCTCTTCACCCAGAACATTCAAAGCAAAGACTGCTGGGAGCGTCTGATCCGGTGCCCATTCGATGAAGGTTCGCAGCCCGTCATCGCTAACCCGAACAGGTCGGAGACTGGCGACTCCCTTCAGGGAATAGCCATGCAATGCCTCTGCCGGCACCGCGGGCGGCCCGGATGCGGTCTGCCCGCTTCTCCCAGCGGCATCGGGCGAGGCAATGCTGAATCTGACGGCATAGGCCACATCATTTGCTGGCCCCATGACTACCCGGAACCGGTAGCTTCGGAGCTGGGTGCGCACTTCCAGAACATTGTTGAGTGGCTTGCGCAGCGCCCGCAGCAATAGCGAATCTGCCTGCGGTGCGACCGCGATCTGAACTGCCTGAGAATCGCCCACCACCACCGTTTGCACCACCTCACCTGGTGCGAAGATTATCGTCAGCGCGCCGCCTTGTGTGGTCCGCAAGGGAATCTCAAATCCATCTCGCCATTCGATCGTCTCAAGCCGCGCGTCGGAATCGAGCGGCCGCGGCGATTGGGCCCCCAGCGGCATAGCTACGAGGCAAAGGACTGCGGCCAGCAACCTCACCGTTCGCGACCGCGCAACATGCTGGCGTCAGACGTAGCTTTAGTTGGAGAAGGGCTCGGCACGGCTGCTGGCGAGATACTCGCAGGAGAAGCCGATCGTTCAAGCGAACTGTCAAAACCTGTGCTTGGAAGGATTTCTGCCGACTTCGAATAGGACATGACCTGAAAGCCAAGCGGATTTACCAGCCGGCTGTCTGCGCTCATCCCGGCATTGAAGAAACGGTACTTGATCACTGCCGCCCACACCCCTTGCTGGATCGGAATCCCGCCCTGATCCGTGCGCAGCGTTGCGAAACGGACCATCGCAGTATTTGGACCAAGCGGGGAGATCGAGCGCACTTCAGCCGTCACAACGCTCGAACGCGGTATTGTGGCCAGCGGG
>CAZOSI010000087.1:0-13491 GCA_964582485.1 uncultured Novosphingobium sp.
TGGAGAAGTCGATCGGGGGATTCGGCTCGCTCAAGGTTTCGGCGCGGATCGGGGATAGTGTGTTCAAGACCTCGTTGTTTCCCAGCAAGGAGCTGGGCTGGTTGCTGCCAGTCAAGGCCGCGGTGCGCAAGGCTGAGGGTATAAGCGAGGGGGATGTGGTGAAGGTTGTGCTGGAGGTTTAGTTCCTCCCCCTTGGGAGAGGGGGACCATCCCGCAGGGATGGTGGAGGGGTACGAGCAAGTGGTCACTACTTCGTCTGCCTGCTCAGGATCACTCGCGCGTACCCCTCCACCATGCTTCGCATGGTCCCCCTCCCCGTTCCGGGGAGGATCAGGCTTGCATCAGTTCGATGCGGTTGCCGAAGGGGTCGCTCATATAGCAGCGTTCGCGGCCTTCGACGGGCTCGTCCGGCGTTACGGTCAAACCCGCCGCTTCGAGCACCATCGCCATTGCCGTCAGATCATCGACCAGCAGGGCCGGATGCGCCTTTCTCGCCGGGCGAAAATCGGCCTCCACCCCCAGATGTACTTTCACCCCCGGCGCTTCGAACCAGCAACCACCGCGCGCAGCCAGCTCGGGAGGTTTGGGCTTTTCGGGCAGGCCCAGCAGGCCGGAATAGAACCTGCGCGCTGCGTCTTCCTCGCCGGGCGGCATGGCCAGTTGGACATGCTCGATCCCGGTCACGCGAGGCTTGTTATTGGTGGCTCCGCTTCGGCTTTGCCTCCGCGACCGCATCAGATCCGCTCCGCCTCGGCCACCGCATCGCTGGCGCGCAGCGCGCTGACGATGCGGGTCAGGTGGGCGAGGTCATTGACTTCGATCTCCACCTCGTAGGTCGAGAACAGGTCATCGCGCGACGAGTTTTCCAGCGCAGCGATGTTGGCGCGGTTACCGGCGAAGATCCCGGCGGCTTCGGCCAGAGTGCCGGGGCGGTTGTAGAGCACCATGCGGATCCGCCCGATCGCGCCGGTTGAGGTTTCGCCCCACGACAGGTCGAGCCAATCGGCATCGACCCCGCTGGCCAGCGTCAGGCAGTCGATCGCGTGGACTTCAACCCCCTTGCCGGTCTGGCGCAGCCCGACGATCCGGTCGCCCGGGACCGGGTGGCAGCATTCGGCAAGGTGAAATGCCATGCCGGCGGTCAGCCCCTTGATCGAAATCGCGCGTTCCTGCTTGGGCCAATGTTCGGGTTCTGACAGGTGCTTGGTGCTGCCAGGCACGAGCGCCTCCATCACCGCGCGGTCTTCCAGCTTGGCGGTGCCGATCGCGACCATCAGGTCTTCCTCGTCAATCAGGCCGAGCCGCTTGACCGCATCCTTAACTGCCTTTTTACCGATCTTGCTGGGCAGGCGTTCGGTGATCTGTTCGTAAAGCTTGCGCCCAATCATCGCCACTTCGGCACGTTCCTTGGCGCGGACCGCGCGGCGGATCGCGGCCCGGGCCTTGCCGGTAACGACAAAGCCCAGCCACGGCAATTGCGGGCTCGCGCTCTTGCTCTTGATGATCTCAACCACATCGCCATTGGTCAGGACGGTGCGCAGCGGCATGTGCCGCCCGTTGATCTTGGCCCCGACCGCGAAATTGCCGAGATCGGAGTGGACCGAATAGGCCAGATCGACCGGGGTTGAGCCCTTGGGCAACTGGTGCAGCGCGCCCTTGGGCGTAAAGGCGAAGATCCGGTCCTGATAGATCGCCATCCTGGTATGCTCGAGCAGTTCCTCGGCATCGTGGCTGGCATCGACGATTTCGATCAGGTCGCGCAGCCAGCCGACCTGCCCGTCGGGCCGCTCGTGGCTCTTGTATGCCCAATGCGCGGCGAGGCCGAATTCGTTGGTCTCGTGCATGTCGCGGGTGCGGATCTGCACTTCCATCCGCATCGAGTTTTCATAGATCAAGGCGGTGTGCAGGCTGCGATAGCCGTTGGACTTTGGGGTCGAGATATAGTCCTTGAACCGCCCGGGAATCATCTGCCAGGTCGTGTGCAGCACGCCCAGTGCGCGGTAGGCGTCTTCAGTCGTTTCGGCGAGGACACGAAAGGCCATGATATCGGTGATCTGTTCGAAGCTTACATGGCGTTCGGCCATCTTCTTCCAGATCGAATAGGGGTGCTTTTCACGCCCTGACACCTCAACCTTGAGGCCCGCTTCGGCCAGGGCCTGCTTGATCGCCAGGGCGATCGCATCGACCTGGCCGCCTTCGCTGGAGCGGATCTGGGCGAGCCGCCCGGTGATAGTGGCATAGGCTTCTGGCTCAAGCTGTTCGAAGGCCAGCAGCTGCATCTCGCGCATATATTCGTACATGCCGACCCGCTCGGCCAGCGGGGCATAGATATCCATCGTCTCGCGCGCGATCCGGCGGCGTTTTTCCTCGCTGCGGATGAAGTGCAGCGTGCGCATGTTGTGCAGCCGGTCAGCCAGCTTGACCAGCAGCACGCGGATGTCCTCGCTCATCGCCAGCAGGAACTTGCGCAGATTCTCGGCGGCGCGTTCGTTTTCGCCCAGCGCCTCGATCTTGGAGAGCTTGGTTACCCCGTCGACCAGCCGCGCCACTTCTTCGCCGAACAGCTTCTCGATCTCTTCGGTGGTGGCGAGGGTATCTTCCACCGTATCGTGGAGCAGCGCGGTGATGATCGTTTCCTGGTCGAGCTTGAGCTCGGTCATCAGCCCGGCCACTTCGACCGGGTGGCTGAAATAGGGATCGCCAGAGGCGCGCTTTTGCGAGCCATGCTTTTGCACCGTGTAGACATAGGCGCGGTTCAGCATCGCCTCATCCGCATCGGGATCATAGGCAAGAACGCGTTCAACAAGTTCGTATTGGCGTAACATCACTGCATAGATGGGGGGCAAAGGGGGAGTAGGGCAAGCGCAAAAAGGGGGCCTTGCGGCCCCCTTGATGGTTCTGGTTGGCGCGGAGGCCGCTTAGCGGCTGACGATCCGGGCCTCATTGAATTGAGCCATGATGGTCTGCCGACCGGCGGCGTTGGTGGTTTCCGGAATCATCGTTACACCCACCGCCAGGTGGCGCGCATCGAGATTGCGGATCACCACGACGATCTCAACCGGCGGACCGCCGACCGACATGGTCGAGGTGAAGGCTTCGGCCGGGCCGCCGGCAAAGGTAGTCGGTGCGCGCTTGGAAAAGGGCTTGGCTCCGGCCGCGCTGAGGATCAGTTCGGCGATGGCGGAGTTTTCAGGCATGGATTCACCGGCGCCCGCTTCGATCGTGCGGAACAGCAGCCCGCCCGACTTGTCTTGGGCGAAAAAGGTCAGGTTGCCGTAATCGTCATATTTTTCGGTCCAGCCGGCCTGCTTGGCGACTTCGATCGCCGGGGTTCCCTCAGCGGGGATGCGGAACGATTGGGCGTGAGCCGGAGCGGAGGCCAGCGCGACGGCGGCCAGCGGCATAAGCAGGCGGGTAACAAAGTTCATGGCAAATCCCCTGTTGGAGCAAGCGTGCAGCCTATCGCGGCTTGCGGCTTGCGGAAAGCTTAATGAAGCGGTCAGCTCCACTTCGCCTCGGGCGGGAGGCTCATCAGGATCGCGTCGACATTGCCGCCGGTCTTGAGCCCGAACAGCGTGCCGCGATCGTAGACCAGGTTGAATTCGGCATAACGCCCGCGCCATTCGAGCTGGCGCTGCTTATCCCCGGGCGAGAATTCCATGCCCATCCGGCGGCGGACCAATCGGGGGAAGATGTCGAGGAAGGCCTCGCCAACATCGCGGGTGAAGGCGAAGTTCGCTTCGAACCGGGCCTGGTCGGCGCAGTCGAGGTGATCGTAGAAGATCCCGCCAACCCCGCGGTGGACGCCGCGGTGCGGGATGAAGAAGTATTCGTCGGCCCAGGCCTTGAAACGCTCGTAATAGTCCGAGCCGTGCTTGTCGCAGGCGGCCTGGAAGGCGGCGTGGAATTCGGCGGTGTCTTCGGCATAGGGGATCGGCGGGTTGAGATCGCCGCCGCCGCCGAACCAGGCTTTGCTGGTGGTCAGGAACCGGGTGTTCATATGCACGGCGGGGACATGGGGATTGGCCATGTGCGCAACCAGGCTGATGCCGGTGGCGGTGAAGCCGGGGTTGTCCTCACCCGCACCGTGAATGGTCTTGGCGAATTCGGGAGCGAAAGTGCCGTGGACGGTCGAGACATTGACCCCAACCTTTTCGAACACCTGGCCCTTCATTACCCCGCGGGTGCCGCCGCCGGGGTTGTCGTTGCCGGCTTCCTCGCGGTGCCAGGTCAGATATTCGAACCGGGCCGGGCTGCCGGCTTCGGCCTCGATCTGTTCAAACGCGGCGCAGATCCGGTCGCGCAGGCTTTCGAACCAGGCGCGGGCACGGGCGGTCGGTTGGGTCCAGTCTTGCATTCTGCGCCCTTGCCAAGCGAATCCGCATCAGGCAAGGGAAAGCCATGGTTCCCTTTTCGTTCGCAGGTGAAGAACTGGCCCTGGCCGAAGGGCTGGCGCTGTACTGGCCGCGCGAGCGGGCTTTGCTGGTGGCCGACCTGCACCTTGAAAAAGCCAGCTTTTATGCCCGCTTCGGGCAGATGCTGCCACCCTATGACAGCCGCGAGACGCTGGGCCGGCTGGCCGATGCGGTGCGGGCGACGGGCGCGCGTCGGGTGTTCTGCCTGGGCGACAATTTTCACGACAAGGACGGGGCCGATCGGCTTGAGCCGCACGCGGCCGGCATGCTCGATGCGTTGTGCCGGGCGACCGACTGGGTCTGGGTCTCGGGAAACCACGATCAGGGCCGGATTCCTGCGGGCACGGCGGTCGACGAGATTGAGGTCGGCGGGATCGTGCTCCGCCACGAAGCGCTGCCGGGTGAATTGCGGCCCGAACTGTCGGGCCATTTCCATCCCAAGCTGAAGGTCACGGCGCGCGGCCGCCGGCTTGTCCGGCCCTGCGCCGTGGCAAGCGAGCGCAAGCTGATCCTGCCTGCCTTCGGGGCGCTGACCGGGGGGATGGACGCGGCCGATCCGGCGATCATCGCCGCGCTGCAACCGGCCCGCGCGGTGGATGCCCTGCTCGGCGTGCAGGGAAGGCTGGTGCAGTATCCGCTGTGGCGGGCAGCTGTTTGAATTGACCCGGAAGAGGTCCCGGCTTGGGACGGTACCGAATTCGCAGTTGCCGCCCGGCGACGATGCGCGCAGGCGGCAGCCATGCTTGGCCGCATTGCATTCCTGATTCTCATCGCGTTGTTGGGCGCATCCCCGGCCCATGCGCAGGGCGTAAGCTCGGTTGTGCCCGAACCGTCGGGTCTGGCGCTGCTTGGAATCGGCCTCGCTGGTATCGCCGTCGGCCGGATCCTGTCACGCAAACCCCCGCAAGACTAAGGCGCACCGCCTCTTGACCTGGCCTGCCTCGCGCCGCATGGCCGCAGGCATGGATACGCTGTCCCGCCTCGCCGCCACGATCGCCGCGCGCCGCAGTGCCGATCCCGATACCAGCTGGGTCGCGAAATTGCACGCCCGCGGGGTTCCGGTGATCGCCCGCAAGTTGGGCGAAGAAGCGGTCGAAACGGTGGTCGCCGCGCTTTCAGGCACCCGCGAGGAACTGGTCGGCGAAGCGGCTGACATGCTGTTTCACCTGCTGGTCCTGCTCGATGCCAAGGGCGTGAGCCTGGACGAGGTCCTGGCCGAGCTTGAGCGCCGCGAAGGAACCAGCGGGATCGCAGAAAAGGCCAGCCGGAGCGAGTAGATGCCGATCGACGCCACCCAGCCCTATGACGACCAGAACATTTTTGCGAAGATCCTGCGCGGGGAAATCCCGAACAGGACCGTCTATGAGGACGACTGGGCGCTGGCCTTTCACGATATCAACCCGCAGGCCCCGCTTCATGTGCTGGTGATCCCCAAGGGGGCCTATGTCAGCTGGGACGATTTCTCGGCCCGCGCCCCGGTTGAAGAGATCGCCGGCTTCATCCGCGCCGTCGGCCATGTCGCGCGCGAGGCCGGACTGGTCGAGCCGGGTTACCGCCTGCTCGCCAATATCGGCGGCCACGGCCACCAGGAGGTGCCGCATCTCCACGTCCACCTGTTCGGCGGCCGCCCGCTCGGACCTATGCTGGCGCGTTGATCCGCAGCACCACCCGCGAGTGATGAACGGTGGGATGTTTGGGTCCGGCTGAACGCATTCCCTTGCCCTGCGACTCACGGACTTGCTAAGGCCGTGGCGGCATGACGTCGCACCCTCCCTTTCCCGCCGGCCTGATCGACGGCACGGTCCACCACTTCGCGGTGCGCGCCTATTTCGAGGATACTGATCTGTCAGGGGTGGTCTATCACGCCAATTACCTGCGCTGGTTCGAACGCGCCCGCAGCGATTTCGTCCGCCTGCTGGGGATCGATCAGCGCGCGGTCAATGAGGCGGGCGAGGGCGCCTTTGCCGTGGCCGACCTGACGATCCGCTATCTCGCCCCGGCCCGGCTGGATGACGGCGTGCGGATCGAGACGACCTGCACCGACCTGCGTGCGGCTTCGTGCCGGATGCACCAGAGGGCATTCCGCGAGGATGGCCTGCTCCTCACCGAGGCCTCATTCCGGGTCGGCTTCGTCGCCCCCGATGGCCGCCCGCGCCGCATGCCCGATGGCTGGCGCGCGGCTTTTGCCCCGATCGTTTCCGAAGGAAAACCATGACCGATCTCAACCTGCTTGCCGCCGCCGCCGCCGAAGCGCCCCGGCACCTCAACCCGGTGAAGCTGTTCCTCGATGCCGATATCGTGGTCCAGCTGGTGATGGCCGGACTGGTGCTGGCTTCGCTGTGGGTCTGGACGATCATCGTCGCCTTCAGCCTGCGCTATGGCCGGCTCAGCAAGGCGAGCGAAGCTTATGAGCGCGATTTCTGGAAAGCCGCCGATATCGGTGCGTTCCAGGCCGAACGGGGCAAGGGCGATATCCCATCGGCCCGGGTCGCCGCTGCCGGAATCGCCGAATGGCGCCGCTCGACCGGGGGCAAGGCGCTGGACCGCGAAGGGACCCGTCAGCGGCTGTCGCTGGCGATGGACAGCGCGATCGCGAACGAGGCTGACAAGCTCTCGGAACGGCTCAACTTCCTCGCCACAGTCGGCTCGGTCGCGCCGTTTGTCGGGCTGTTCGGCACGGTCTGGGGCATCATGAACTCGTTCTTCCAGATCGGGCAGCAGCAGAATTCGTCGCTTGCCGTGGTCGCACCGGGGATTTCCGAGGCGCTGTTCGCCACCGCAATCGGGCTGTTCGCGGCTATCCCGGCCGTCATCGCCTATAACCGTTTCTCGCATCGGGTGAACCAGCTCGAAGCTCGGCTGCAGCGCTTTGCCGACCGCTTCCACGCCAGCCTCAGCCGGGAACTGGAGGCGCAGTAATGGCGATGGGCCCAGCCCCCTCCCGCCGCGCCCGCCGGGGCCGCGCGCCAATGGCAGAAATCAACGTCACCCCGCTGGTCGATGTGATGCTGGTGCTGCTGATCATCTTCATGGTCACCGCACCGCTGCTCAGCGCCGGGGTGCCGGTCAATCTGCCCGATGCCAATGCCAAGCCGCTCAATCAGAACCCGGAAGAAATCAGCCTGACCATTGCCGATGACGGTGTGATCTATCTGGGCGAGACTCCGCTGGAGCCCGGGACACTGGCGCAGAAACTGGCGGAAGTGCCACCCGCGCCCGATGGAAAGCGCCCCCAAGTGACCCTGCGGGCCGATCGTGATCTCGATTACGGGCGGGTTATGGCGGTGATGGGCGAGCTTAACCGCGCCGGGTTCACCGCGATTTCGCTGGTCACCACCGGTTCAGTTCCAAGCCCATAGCCAGCAACCATGGAAGCGCGCGCGCTCAAGAACGAGGAAATCATCGGCCTGATGCTGGCGGCGATGGCCCATGCCGCGCTGTTGCTGGCGTTGGTCTTTGCCCGGCCCGCACCGCCGCCCGCGCCGCCCGAGCGGATCAGCGTGACGCTGAGCGATCAGACCGGTGCGGTCTCAACCTCGCCCAATCCGCAGTCCGATCCGGTTGCCGACAAGGGACCGGAACTGGGCGAACCTGCCCCGGCGCCCGTGCCGGTACCTGAACCTGCAGCCAAGCCTGAGCCCGCGCCGCAGCCCAAGGCCAGCGCGGCACCTGCACCCAAGGCTCCGCCAAAGCCGCCGCAGCAGGCCCAGAAGCCGCCCAGCAAGTGGCCCTTTGCTCCGCCGGCCAAGACCCCTCCGGAAAAGGTCAATCCGCCGCGGAAGGCTGGAGCGAGCATCCTCGATGAAAATTATGGCAAGGGCCTGCAAGGCGGCAGCGCCAAGGGCAAGGACCTGACCCCGCCCGCTGCCGTGGCTTCGGCCCAGCAGGTCTCGTCGTGGACGTCTCTAATTGGTAGCAAGGTCAGAGGGCCGTGGAATGGCTGCCCGGTCAGCGGGCTTGACGTGGGCAAGCTGCGCGCGACAGTTCGCTTCACGCTCGACAAGACCGGACGGATCCAGTCGATCGATCCGTTCGAGGTGACTGGGGTGACCGATGCCAACCGCCCGCAGGTCAAGCCGTTCAAGGATTGCGCGATCCGCGCGATCCGCCTGGCCGCGCCGTTCAGCGGCTTGCCTCCGGAATTCCACGACCAGTGGAAAAGCCGCCGGCTCAATTTCAGGAAAGAGTAGGAAGAATGCCCGTGAAAAAGCTCATCCCCTTCCTGTTGGCGGTCATGATGTTTCCCGCCCCGGCGTTGTTGGCCCAGCAAGCCGCGCCCGCGTCGACCGCGTCCCCGGCCGAGGTTGAGGAAGACGTGGTCGGCAGCCTTGATAACGATGCCAGAATCGCGATTCCAGCCTTTGCCACCAACGCCGACGTGCCGACCCAGACCAGCGCGGGCAGCACTTCGACACTGGGCTTCTCGGTCGCCAACGTGATCTTTGCCGATCTGCGCAACAACGGGCTGTTCAAGCCGACCGGCCCCTCGGCGCTGCCGCGCCCGGCGCTGGCCCAGGTTCAGGCCCCGGACTATGCCGGCTGGCAGGGCCGCGGCGCGGACATGCTGGTCCAGGGCTATGTCCGGGCCGAGGCTGGCGGCAATATCACCGTCGGCTGCTATCTTTACGATGTCGCGCTGGGCCAGCAGAAGGCCAAGGCCGGCTGGACCGTCGCCCCCGGCGAATGGCGCCGCGCCGCGCACAAATGCGCCGACATGGTCTATTCGCAGCTGTCGGGCGAGAACCCGTTCTTCGACAGCCGGATCGCCTATATCGCCGAGACCGGACCCAAGGACCGCCGGATGAAACGGCTGGCGATCATGGATTCGGACGGGGTCAACCACACTTTCCTGACCACCGGGCAGACGATCGCGCTGACCCCGCGCTACTCACCCGACTACAAGTCGATCCTCTACCTTAGCTATTATAACGGCCAGCCCCGGATCTACATCATCGATCCGGTGACCAAGGCCAACCGCCTGCTGCTGAGCTCGAAGAACCCGCTGTTCGCGCCGCGCTGGTCGCCCGACGGGCGCTGGGTGCTCTATTCGATGGCCATCGGCGGCAATACCGACATCTACAAGATTCCCGCAGCCGGCGGCAATCCGGTCAAGCTGACCGACGCGCCGGGGATCGACATCGGCGGCTCGTTCAGCCCTGATGGCAGCCGGATCGTGTTCGAAAGCGACCGCAGCGGAAGCCAGCAGGTCTATGTGATGAATGCCGACGGCACCGGCCAAAAACGGATCAGCTTTTTTGGCGGACGCGCGGCAACCCCGGAATGGAGCCCGCGCGGCGATCAGATCGCCTTTACCCATATCGCCGGCAATTTCCGTGTCGCGGTGATGGATCCTGCCGGAAGCAACCTGCGTTATCTGACCGACAGCTGGCAGGACGAGGCCCCGACCTGGGCCCCCAACGGCCGCGTCATCCAGTTCTTCCGCACCGCGCGCGGCAGCGGCAAGACCGGGATCTGGCAAGTTGACCTGACCGGCAAGAACGAACGCAAGCTTGAAACCCCGGTCGATGGCAGCGATCCCGCCTGGGGACCGCTTCGTCCCTGATCTACATTGACAGCGCGATCAAACCCATCAAGCTGAAGGCAAAGGAGATGCCGATGAACAAGCGCCTTACCCTGACCGTGCTGCTGGCCGCAGACCTCGGCCTGTCCGCTTGCGCCAAGAAGGCCCCGCAAATTCTGCCCCCCGATCCGGGCGGCGCTCCAAGCCAGTCTGCGGGCACCGACACGGGCGCTCCCACCCCCGGCAGCCAGGCCGATTTTGCCGCGACGCTGATGGGGCAGGATACGATCTATTTCGACACCGATCGCTACAACATCGATGCGACCGACCAGCAGGCCCTTGCCGCGCAGGCGCAGTGGCTGCTGAAGTATCCGACCAAACGGCTGACGATCGAAGGCCACGCCGACGAGCGCGGCACCCGCGAATACAACCTCGCGCTGGGCGAGCGCCGGGCCAATGCGGCCAAGAACTACCTCGCCAGCCTGGGCGTCGATGCGGCAAGGATCACCACGGTGTCCTATGGCAAGGAACGCCCGGTAGCGCTGGGCAGCGACGAGGAAAGCTGGTCAAAAAACCGCCGCGCCGTGACGGTAACTATTGATTGATCGGTGCGCAGATCGCCAACGCGATCTGCTTGCAACACCAGCCCACTCCCCCGGCCCATCCACCCACAGGGTACCTTAAACGGGAGGTTGGGCCGGGGGAGTGGGCTGGTGTTGCAAAGGACAGGGCGGATGCCCTGTCCGCAACCGCCAACAACGCCCTCAATTCGATATCGGGAAAATCCGGGGCAGGCTGGGCACCGGGGCGTACTCCGCGCTAAGCGGAATGCTCGCCCGGGCATCGCGGGCGAGCTGCACTCCGGCCTGCTGGCCCAGCAGCGCGAAGCTGACCATGGCCAGCACCGAAACCGTGATCGACAGGGCTAACTGCTTGCTCATTGCGACAATCCTTCGCCGCGCCATATGGTTGCGCGGACCGACAGGCACAATATGGCAGTTGGGACACGCTTTCCACTGCTTTTCCGCACTTGCGAAAGCAGGGCCCTTGCGCCTATCCGGGATTAATGGGCCGAGCGACACGATCCGACAACTGGGGCTTCCCACGCTGGGGCGGCTATGGCGGCAGCCGTGAGGCGACGCAGGTCCGGCTGTGCGATCGGCACGGCTGCTCCGAGCCCGGCAATTGCCCCGCGCCGAAAAGCCCCAACAGCCCCGAACGCTGGATGTTCTGCCAAAAGCACGCCGCCGAATACAACCAGGGTTGGGACTATTTCGCCGGGCTTGATGCCGAGGAAGCCGCCCAGCGCGAGGCCGATGAAACCCGCGACAATTCCGGCTATCACGAGGCCGCGCACTATGGCTGGGCCGGATCGGGCGATGGCAGCCGCAACCGCGACGAACTGCGCGCGCTCGATCTGCTCGATCTGACCCCTGACGCCGATTTCGAGGCAATCAAGAAAAGCTACCGGGCCAAGGCCAAGCTGGTCCACCCCGATGTCCGCCCGGGCGACGAAGACGCCGCCAAGGCTTTCCAGGCGCTGCAACTGGCTTACGAAGTGCTGCGCGCAGCCGAAGAACGGCGCGAATGGAAGGGTTGATCAGCCCCGTTTCTTGAGCTTCTTGATCGTTGCCGAAAAGGTCAGCACCGGGCGGCCATCATCGTCGATCGTGCCGCGCACGAAAATGATCGAAAAGCCCGCGCGGACAATCTCGCCGCGCCCGGTCAGCAATCGTCCGGGCTCGGCCGCGCCGATGAATTCGCTGTTCATGGTCAGCGTCACGCCGTGCAGGTCGGGATCGGCGCCCAGCGCGGTCATGAACAGCACATAGTCGGCAAAGGTCATCAAGGCCCCGCCGTGGATGTTGCCTCCGCCATTGCGGTTCTTGGCATCGGGCATGAACCCGCACAGCATCCCCTGCTCGTCGTACTTGCAGTAAAACGGACCCGAATGCTCTTCGAAATCGTCGACCGGCTCCCAGTGCTGCCAACCCGCCCACGGGCCTTCGGTGATCGTCACCAGGCGCGAATTGCCGGGGGTGTCGGCGTCGGAAGTCAGCTTGTCGTGCGGTTCGTGGCTCATCGCACGTCCCAAGCAGAACCCGCCGCAGCTTGCAACCGCTGCGGTTAGCTGCCTTGGCGGATATCGGTGGCAGCGGCTTCCTCCGGGAAGACCACCACACCGTCGAGCAGCCGTGACCAATCTGCAGTGATCGGCATGTGGCTGAACGGCCCGCCGGGCCGAAGCCCGGCCCGCGCCAGATCCGCGCGATCAAGCCACAGCGCTCCGCCGGGCGCGATCGGTCCGGCGAGTAATTCCAGTGAATCCTGTGCCTGAGCGGCGATCACGCGCGGCGATGGCCTGCCGCGCGTGGTTCCGCCCTGGGCGGAAAAGCCCAGCGCGAACATGCTTTTGCCGTAGCGGCGGCCAAGGTAGGCACCGAACGGCCGGACGCCTTCAAATCCTTTGTGGCCATGCGGAGCGCGGGCCGCATGGGCACTGGCAGTCCAGACGATAACCTTGGTCCCGGCCGGCCAGCGCGCCATCCAGTGCTCGAAATTGGCAAACATCTCGCGGTCGCGGTTGGCGATATAGCCGTTCAGCTTGGCCGGATCGGAGGCAGTGAAGGCGGCAAGGTTGGCCAGCATTTCACGGCGCTCACGTCTGACTGCTGGGTCGTCGGATGGCGGCAGTGCGGACATTTCGGCGAGGCATGTCGCGACCCCCTGGCGGTGCTCGGGGTTGGAACCCTTGAACAACAGATCGCGAAACCGGGTGCGGCAGCTCTCGCGCCGATCCTGGGGAAGCTCCGCCGTCAGCTCGGCAACAACCCCGAAATTGCTGTAATCCTGCTCGCGCCCGCCTTGCTGGAAATCGAACCCGCCAAGCCGGATCCTGCCGCTGTTCGCCTGGCTGGCGAGGTAAGGCAGGAGCGGCTGGAATTCGCGGTTCCACTTCCACAGCCCACCAACCGCAGTGGCGACTTGCTCGGGGGCAAGAGGGCGGCCCGCCCGGCGCTCACGGTCCAGCTGGACGAATTCGTAGAAGCTTGCTTCGAACAGCACCGCCGAATAGCCGCAGCGCGAAACCAGCCGCTCAATCAGCGCAACCTTGAACGCTTCGGTCCGCGCATCGCCATGCTCGGCCTCGCCCAGCACCGAGAATTGCCGATCGCACAGCGCCGAAGTCGCCGCCTCCAGGGCGGCGGCCTCGGTCAGAGGCCGATCGGCAGCCAGGGCGGGCAGCCCGGCAACCAGCGACAACAGGGCGGCCAGGCGCAGCATCATGCGCTGTCTATACAGCAGCCAGGGCCTGTTCGAAATCGGCGATCAGATCGTCGGCGTCCTCGATCCCGATCGAGACCCGCACCAGATTGTCGGTGATGCCGAGCTGAGCCTTGCGCTCGTCAGGCACGGAAAGGTGCGTCATCGCCGCGGGCAGGCTTGCCAGCGTTTCGGTGCCGCCAAGGCTGACCGCCAGTTTGGCGATCTTGAGGTTGTCGAGAAAGCGGAAGGCCTCGGCCTCGCCGCCCTTGATATAGAGCGAAAAGGTGC
>CAZOSI010000088.1:0-13441 GCA_964582485.1 uncultured Novosphingobium sp.
CCGGATAGGCTTCGCGGCCCGGCGGACGGCGCAGCAGCAGCGACATCTGGCGGTATGCGACGGCCTGCTTGGAAAGGTCGTCGTACACGATCACGGCGTGCATGCCGTTGTCGCGGAAGAATTCGCCCATGGTCGCGCCGGTGTAGGGTGCGAGGTACTGCAGCGGAGCCGGTTCCGAAGCGGTTGCGGCGACGACGATCGAATATTCCATCGCGCCGTTTTCTTCGAGCTGACGGACGATCTGCGCGACGGTCGAGCGCTTCTGCCCGACGGCGACGTAGATGCAGTAAAGCTTCTTCGATTCGTCGGTGCCCGAGTTCGGACCCTTCTGGTTGATGAAGGTGTCGATCGCGACGGCGGTCTTGCCGGTCTGGCGGTCACCGATGATCAGTTCGCGCTGGCCGCGGCCAACGGGGACAAGGGCGTCAATCGCCTTGAGGCCGGTCTGCACCGGTTCGTTGACCGATTGGCGCGGGATGATGCCCGGAGCCTTGACTTCGACGCGCTGGCGGGTCGCGTCCTTGATCGGGCCCTTGCCGTCGATCGGGTTGCCGAGCGCATCGACCACGCGGCCGAGCAGGCCCTTGCCGACGGGAACGTCCACAATGGTCCCGGTCCGCTTGACCTGGTCACCTTCGCGAATTTCGCTGTCCGACCCGAAGATCACGACGCCAACGTTGTCAGCTTCGAGGTTCAGGGCCATGCCCTTCACCCCATTGGCGAATTCGACCATTTCGCCGGCCTGGACGTTGTCCAGCCCATGAATGCGGGCGATCCCGTCACCTACCGAGAGCACGGAACCGACTTCCGAAACCTGGGCCTGGGTGCCGAAGCTGGCGATCTGGTCCTTGATGACCTTGGAGATTTCAGCGGCGCGGATATCCATGTTCAGCCTTTCATCGCGTTAGCGAGGGTGTTCAAACGGGTACGGATCGAGCTGTCGATCTGGGTCGAGCCGATCCTGACGATCAGGCCGCCGAGGATCGCAGGATCAACGGTGGCGGAAATGGTAACGTCTTTGCCTTCGCGGGCCTTCAGCTTGCTGGCCAGCGCCTTGAGCTGCGCGGCACCCAGCGGATGGGCGCTGGTAACTTCGGCCTTGACCTCGCCGCGAGCGGAAGCGGCGATCGCAGCAAAGGCGCTGACAACCTGAGGCAGAACAGCCAGGCGGCCATTGGCGGCCAGCACGCCCAGAAACTTGCTGGTCAGCGGCGATACCTTGAACAGGCTGGCAACAGCATCGATCGCCTTAGCTCCGGCATCACGTCCGACTTGCGGGTTGCGAATCAGCGCGGCGAGGTCGGCCGATTCACGGACCGCCTGGCCCAAAGCGCCAAGATCCTTCTCGACCGCGGCCACGGCCTTGCTCTCTGCAGCCAATTCATAAAGGGCAGAGGCGTAACGCCCTTGCAAACTGGCCGTAATGCCGCCGGAATTCTCCACGCGTTCAAGTTCCTTGCATCGGGTGCGTTGGCAGGGCGGACAGACGCGGAAAACGCACGTCCACCCCTCAGACGGGGGCGCGCATAGCCATGATTGTGCTGCGATGCAAGGTGGGGCAAGGACATTCCCGAACAGGAATGCGGTTGAGAGGATTTTCGATGGGCGAATGGCTCAAGCTGACCATGACCGACGGACATGAACTACCTTGCTATCACGTGCTGCCTCAGGGCGAGCGGCGGGGCGGGCTGGTGCTGGTACAGGAAATCTTCGGCGTCACCGAACATATCCGCGAACTGTGTGAGGAATATGGTGGCGACGGCTATGAAGTGATCAGCCCCTCACTGTTCGACCGGATCGAGCCGGGGATCGAGCTGGGCTATACCGGGGCCGACTGGGAACGCGCGGTGCAAATCGCCCGCGACCAGCAGCCGCTGGACCGCAGCCTGGCCGACACCCAGTCCTGCATCGAATGGATCCACGCGCGCGGAGGCCCGACATTCATTGTCGGCTATTGTTATGGCGGCTCGCTGGCCTGGCGGATGGCGCAGACCTGCGACCTGCTCGACGCGGCGAGCTGCTACTACGGCGGGCATGTCGCCAGCCGCTGGGCCGACGAAGCACCCAAGTGCGCGACCATCACCCATTTCGGGCGCTATGATTCGCTGGTGCCGATCGAGCCGGTCGAAAAACTGATCGAAAAGGCCCACCCCACCGCGCAACACTTCATCTATGAGGCCGGGCACGGCTTCAATTCCGACCGGCGCAAGGACTATCACCCCGAAAGCGCCGAACTGGCAAAGGCGCGGACCTTGATGCTGTTCAAGGCTCTGGGGGGCTGAGCGTGGCCAAGATCCTCATCATCCTGCCCCAGAGCGACTACGACCCCAGCGAGGTTGCGCTGCCGTGGCTGGTTTGGTGCCAGGCCGGGCACGAGGTCTGCTTTGCCACCCAGAGCGGCAAGCCCGCCTATGCCGATCCGATCACGCTGACCGGCGAGGGGCTGCCCTTGCTGGCCTCATCGCTGAAAGCGCGGATGGAGGCTGAAGCGGCCTATGCAACGATGATCGCCGCGCCGCATTTCAAGAAGCCGATCACCTGGGCCAAGGCGAAGGCCGACAAGTATGACGCCTTGCACTTCCCGGGCGGGCATGCGCCCGGGATGAAGCCCTACTGCGAAAGCCCGGAAGTGTTCCGCCTCGCCAATGAGGCTTTCGCGGCCGACCAGCCAGTCAGCGCGATCTGCCACGGCGTGCTGCCGCTGGCGCGTGCGGGCGTGCTAAAAGGCAAGCGGACCACCGCGTTGACCTACATCATGGAAGAAATCGCCGTGCGGCTAACCGACAAGGCGCTGCCAGGGCACTATCGCACTTATCCGGTCAGCGTCGAGCGGGAAGTGCGCACGCGGATCGGCCGTCAGGGCAAGTTCGAGCGCTGCGGCCTGTTCCCGCGCTATGCCGGATCGACGGCGCCCAATGCAGGGTTCGTGGTCCAGGACGGCAATTACCTTTCGGCGCGCTGGCCGGGGGATGCCTGGACCTTGGCCTTGCGGCTGAATGCATTGCTGGGCAAGACTGTGCGTCAAGGAGAGAGTCTATGAAAGTATCCCCGCTGGCTGAGTCCGTTGGCGTCGAGATTACTGGCGTGCAGCTGTCCGAACTGGAAGGCGCGGCGCTCGATGCGCTCAAGGCGCAGGTCTATGAAAGCGGCGTGGCGGTGATCCGCGATCAGGATCTGACGCCCGAACAGCACATCGCTTTTGCCAAGCGCTGGGGCGGGATTGACGTCAATCCGTTCTTCCCCACCAACAGCGGCTGGCCCGAAATTGCCGAAGTGCGCAAGGCCGAGGACCAGAAGGACAATATCGGCGGCGGCTGGCACACTGATCACAGTTTTGACCAGGTGCCGGCAATGGGCTCGATCTTGGTCGCGCGCGAATTGCCACCCGTCGGCGGGGATACCTTATTCTCCAGCATGGGCGCTGCTTACGATGCCTTGTCCGATGGGCTGAAGCAGACGCTGGAAGGTCTGCGCGCGGTGCATACTGCCGACCATATCTACCAGCCGGGCGGGTACTATTCGAAGACAGACCTGGCTGGCGAAATGACCGGGCAGGAGCTTTCCACCCGGGCAATCCATCCGGTGATCATTCGCCACCCGGTAACGGGCCGCAAGCTGCTCTATATCAACGGGGCCTTCACCACCCATTTCGAAGGCTGGACCCGTGAGGAGAGCTTGCCGCTGCTGAGATACCTGATCGAAGTAGGCAGCCGTGAGGAATTCCAGTGCCGGATCCAGTGGCGGCCAGGCAGCGTGGCGATCTGGGACAACCGGGCAACCTGGCACCTCGCGATGAACGACTACCATGGGCACCGCCGGGTGATGCACCGTATCACCCTGACCGGGGAACCTTTGGCGGCCTAGCATGGTTTGAACGCAAGGCGCGGGACGCTGGGCGTGATCGGGCGGGCTAGGGCTTTCGGCAACAAGGGAGTCCTGCCATGATTGAGACCATGCTTGCCGATGATGATGCCTGGACATTGGTGCTAAGAATTTGCACCATTATGGATGTTCAATAGAACATAAACGTTTTCATGAAAATGTATTGCCGAAAGGCAGAAAGCACATGAAATCGGGTTTGTACATATTGTCCGGAGTGATTGGCTATTTTGGCTATAAATTGCTGGGTTCAAATTTGCAGGAGCGCTTGTCGGTCGGACTGGGCATTCTGATTGTTTTGGCGCCAGCTTCTTTGGTTGGTTGGCTGATAGGCAAATTCATCAAGGGCAAGGTCAATCCTGATGGGGATGGAGCTCAGATATTTGCCTGGACAAACCTGGCATTCTGGATTTTCCCGGCATTTGGATTTGTTGCGGCGCAAATTTCGTATGAATGGGGAGAGGAGACTGAAGATCATGCACGCCGGTATATACTTCTATCCTTCTTTGGTTTCGTTGCCTCGCTAGTCAATTGTGCTCTCGGCGTGATGGCATACCAATCAGCTCTGCATGTAACCGCCGGTTGAAGTTGGGCCCCGCGAATTGTTGATGGCGGTTTGACCGCAAGGCGCGGGACGCGGGACGGAGCGAATCGCGGCATGGAGGGTTCCAACACCAAGGAGAACCCCATGACTTACGCCATTACCGGCCTTGATCCCGCCCAGTTCGCGCCGCTGTTCGTCCTGTCCGACGCCGAACTGGCCGAGCGCCGCGCGTGCCGGGTGACTGCCACGGCCGATCGCGTTTTTCCCTGCCGGGTCAGCCTGGAGGATGCCCGCGAAGGAGACGAGTTGATCCTGCTGCATCACACCAGCCACGCGGTCGATACGCCTTATCGCAGTGCCTATGCGATCTATGTCCGCAAGAATGTGCCGTCGGCGCGTTACGTTGACTGCCTGCCGCCGGCGTTCGAGAGCCGCCCTCTGGGTTTGCGCGGGTTTGACGCGGACGGAGTGCTGCGTGATGCGCGGCTGGCCCTGCCAGGCGAGGCGGAAACGAAAATCGCTGAGCTGTTGGCCAATCCGGCAATGGCCTATATCGATGCTCACAATGCCGCGCATGGCTGCTTCGCCGCGCGGATCGAGCGCCACGAAGGAGCAGGGGCATGATCGCGGAGGACGATGCCTGGACTGCAGTGACAGAGCGGAACCGCGCTTTTGACGGGCGCTTCGTAACCGGAGTGCTGACCACGGGAATCTACTGCCGCCCAAGCTGCGCGGCGCGGCACCCGGCGCGGCATAACGTGCGCTTTTTCGCCAGCGGTGAAGAAGCCCGTGCCACAGGCCTGCGCCCTTGCAAACGCTGCTTGCCTGACGATGTCAGCCGCGATGAGCGCGCGGTGCTGGCCGCGATCCAGGCGATCAAGGCCGCCGAGCAGCCGCTTGCATTGGCCGCGCTGGCTGAGGAGACCGGCTATTCGCCCAGCCACTTCCAGCGGGTCTTCACCCGCCACACCGGGCTTTCGCCTGCGGCCTATGCCCGCGCCTTGATGGCCGAGCGTGCGGCCGAGGCCTTGACCGGTGAGGGCACGGTGACCGACGCAATCTACGCCGCGGGCTATTCAGGCCCGTCGCGGTTCTATGAAGCCAATCAGGGGAGACTGGGAATGACGCCATCGGCCTGGGCCAATGGGGGCAAGGGCGCGACGATTCACTGGGCAGTGGTCGATACCTCGCTGGGCTCGATGCTCGTTGCAGCCACCTCCAAGGGCGTCTGCCGGCTGTCGTTCAATGAAGGGCGCGAGGCGCTGGAAGAGCGGTTTCCCAAGGCCGAACTGGTCGAGGGCGGGGTGGAGTTTGCGGCTTTGCTCAAGTCGGTGGTCGATGCGGTAGAGGCGCCCGGCGATTTCAGCCACATCCCGCTCGACGTAAAGGGTACCGCGTTCCAGGAAGCGGTCTGGCGTGAGTTGCAGCGGATCCCGGCCGGGGAAACGCGCACTTATGCCGAGCTCGCCGCAGCTGTGGGCAAGCCTAAGGCAGTTCGCGCGGCGGGCAGCGCCAACGGGGCCAACAATGTCGCAGTGCTGATCCCCTGCCACCGGGTGATCCGCACCGGCGGGCATCTTGGCGGGTACGCCTATGGGTTAGAGATCAAGCGCAAGCTGCTGGAGAAGGAAGCAAAGTGATGAGCAAGATTGAGGCCTTCCGCGCGCTGCACGTGCCGGGCGATCCACTGATGCTGTTCAACATTTGGGATGCTGGCAGTGCCAAGGCCGTGGCAGGGGCGGGCGCCAAGGCCATCGCCACCGGCAGTTATGGCGTGGCCGAAGCGCAGGGCTTCAAGGACGGTGAGGATTTCTCGATCGAGGACGCGCTGCGCAACCTGGAGCGGATTGTCTCGGTGGTGGAAGTGCCGGTGACGCTCGATTTCGAGAGCGGCTATGGCGATACTCCTGCCCAGGTCCGTGCTTCGGTTGAGCGCGCCCGCGATGCCGGAGCCGCCGGGATCAACATGGAAGACCGCATGCCGGGCGAAACCACGCTGCTGCCCTTGGCCGAAGCCGCCGAGCGGCTGGGCGCGGCGGCGGACAGCGGT
Source organism: uncultured Novosphingobium sp. (assembly GCA_964582485.1). GTDB lineage: Bacteria > Pseudomonadota > Alphaproteobacteria > Sphingomonadales > Sphingomonadaceae > Novosphingobium. The sequence goes on from CAZOSI010000088.1 coordinate 6,474, forward strand.
CTGTTCGTCAACGCGCGCTGCGACGTCTATCGCGGAATCAATCCGGCGGACTATTCCCCGGCGCTGATCGAAGCGACGCTCGAACGCGCCGAGGCCTATGCCAAAGCCGGGGCAGGCGGCCTGTTCGTGCCGTTCCTGGGCGATCACCTCACGATCACCGCGATCTGCAAGGCCTCGCCGCTGCCGGTTAACATCCTGTGGGGCAAGGGCCGCGGCACCCATGCCGAACTGGCCGCCTGCGGGGTGGCGCGGATCTCCTATGGCCACGGCCCCTGGGCGGCGGCGATGGACTGGCTGGCGGGGCAGGCCAAAGCGGTTTTTGCCGGAGAGATCGTGCCTTACGCCGCGACCTAAGGCAAAACCGGTTGCAAGCCGGGCTGAATTGCGCAAATGAGGTGTATGGATAGCATAATACACCAAACTCCGGCCCCGGCCACACCCTCTCTGTTGCGGCGGATTGTCGCCTTTCCGCTGACGCTGATGATCATCGGTTTCGTCTGGATCAGCGTTGTCGGGGTTGGGGTTGGGCAGGCCTATGAGCAGCTCGGGTTTGCCCGCAACACGCCGCAAAAGACCTTCGGCGCTGTGCTGATGGCTGTGGCCGTGGCGCTCGGCTACAAGGCCTACAAGCGCTGGGTTGAGCGCTCCGAGGACACCGAGCTGCCATTGAACGGGGCGGTGGCCGAACTGGCCGCCGGGATCGGGATTGGTACGGTGCTGTTCAGCCTGATGACCGGCATCGTCGCGCTGCTCGGCGGGATCGAGTTTCTCGGCTTGCGCGGCATGGGGCAGTTCTGGACCATGCTCGCGATTGCGATCGTCAGCGGCACGATCGAGGAAACCCTGTTTCGCGGGATCGTCCAGCGCCACATGGAATCGATGATCGGGACCTGGGGCTCGCTCGCCTTCACTTCAGGGCTATTCGGGCTGCTGCATATCACCAATCCCGACGCCACCTGGTTCTCTTCACTCGCGATTGCGCTTGAGGCCGGGATCTTGCTGGGTGCGGCTTTTCTGCTGACTAGGCGCTTGTGGCTGGCGATCGGTATCCACGCGGCCTGGAATTTTACCCAGGGCTGGGTCTTTTCGGTTCCGGTATCGGGCGGCGAAGCCCCGCTAGGCCTGTTGATCACTCGCCGGATCGGACCGGAGTGGCTGACCGGCGGCGATTTCGGGCTTGAAGCAAGCGCGGTTGCCATGGTCGTTGCAACCTTGGCCGGGGTGTCCCTGCTGGCTGTCGCCGTCCGCCGGGGGCGGGTTCTGCCGCCAATGTGGCGACGATCTTCGAACTGAATCTGGCCTGACTTTGCCAGGCAAGATTGGCTTCAGTCGTCGGGCCTCTGCGCCCTACGGTCGCGCATAGCCTTGATCCGCTCAAGCAAGACCTCGCCCTGCTTACCGCCATGCGGGTTGAATGCCAGTGTTTCGGCCAGCTTGATCGCTTCGGCGAACCGACCCTGATCGGCGAGATCATAAGCGAAGCGTGACCGGATTTCCGGCTGTTCCGGAACAAGTTCGAACGCGCGGGCCAGGCCATCGCGGGCCGTCGGGCTTGGCTTGCGGCCTTGCAGCCGGAAGCTGTCGTACCAAGCGACCAGAACCATCGGATCATCGCTTGATTCGCGATTGGCCGTAATCAAGTATTCTCGCGCAGCCGACCAGCGTTCCGGACTGCGTTCGCCTCCCTTTTGCAGGCGGCGCATCACGATTTCGGCCTTGATTACATTGCCGCGAACATGGCGCGGGTTGATCGCCAAAATTTGATCAATCGCCGCTTCAGCCTTTGCTGTATGCGCTTCTTGCTGTTCTTGGGGGGCACGGCTGCCAAGCCACCGATGTGCCATTGCCAACTCGTACAGGGGTTCTGGCTGATTCGAATAGCGGCCGGTCAGGGATTCCAGCTTTGCCGGAAGAGCAGAGATATCTGAAGCGGACAGGCGTTCCAGCTTGAGCGGCAGCAGCGCCTCGGCCAGAGCGTCAAGCGGTGTGACCGTCACCGCTATGTCGGTCTGGATTGGTGCGCGCGAAGTGATAAACGTCAGCTTTTCCGTGCGATACTTGTTGAGCGCTTTGTCCAGGGTATCCAAATCACCAAAGGCTTCAGTAGCGGCGAGCCGCGGGTCCTTGCCGGCGGCGAGGGCTGCGAAATAGGTGGCCAGCTTGGAATTGTGTTCCGGCTTGATGAGCATCATGTGCGTCAGCAGCCAGGATCGGCCGTAAAAGACGCTGGTTTCCGCTGGTGAAAGCCCGTTGTAGCGTTCGAACAGCAGCTGATTGATCGGGACTACGTCCAGATTGAGCAGGCTGTAGGCCCGATGATAGGCGGGCTTGCCCATGGTCCAATTGCCCTTGGCGTCAATCGTGGTTGTCGAGACAAATTCCGCGAAGCCCTCAACGTACCAGGCCGGATAGGGGAAGGACGCATGACGGAACATGAAGTAGTGACCATATTCATGCATCAGCGTGCCATCGCCGCCTAATTCCAGCTCGCTTTGTGCCTTTTCCCGGTTCGCTACGGCAAAGCTCCCTTCGGGACGGGGCGCGAAGAACCCTGCGGCATTGGGTTGCCAGCCCTTGGTCAACGCTTTGACATCAGCCTTTCGGGCTAGATAATAGATCGGCAATTTCGGCTGATGCGGCTTTTCCTGAAAGCCGAACTTCAGCTTGAGCAGCGCGTCAAATCGCTCAAGACGGATGGCAGTTTCGCGCAGCTCTTTCTCGCTTCCAGAGCTGTACAGAACGAAATGCCGTGTCTCTGCTTTCAACCATTTGGCATGGGCAGGGGCTGGCAGCAGGCATTGGGCGAATATTGCCAGGAAAGCGGCAAAGCAAAGACGAATCAGAGGCATGGCGTTTGATTGCCGCAAGGGTCCCAAGGCGGCAACACTTACTTTCAGACGAAAGAACAGGGATCCATTGCCAGGCAAATCCGCAAGCCTTGCAGTGCCCAACGATCCGACCTCAAACCACCCCCAGTTTGGCCTCCACCTGATCCAGCATTTCGCGGGCGCGGCGCGCTGCCGGCGTTTCGTGCGGCGAATAAGCCAGCGGACGCAGGATGATGCGAGCGTCCCGCAAGCGTCCGCGCTGAATGAATTCCTGAGCCAGCATCAAACGGGGGCCGGGTAGCTGCGGAACGAGTTGCACCGTGGTGAGTAGCGCAGCCAATCCTTCGGCATCGGCGCCCATGCCCATTTTGCCGAAGCTTTGATATAACAGCAACAGCGCCAGCGGATCATTTGAATCTGCGGCATTTGCTTGCAGCAGGAGTTCTTGGGCCGCCTTCACTTTGATCTTGCGCTTGTCAGCGGGCAAATCTGCGGCCAGACCCATCGTGGCCTCGGCCTTTCGGACCAGACCTCGGCCGATGCCTGGCGCCAGGGCAAGAGCTCGGTCAGCCGCGGATTCGCAGGCCAGATAATCTTCAATCGCACAGCGGACATCGGCAAGCAGCAGCCAGCCAGCCGGGTCAGTGGCATGCCGATTGGCCAAAGCCTCGACCTTGGCGATCCAGTCCGCCCGATCCTGTTTGGCTTTGGCCAGTCGCTTGTCGAACAGGGCATCAGCTTCATCGTCGCGTTTGCTTGGAAGCTCAGTCCGGCGTTCGAACTCGACGTGCATGTCGATCGCTTCGGCCTCGGCCGTACCGAGTTCGCGCAACTTGACGGGTCCAGCCGACCCTTCGGCAATCGGAACCGCGCGGTAGGGGAAGCTGCCTCCGGCAACATAGGCGCCAACCTCGCGCTGCAGTTCGCCCATATCGCCGAAGCTCTGAGTGGCATCGGCAATCTTCTTGCCGCTGTTGATGGCGTTAAGGTAGCTTCGGAACTGTCCCCGGCGCTTGTCCGAAAAGGTCAGGTAGTGGCTGAGCGCCCAGGCATCGCCATAACTCCAGCCCCGACCCTTTTCGCGATCTTTGAGATAGGTACCGTCAAGCATCTTGATCACAGAATAGCTCGTGCCACCGTCAAGTTCATATTGCCGATGCGAAGCTGCCTTGCCGAAGGTAATCGCGCCCTTGCGCTCAAACGAGGCGGTCGATGCGATTTCGGCGAAGCCTTCAACGTACCATGATGGATAGGCCGCCGGAGTATATTGCAACATGTAGTGGTGGGCATATTCATGGAACAGCACGAGTTGTCCTGTGAAAATGCCGTCACCGGTCGTGCGCGGAACGACGGCAAACGCTCCATCCTCGCGAGGGCCATAGAACCCTGCGACGTCGCTGTTAGGATTGCCGTAAAGGCGCTTCACATCGCCTATTGTTGGCACCAGATAGACCCGCACTTTGACAACCGGGCGGTTCGTTTCGCTGGCGCCCGTTGCTAGCCGCAACAGCGTGTGAAAATATTCCAAGCGCTCGGCAAACTTCAGCAATCCTTTTTCGTCGCCCGAGCTGATGATTTTAAAATGGGTCGTTTCCGCTTCGCGCCAGGTTGCCGCCAAAACAGGCTCGGAAAATACCAGCAGCAATACGGCTATCAGTACTCGCATTGCTTGCCCCCGATTCGTTGCGGCAAAAGTAAGTTCACCGACTTCGATTGGCTACAGTATTTGCGTGCCCCTTTGCTGTCATTCACACGAAGGAATAGGGATCAATATCGACGCTGACCCGCACGCCTTGCGGGAACTCCAGCGGATCGAGCCAGGCGCGGATTACGTCCTGCAATTTGGCCGAGCGGCGCGCATTGATCAGCAGGCGAAAGCGGTGACGGCCACGCAGCAGGCTAAGCGGGGCAGGGGCCGGGCCGAGCACCATCACGTCGGGCAGGTTGGGCGCGGTGGCGCCGACCGCGCGGGCCGCCTCGCGGGCTTCGGCCTGGTCCTCGCTCGAGACGATGATCGCGGCCCAGCGGCCGAACGGTGGCGCGCCGGCGTCCTTCCGGGCCTCGGCTTCGGCCTCGTAAAAGGCGTCGCGGTCGCCAGCGGCGAGGGCGGCGATCACTGCGGCTTCGGGATGGCGGGTCTGGATCAGCACTTCGCCCGGTTTCTCGCCGCGACCGGCCCGCCCTGCAACCTGAGTAACCTGCTGAAAAGTGCGCTCGGCGGCGCGCAGGTCTCCACCCTCCAGCCCCAGATCGGCATCGACCACACCCACCAAAGTGAGGTCGGGAAAGTGATAGCCTTTGGTGACGATCTGGGTGCCGACGATCACGTCGATCAGCTTTTCCTCGGTCGCACTGACGAATTCGCTGATCTTCTCCGGGCTGTTCAGTGTGTCCGATGTGACCACCGCGATGCGGGCCTCAGGCAGCAGTTCGGCCACTTCGTCAGCGATCCGCTCGACCCCAGGGCCACAGGCGACCAGGCAGTCCGGGGTCTGGCAATCCGGGCAAGCTTCAGGCGGGGGAACCTCGTGCCCGCAGTGGTGGCAGGCCAGTCGCCGCGACAGCCGGTGCTCGACCAGCCAGGCGCTGCAATTGGGGCATTGAAAGCGATAGCCGCAGTGTCGGCAAAGCGTCAGCGGGGCATAGCCGCGCCGGTTGAGGAACAGCAGGCTTTGCTCGCCCTTTTCGAGCCTCTCGCGCATTTCCTCGACCAGCCGCGGGGCCAGCCAGCGGCCGCGTTCGGGCATTTCCTTGCGCAGATCGACGATCGAGACATCGGGCAGGGTCGCGCCGCCAAACCGGTCGGGCAGGTCGATCTTTTCGTAGACCCCGGCCTCGGCCAGTTGCAGCGATTCGAGCGCGGGGGTGGCGCTGGCCAGGATCACCGGAATGCTCTCGAACCGGGCACGGATCACCGCAACATCGCGGGCGTTGTAGCGGACCCCATCGTCCTGCTTGAACGAAACCTCGTGGGCTTCGTCGACCACGATCAGGCCAAGGTTCTTGTAAGGCATGAACAGCGCGGAGCGCGCGCCAACCACGACCTGGGCATCGCCGCTGACGATCGCGCGCCAGGCGCGGCGGCGCTCGCTTTGCTTGAGGCTGGAATGCCACAGCACCGGCGGCACGCCGAAGCGCGCTTCGAAACGGCGCAGGAAGTTTTCGGTCAGCGCAATCTCGGGCAGCAGCACCAGCACCTGGCGCTTCTCGCGGATCGCCGCAGCGACCGCCTCGAAATAGCATTCGGTCTTGCCCGACCCGGTCACCCCGTCGAGCAGAAATGGCGCGAACTGCCGCGCGCTTACCGCCGCGACGAAGCGGTCTGCAGCCGCTTGCTGAGCCGCCGATAGTTCCGGCTGTCCGTGTTCGGGCCGGGCGCGGGGGTAGGGGCGATCGAGGTCGACGGTGACCGGCTCAAGGATCCCCGCGCCGACCATCCCGCGCAGAACCCCTTCGGACACGCTGGCGATATGGGCGAGCTCGCGAATGCTCGCCTGCTCGCCGTGCAGCGCGTCCATCGCCGCCGCGCGCTGCGGGGTCAGGCGCTTGGGCTCTTCACCCGAGAGGCGGTATTCGGTGGTGGTCCCGCCGCCGCGCAGTGCGGCCATGCTTCCCAGCGCCATCCGCGCTACTGCATTGGGCGAAGCGACGTAATAGTCCGCGCACCATTCGATCAGCCGCCGCAATGGCGCGCTCAGCGGCGGGACCGGCAGCACCTCGAGCAACGGGCGGAGCTTGGCTTCGGGAACCTCGGCACCCGGCAGCCGTTCCGGTTCCCAGACGATCCCCAGCACCTGGCGCGGACCCAACGGGGCTATCACCAGCTGGCCGAATTCTGTCGCCATTCCAGCAGGAAGGCGATAGTCCAGCACTGGCAGCGCCGGGTTGAAGACTAGGAGTCGGACGCGGTTCATTCCGGCGCTCCTATGGCGGCAATTGGCGGCGGGCGACAGCCCCCGCAACACGGAGAATAGAACCATGGACAAGATCGTGAGCAGTTCGATCGCGCGGCGCGGCTTTCTCGCTGGTTCGGCTGCGGCCGGCTTGATGGTGCTTCCGGCCTGTTCCACACTCCCTGGCTTTTCGATGACCGAGGCGATCAAACGGCTGCTGACAATATCATCCGAACGCGCCTTCGCC
>CAZOSI010000089.1:0-13184 GCA_964582485.1 uncultured Novosphingobium sp.
TAACAAAATAGACTCCACTACCTAAACGCATTACAACTAAAGCAATACAGCTAAGAAATGGCCCAGCACTTCGCCCAAACCGGCCAGCGGCGCGCCCAATCCAGCCAGGTCCAGCTGCGCGGGGACAGCGAACCATCGCAGGGCCAGCCACACCGCCAGAAAGCCCTTGGCTCCATCAAGCAGCAAGGTCGCCGCAGCCAGCCCCTTGTTCCCGGTGCGCAGTACATTGGTGGCACCGATATTGCCCGAACCGATGCTCCGCAGGTTACCCTCACCTAGCAAATTGGTCAGGATCAGCCCGAACGGGACCGAGCCCAGCAGGTATCCCAAGGCCAGTGCATACAGAGCTTCCATCGCGCCACCTTCCCTTTCCCTGCTACTCGTAGCTACAAGGGGGCAGACTTAACAAGCGCGCTTTGGGGGATTGCCACGCAAATGGACGCATCGGCTCCGCTTCTGTTGTTTGATTCCGGGGTCGGCGGGCTGTCGGTGCTGGCCGAAGTGCGTGGGTTGCTGCCGCAAGCCCCGGTGATCTACGCCGCCGACAACGGCGGGCTGCCCTATGGAACCAAGAGCGAAGCCGAAGTCGCGGCGCGGGTCTGCGGGCTGCTGGGGCGGATGAGCGAGCGCTACAAGCCGCGGCTGATCTGCATCGCATGCAACACCGCCAGCACAATCGCGCTGGGTATGGTCCGCGACGTGCTCAACGTACCGATTGTCGGCACCGTCCCGGCGATCAAACCCGCGGCCGAGCAGACCCGCAGCGGCACGATCGGCCTGCTGGGAACCGCCGCAACGATCCGCCAACCCTATGTTGACCGCCTCTCCGCCGAATTTGCTTCTGACAAGACCGTGCTGCGCTTCGCTGCTGGCGAACTGGTCGGCGCGGCCGAGGCTAAGCTGCGCCGAGAGCCTGTTGATCCAGCCGTCTTCACCCGCGCCGCAGCGGGGCTGCGCGACCAGCCGGGCGGCGCGGCTATCGATACCGTGGTGCTGGCCTGCACGCACTTTCCGCTGGTGAGCGAAGAACTGGCCGCAGCCTTCGGACCGGGCGTAAGCTTTGTCGATGGCGCTGCCGGGATAGCGCGGCGGATCAATCACCTGACCCGGGAGCAGGACTTTTCCCGCACCCGGCCGGACTTCGCCCTGTTCACCAGGTCTGAACCCGGCCTTGCCGCACTGGCCGCGAGCCTTGCCAACTATGGCCTCGAAAACCTGGAGGTACTGACATGATCCACCGCCTCAAATGGTTTCTGTTCGTTCTGATCCTGATGCTTGGGCTAACCTATTACTGGCTGCTGCTCGACAATCGCCCTGGTGATGCGCAGCCCAAGCCGGTGACCATCGCGCAGCTCCGCCAGCTTGCCGCGAGCATGCCTGGCCAGGCACCCGATGCCGTGGAAGTGGAGCTATCCGCCTTTCGCCGCTTGCCAGGATCTCTGTTCGTCGCCGGCGGCGGGCTCACCGGCAAGCAGGTCGGAGTGATGGCCTGGCATTTGCCGGTTCAAGGCGGCAAGCCGATCGTGATTGACAGCGGCCTGACCAAAGCGGCAGCGACCGAAATGGGCATGAAACAATTCGATGAGGCCGCGCAATCGCGGATCAATCTGGCGCTGCGCGGTGCCGGACTGATCCTGATCACCCATGAACATATCGACCACGAAGGCGGGCTGGTGGCTCTGAACGATGCCGGGGCCCTGGTTGCCGCACGGCTCAACCCGGCGCAGATCTCGGGCAACCGCTGGACCGAACTGTTGCCCTGGCCGAAAGGCGCACGCCCGGCTCCTACCCTGCAGGGAACAGTGCCGTTAGCAGTCGCGCCCGGAGTGGTGGTGATCCCGGCCAGCAGTCATACTGCCGGATCGCAGATGATCTACGTCCGGCTGGCCAGCGGGCCTGAGTTCCTGTTCGCTGGCGATATCGCCACTTTCACCCAGAACTGGACGGAAACCCGCGCCCGCTCGCGCCTGATTGGCGACTGGTTCGCTCCGGAAGATCGCGACGAAGTCTTTGCCTGGCTGCGCACCATGCAGGCGCTCAAGGCGCAAAGCCCGGCCCTGGTCATCCTCCCCGGGCACGACTATGAATGGGTTAGCGATCCCAAAAACCAGACGGGAGTGCGCAAGGGCTTTTCCGGCCTGCCGGATTGATCGAGCGCAATGCGAATGGACTCGCATTCCCCCACTTGTTCGCGTAGAGCGCGCCGAAACACGGCGGCATGCCGGGGGAACCCAGTCACGTGAATTACGATCAGATTTTTGACCAGGCGATTGAACGGCTCCATTCGGAAGGCCGCTATCGCGTCTTCATCGACATTCTGCGCAACAAGGGCGCTTACCCCAACGCGCGCTGCTTTGCCGGGCACAACGGCCCCAAGGACATCACTGTGTGGTGTTCGAACGATTACCTGGCGATGGGCCAACACCCCAAGGTGATCGAAGCGATGGAAGGGGCGCTGCACGATGTTGGCGCCGGATCCGGCGGCACCCGCAATATCGGCGGGAACACACACTATCACGTCGATCTAGAGGCTGAGCTGGCCGACCTGCACGGCAAGGACGGCGCGCTGCTGTTCACATCGGGCTATGTCTCGAACGACGCGACGCTTTCGACCATTGCCAAGATCCTGCCCGGCTGCGTGATCTTTTCGGACGAACTCAACCACGCCAGCATGATCGCCGGGATCCGCAATTCGGGTGCTGAGAAGCGGGTGTTCCGCCACAACGATCTGGCGCATCTGGAAGAACTGCTCGCCGCCGAGGACCCTGAAGCGCCCAAGCTGATCGCATTCGAATCGGTCTATTCGATGGAAGGCGATGTCGCCCCGATTCACGCGATCTGCGATCTGGCCGACAAGTACAATGCGCTGACCTACATCGACGAGGTCCATGCGGTCGGCATGTATGGCCCCCGCGGCGGCGGGATTACTGATCGTGACGAAGCCGCACACCGGATCGACATCATCGAAGGCACGCTGGGCAAGGCGTTCGGCGTCATGGGCGGGTATATCGCCGCCGACAGCCGGATCATCGACGTGATCCGCAGCTATGCCCCGGGATTCATTTTCACCACCAGCCTCTCGCCTGTGTTGGTCGCCGGCGTGCTGGCCTCGGTGCGCCACCTCAAGGCCAGTTCGGTCGAGCGCGAGGCGCAGCAGACCAATGCCGCGATGCTCAAGGCCATGTTCCGCGAAGCCGGGCTGCCGGTGATGGATTCGACCACCCACATCGTTCCGCTGATGGTTGGAGATCCGGTCCAGGCCAAGAAGATCGCCGACGTGCTGCTGGCCGAATATGGGGTCTATGTTCAGCCGATCAATTACCCCACTGTACCGCGCGGAACCGAGTGGCTGCGCTTCACGCCGGGTCCGGCCCATACCGAGGCGATGATGACCGAGCTGACCAAGGCCCTGGTCGAAATCTGGGGCCGGCTGGAACTGCGCCTCGCAGCCTGAATACCAACTATTTCCACCTAGACCGCCTGCGATAAATCGCTAGGTTCCCCGACCGTGCTTCGAACCACGGAGCTTTAAGGCAATCACCGATTGCCGAGGTCGTAGGGAGTAGGAAATGGCAACCGATTGGGCCGCAGACGTCAAGAAATACGCAGCAAAGGCCGATGACGCGGTGATTGCAGGGATCGTCCGCTATTGCGGCATCGCATTGCGCAACCGCGATTCGGCGTTGGTATCGTTCTCCGATCCGAAGGAACTCGATCGGGTCCGCAACAATTTCCTCAAGAAGAAGCTCGGCCGGACCGAGGCGGACAGCGCGCTTGACGCCGCAATCGCCAAGGTTGGCGAAGCGATGAAGGCTGACCGGACCAAGAACCGCGTCACGGTCTATTACCTGCTTGCCGATCACTATAAGGCGCTTGGCCTGTTTGAACCGAAGGCCAAGGCGGCTGCCGCAAAGGCCCCGGCCAAGGCCGAGAAGAAGCCCGCAGCGGCCAAGACGACGGTGAAGGCCGAAGCCAAGCCCGCGGCAGCAACGGCTCCGGCGAAAAAGAGCGCAGCCAAGGCTGCTGGTGCAGCCGCCGCTGTTGCTGGCGCCGCAACCGCGGGGGCCGCAGCTGCGAAGAAGCCGGCGGCGAAGAAAGTCGCTGCACCCAAGGCGGCTCCTGCCAAGGCGGCTCCAGCCAAGCCGGCTACTGCCAAGCCAGCTCCAGCCAAGAAGGCGGCGGCTTCTGCCAAGGTTTCGACCGCCAAGACCGCTACTACCAAAAAGGCCGTTACGCCGGGCAAGGCTGCTGCGGCAACGGCGGCCGCCGGCGGCGCTCTCGGTCTGGTCAGCGCGGCACCCGCCGCTGCAAAGGAAGCTGTGGTCAAGGCAGCTGATAGCGTAGCCGACACCGCCAAGGCTGCGGCCGGCGCTGCTACCGATACTGCCAAGGCGGCGGCTTCAGGTGCAGCCGACGCGGCCAAGGCAACCGTCGCCGCGGCGTCCGATGCCGGAGCGGCCGTGGCCGGCGCCGCTGGTGCAGCTGCCGCAGGTGCGGCGGCATTGGCAACCGGCGCGGCCAGCAAGGCCGCCTCGGCAGTCAGTGACGGCGCTCAGGCGCTAACCGGTTCTTCCAAGGACGAAGACTCGGGTCTTGGCTGGCTGTGGTGGCTGCTCGGCCTCGCGCTGCTGCTGTTCCTGGCCTGGTGGCTGTTCCTGCGCGGTCCTTCGGACGATGCCGCAGCGGGCTCGGCTGAAACCTCAGCCGTTGCTGCGGGCAGCGACGCTGCCGTGGCTGGCGGAGCCGACCTTGCCGCCGCTCCCGCCGAAGGCAGCGTGACGATCCCGACCGGTGCCGGTGTCACCACAGAAACCCGCGAAGGCAAACCGGTGGTCAAGGTCTACTTTGACAGCGGCAAGATCGATGTTGTTCCCGCCTTCGATCCGACTGCGGGCGGACTCAAGGCCTGGCTCGAAGCCAACCCCGGCTCCAGCCTGGCGATCTCGGGCTATGCCGACCCCAGCGGCAATGCAGCGCTTAACGCCGATCTGGCCAAGAAGCGCGCTCAGGCGGTTCAGACAGCACTGGTCAAGGCCGGAATTCCCGAAGCCTCGGCCGCGCTGGTCAAGCCTGAGAACGTGACCGACGCCAGCGTCGCCAGGGACGCTGCCCGCCGGGTTGAGGTGGTCGTCAAGTAAACGCCGCCTGCCTTCCAAATCACCAGCCCCGCCCGGCCATCCGGGCGGGGCTTTTTTGTTCAGAAAAAAGCTAGCGTGGGCCGTACATTTTCGGGCTGAGCTTGCGTTCGCTGACGCCCAGGAAATCGCGCAAACCGCCCATCTGGCCAAGCAGGCCATATTGCGCCAGCCACAGCCCATGCTGGGCCACGTTGACATCGGAGGTGGCGCTGAACACCGCGCTTTGCGCCGCGAACAGATCCAGCAACGAGCGCCGCCCGATCCCGAACTGCTCGACATAGGAAATGCGCAGATCGCGCGCGACCTTCAGCCGTTCGCGCTGGACTTTAAGGCGGTCCTTCCAGTCTTCGATCGCAATCCACGACTTGCGGATTGCGAGTTCGCTCTCACGGTCAGCCTGGGCCAGGGCAAAGCGGGCCTCATCCACTCCGGCCTTGGCCTCGCGCACCCGGGCCGAATTGATCCCGCCATCGAACAAAGTCCAGCGGGCCGTCAGCAGCAATTCATAGTCCTTAGTGGTGCCGCGATAGCCTTCGAAATCCTCGCCATAGCGGATCGTGCCCTGAAGCCCCAGTTGCGGGGCATATTCGCTCCACGCCCGGCCCACTCCGGCCTGCGCCGAACGAACCCGTGCTTCGGCGCTGCGCAGCCGCGGATCGTTGATCTGGGTCACCGCCAAAGCATTTTCCAGCGTAGCGGGCAGCTTCGCTGCCGGATCGGGCGGCAATTGCAGATCGAATTCCGAGATCCCGAGCAGCAACGAAAGCTCGGAGCGGGCTGTCGCCAGTTCGGCCCGGGCCTGGTCCTGCGCCAGGATCGCGCCTTGCAAGCGTTCGTTGGCCTGCTGCTTTTCCGCCACGGTCAGAATCCCGCGATCGACCGCTTCACCGACATCGGCATAGAGATCACGGTGAAACGAGAGGTTTTCTTCGGCGCCATCGACGATCATCTGCTGAACCCGGACCTGCAAGTAGGCCCGAACGATCACATAGGCGGCATATTCGCCGGTCGCCTGTTCATCCCAGCCGGCCGCGATCATCCGGCCTTCCTGGGCTTTGGTGGCGAACCGGCGGCGTCCGAAATCCCATAGCGGCTGATTGACGCTAATCGTAGCATAGAACGGACGGGTCTTTACCGCTGACAGGCCAAGGTTGATCCGCGGGGCATTTTCAAGGTGACGCCAGCCATAGGCGCCAGTCACTTCAATCCGCGGCATCCATTCGCGCTCGGCCTGGTCGCGCCCGGCCTCTGCCGCGCGGACCCGGGCCTGAGCCTGACCGATCTCTGGACTGCGCGCCAGGCCCATGCTGACAGCGTCGGTCAGACTGACTGCATCAGCCAGCGCCGGCCCCGCCGTCAGCGCCAGAGCGGTGACCGTACCGATCCATATCCGTGCTGTGCGCCTGGCTTGCATGCATTCCCTCTAAGTCGGTCTACCGAACCATGTTTTGCCCAGTAACGATCCCTCCGTTGATGTAAACGCGATTGACAGAAGCTTTGCCAGCGTCTGATGGTCCACGAAAGAATTTTGGGGAAAGCAATTGGCTTCAGGCCACGAAGTCGAAGTTCCGAAAGGCCGGATAGCCCCGTGGCTCTCCGGCCCTTTGCGTGCGAACCGGCGAATCTATCTGAAGGTCGGTCTGGCCGCGGCGATGATCAATTTCTTCGCGCTGACCACATCGCTGTTCACGATGACGGTCTATGACCGGGTGATTCCGAACAATGCGATAGATTCGCTCATCGGGCTGACCATCGGCATGGTCATCGTCGTGATCTTCGATTTCGTGCTGAAATTGCTGCGCGCCTATTTCGTCGATGTCGCCGGGGCGCGGATCGATCGCGACATGGGTGAGGCGATCTTTCAGCAGATCCTCGACATGCGGCTCGATCTGCGCCGCGGATCGACCGGCAGCCTGGCCGGTCTGGTCCGCGAGATCGAATCGGTCCGCGATTTCTTCGCCAGCGCCACGCTGACCGCGCTGGTCGATCTGCCGTTCATTTTCATCACTGTGGCGGTGATGGCGGTGATCGGAGGATGGATCGTTGCGGTGCCTTTGGTCTTGATCCCGCTGGTCGTGCTGACCGCGCTGGCCACCCAGCCGCTGATGCGCCGCCTTTCGGCCGAAGTGCTGGGCGAGGCGCTGGGCAAACAGGCAGTGCTGGTCGAAACGATCGGCAGCCTGGAAACAGTCAAGTCGTCCAATGCCGGACCCATGCTGGCCAAGCGTTGGGACAAGGCGGTGGTCGACCATGCCGGATCGTCGCTGCGCCAGCGGCTGATCTCTACAATCTCGATCAATATGGCCGGCACCGCGCAGATGATTGCCTATGCCGGGGTGGTCGTGATGGGCGTGTTCATGATCGCGGACGGCACACTGACCATGGGCGCGATGATCGCTTGCTCGATCCTTTCGAGCCGTGTGGTCGCGCCGCTGGGCGGAATTGCCCAGCTTCTGACCCGGATCAATGCCACCCAGACCGCCTACCACCAGATCAACCGGATCATGGAGCAGCCGCCGGAAGGCCCCTCGGGCGAAGGTCTGCCCGTAACCCAGCTGCGTGGTGCTCTGGAATTTCGCGACGTCGATTTTCGCTATCCCGAAGCACCCGAACTAGCGCTGACCGGAGTCAATTTCCGGATCAACGCGGGCGAACACGTTGCCTTGATCGGCCCGATTGGGTCAGGCAAATCGACCATCGCCCGGCTGCTGATCGGGCTTTACACCCCGGCCAGCGGCCTCGTGCTGGTCGATGGTGCCGATATCCGCCAGCTTCGCCCGTCCGAACTCAGGGCCAAGGTTGGCGCGCTGTTCCAGGACAATGTCCTGATCACCGGCACGATCCGCGAGAATATCAAGCTGGGCCGCGAAACGATTGATGACGAGGAAATGCTCCGCGCCTCCCAGCTCAGCGGAGCGCACGATTTCATCTCGCAGTTTCCGGCTGGCTATGACCTGCGGCTGCGCGATCGCGGCGAAGGGCTGTCGGGCGGGCAGCGCCAGTCGATCGCCATGGCCCGGGCCCTGGCCGGGAGCCCACCGCTGTTGATCTTCGATGAGCCAACATCTTCGGTCGATACCGACACGGAAAACCGTTTGATCAAGAACCTGAAGAATGAATTCCAGGGCCGGACCCTGATCCTGATCACGCATCGGCCATCGCTGCTCGCGCTGGTCGACCGGGTGATCGTGCTGGCCCGCGGCCGGGTTGTGATGGACGGGCCGACCCAGCAAGTGATCAACCGGGTGCGCGGTGTGACGACAACGGTGGCCAAGACATGACCTCTGGAACCGACCTAATCACAGGGGCAGAGGCTCAGCTCGCCCGAAAGCAGGACTTCACTGCCAGCCGTTCGGCCAACCTGATGCTATGGGTGATCGCGGCGTTCTTTGTTGCTTTCCTGATCTGGGCCACGTTCACCAAGCTGGAACGCACGGTCCACGCTCAGGGCCGCGTGGTGCCCAGTTCGAAGATGCAGGTCGTCTCCAACTTTGAAGGCGGCGTGGTTGAGGAGATTCTCGTCAAGCCGGGCCAGATCGTCAAGAAGGGCGATATTCTGGTTCGCCTTTCCCCCACTCTCTCGACTGCGGAACTCGGCAGCAACACGGTGACGACCGACGCATTGCGCGCCAAGATCGCCCGGCTCGATGCCGAAGTGCGCGGCACCAGTCCCAACTATGCCGGCGTTTCTGCGGCTGCGGCCGCAACTGAAGAGGCATTGCGGCGCGCCCGTGCAGCAGAGCTGAGCAGCCTGACATCGGTGGGCGGAGCCCGCGCCACTCAGGCCGAACGTGCGGTAGCCGAAGGCCAAGCGATCCTTGCCGCCCGGCGGTCCAACCTGGTGGCGGCCCAGCAGGAGCTGGACATGCTGCGCCCCCTTGCCGCCAAGCAGATTGTCAGCAAGCTGGATTACACCAAGGCCGAAAACGCCGTAACCGTAGCCCGGAACGATGTTTTGGCCGCCGAAGCCGCGGTTGCCCGCGCCAGTGCTGGCATAGCCGAATCGCGCGCCTCAACGACTCAGGCCCGCAGCGACTGGCTGTCGCGTTCAGGCGGGGAACTTGCGGCCGCCCGGGCCGAACTCGCCGCCCGGCAGCGCGCCACGCCAGCCCTGGCAGACCGGGTTGACCGCACTACGATCCGCGCGCCGATGAACGGGCGCGTCAACCGGGTCCTGGTAACCACTGTAGGCGGCTCGGTATCATCCGGCATGCCCGTGGCCGAGATCGTGCCGACCGACGATGCACTTTACGTCGAGGCCGCCGTGCGCCCGCAGGACATTGCGAACGTCCATATCGCACAGCGGGCCAGTGTTGAGATCACCGCTTACCGCTCATCCGTATTCGGCAAGCTCAATGGCGAAGTGGTGACCATTTCGCCAGATGTGGTGGTAAACGATAAGACCGGTGAGAGCTTCTACACGGTCGAGGTCAAAACAACCTCGCGGCTAACCGATGGCAAAGGCCGCGAATTGCCGATCGGATCCGGGATGATGGCCAACATCAGCTTGCTGGGTGACGAGCGCTCGATCCTGTCCTACATCTTCACGCCGTTCACCCAGCTTAGCGAAAACGCCTTCCGCGAATAGCGCCGATGCAAAACGGGCCGGACTCTCGAATCGAGAACCCGGCCCGGCTTTCGCTTGTTTGCAGCGTCAGCGCAGTGAAACGACGTTGTCGCTCTTGCGCGGATCGGCGCGATCGCCGCGGTACTGGCTGGCCATCGGCTCGTCGTTGACCGTCTCAACCGCGCCGGTGCCGAAGCCGTTGAAGCGGGTCTTCATCGCCGCGCCATAGGCCCCCAGCATGCCGATTTCGATATAGTCGCCGGGCTGAATATCGGCCGGCAGTAGGAACGGGCCTTCCATATAATCGGCATCGTCGCAGGTTGGGCCATAGAACGAGAAGGAACCCAGCGCATCGACCCGCCCTTCGGCCAGGCACTTCACGGGGAAGCGCCAACCGACATGGGCTGCGTCATAGAGCGCACCATAGGCACCGTCGTTGATGTACAGTTCCTCGCCCCGGCGCTTTTCAACGCGCACGATCATCGAATTGTACTCTGCGCACAGCGCCCGGCCCGGCTCGCACCACAGCTCTGACGAATAGGACACTGGCAGCGACTCGAACGCGCGGTGAATCACGTCGAAGAAATCTTCAAGCGGCGGCGGCTCCATCCCCGGATAGATCGAGGGGAACCCGCCCCCGATATCGACGATATCGACGGTTACCGAGGCATCGACGATCGCGGCGCGAACCCGCTCGATCGCCTGGACATAGGCAAACGGGGTCATCGCCTGCGAACCGACGTGGAAGCAAACGCCCAGCCAGTCCGCAACCTGGCGGGTCGCCTGAAGCAGCGCGCCGGCATCGGCAAGGTCGATCCCGAACTTCGAAGCCAGGCTCAGTTCCGAATACTCGGACGAAACCCGCAGCCGCACGCACAGCTGAAGATCACTCGCCGGGGTACCGTCCTCGGCAGCGGTCGACTTGACGATCTTGTCCAGCTCTTCATGGCTGTCGAGGCTGAAGGTGCGGACGCCGTGGACCTTGTAGGCCTCGGCAATCGCCGCCGCCGGCTTGACGGGGTGCATGAAGCACAGCACCGCTTCGGGCAGCGTTTCGCGCACCAGCCTGACCTCGGCGATCGAGGCGACGTCGTAATGGGTGATGCCCGAGGTCCACAGCACCTGCAGCAGATCTGGTGAAGGGTTTGCCTTGACCGCATAGAGCGACTTGCCCGGAAACTTCTCAGCAAAGAAGCGGGCGGCGCGCGCTGCGGCGTGCGGACGATTTAGGATAACGGGTTCGTCGGGCGAAAGAGCGCGAACTACAGCCGATGCATCAGGATAGTGGTGCAACTCAAGGGACCCCCAATAGGCCTTTCGGCCAGGTAACACGAAGACGAGGCTGCCTTGCGGTTATTGGAAGTCCCCTTGGGGCAGCGGAGGCGGGCTATAAAGATTCGCACCTTAACTGCAAGTGAAAATCAGCCCGGGATCACCCCTTCATCAGGTGATCGGCCACCGCACGAAAGGCCGGGAGCGAGGTGGGATCGAAGGCGGTGTTGGCTGCAATCGGATGCGACCCGAACCGGGCAATCGTCACCTCGGCTACAGGATCAATCCAGATGCCCTGCCCGTGGATTCCGCGGGCCGAAAAAACACCATGATTTCCGCCAATTGTCCACCACTGACTGTTGTAGGAGCCGCCCGGAATCCAATCGTATCCCGCCGGCGCGAAGGCATCGGTGCTGCCGCCGGCCTTGATCGCCGAGACGGCTTCGCGGGCGATCACCTGCCCTGCTCCGCCCATCCCGTCACAGCGCATGGCTTCGCCAAACCGGGCCATGTCGCGCAGCACCGGATTGAGTCCGCCCCCGGCAAAGGGCATTCCGGTCGAATCGGTCAGGAAGTCGGCATCCTGCTCCATCCCCAGCGGCTGCCAGATTCGCTCCGACAGTACATGATCGAGCCGCTTGCCCTCGGTGCGTGCGACCAGCCAGCCGAGAACCTCGGTGTTGCAGGTACGGTAAGTGAACTGCTTGCCATGCTCGCCTGCCTTTCTGATCGTCGGAAGGAAGGCATAGACGTCGGTTGCTCCCGAATAGCCGGCCGCGCGCGGGGTCAGGCCCAAGGCATTGCTCATCGCCCCGATACCGCTGGATGGATCGGTATATTCCTCGCTGAAATCGAGCGCGGTGGTCATGTCCATCACCTGGCGCAATGTGGCATCGGCAAAGCCGCTGCCCTTCAGCTCGGGGATCAAATCTGCCATGGGCGTAGCGGGATCGAGGCGGCCTTCAGCCACCAGCATTTCGGCCAGGGTGCCAACGAAACTCTTGGTCACCGAAAAGGCGATATGCGGAGTATCACGCCGGGTAACGCCGAAATAGCGTTCGTAGACGATCGCCCCCTTATGGGTAACCAGAATGCCATCCGTGAAATTGACGCCGAGCGATTGCCCCCAGGTCAGTTCCTGCCCGCTATCGAGCGCTTTGAATGTGACCGCATCCAGATCATCGCGCGGTGCTTCAGGCAAGTCCCACACCGGCCCCTGCCCGCGCGAAACCCGCGCTGTGGGCAGAAACTCGCGCATATGGGAATAGGCATAGCGATGGGTCGGAAAACGCATGTGATCCGCCCGCTCCCACGTCAGCCGCTTGTTTGCCGGCGGCGGCAGGCCCTGCATCCAGCCCATGACGGTCGGATCGGAACTGTGGGCGTCAAGAATCTGGTCCGGCATCTGGCTCTCCTTTGGCTGCGAGATTAGCCGAGTAGCGGTGTGGTGCCAGTTTTTGTTCTGCGCAAACAACCTTCTCAACTCAACCGATCGCGGAAGTCCTCATAACTGAAGCGCTTGATGCATTCGAGGCTGTCGCTCTCGCTGTCCCACAGCCAGATGGAAGGCAGCGGAACGCCGTTGAAAGTGGTCGTCTTCACCATCGAATAGTGCGCCTGATCGAGGAAAGCGAAGCGTTGGCCCACCTGCGGTCCTTGCGCAAAGCGGTAGTCACCGATCACATCGCCCGCGAGGCACGACGGCCCGCCCAGCCGCACTGCCCCGCCCGCGCCTTCGTCGATCTCGCTATCGAGCTGCGGCAGCTCACCCAGCATCGCTGGACGATAGGGTGCCTCGATCACGTCGGGCATATGGCAGGTTGCCGAAATATCGACGATCGCCACCGGCATCCCGTTCTCACCCAGATCAAGCACCGTGCCGACCAGGATCCCGGCATCGAGCGCCACAGCCTCGCCGGGTTCGAGATAGACCTCGGCCTGGGTATCGTCCTTCAGGTCGATCAGGAATTCGACCAGCTCGTCGCGCTGGTAATCGGCGCGGGTGATATGGTGCCCACCGCCCAGATTGAGCCATTTGAACTGGCCGAAATAGGGCTCAAGGTAGTCGAAGGCTACGTCCCAGGTGCGCTTGAGCGGCTCAAGGTCCTGCTCGCACAGGGTGTGCATGTGGATCCCGTCTACCAGCTCCATATGCTCTTCGGTCAGCTGGTCGATCGGAAAGCCCAGCCGCGAATGCGGCGCGCATG
>CAZOSI010000090.1:0-2564 GCA_964582485.1 uncultured Novosphingobium sp.
GATCGCCGCAGGCTCTCCGCCGGACAGGACGATGTCGCCAACCGAGACTTCCTCTACGGCGCGGCCCTCAAAAATCCGTTCGTCAAAGCCCTCGAACCGGCCGCACAGCACGATCACGCCGGGCCCCGCCGCCAGTTCGCGCACGCGAGCCTGGCTGAGCGGCTTTCCGCGCGGGGTCATGGCGATGACGGGACGTTCCTCCCCGGCACGGGGAGGGGGACCATCCGCAGGATGGTGGAGGGGCACGCGCGAGTGGTCCTGACCTTCGCGGGCGGGATCACTCGCCTGTACCCCTCCACCCCCGACTTCGTCGGGCATTTCGAGTCGCGCGCCTCGAAATGCCCCCCTCCCCGTGCCGGGGAGGATTAGCCCCCGCGCATGGTCAATCGCGGCGGCGAGCACGTCGGCGCGCAGCACCATCCCTGCTCCGCCGCCGGCCGGCGTGTCATCAACGGTCTTGTGCTTGTCGATCGCGAAATCGCGGATCTGGACGGCATCGAGGCTCCACCTCCCCTCCTCCCGCGCGCGGCCGGCCAAGCTGACGCCCAGCGGCCCGGGGAACATCTCGGGATAGAGGGTGAGGATGGTGGCGTGGAAGGTCACTTCTGGCGCGATCCGGACAGGAACTGAAACACAATGACCGAGAATGACCCTAGGCCCGCAACCCCAACCGAGTACCCGGCATAGCTCCAGTCGACATCCTGATCCTGCGCCGCCAAGAATAAGACCACCAACGGACCGAGGAGCACCACCGACAGCAATTGAAGGACGCCGAACCGTGCGCCAATCGCAACACGCAAGAGCCAAGCGAGTAACGCCGATGCCGCCGCACACGCCAAGAACAATAGCGGATAGATGAAGCCCTCAACCCCCATCACACCGTCCAGTTCTCGACCTTCAATCCCGGCACATCGGCAAAATCAGCCTCGTTGTCGGTTACGACGGTCAAACCCAGCGACAGGGCATGCGCCGCAATCAGCCGATCGTAGCTGGCACGCTGGAAGGGGATCGAAGCATAGGCGCGCGCGGCAACTTCATCGAAAGGCAATGCCGGAATTTCCTCGATCATAATAGCCAGCTGATCCAGCGGCGGTGGCTTTCCGCGTTCCGACCCGTGCACGACCTCGGCAAACACGATCGCCGATGTCACCATATCGCCCGCATCGCATTCGGCGGCTCTGGCGATGACCGACTGGTTTGCGTCGAGTCCAAGTGCGATCAGGATGTTGCTGTCGAGCAAGTATTTCATTTGCCGGGCATGTGCCTTGCCCGCCACGCCGGGTCATCCCACACCAGCGGACGTTCCTCAAAGACACGCTCCTCCGGCGCGATGAACCGCAAGCCCGAACCGATTGCGCAGCCCCGCACCTTGTCGATGTTGAACTTGCGCTTGGGCTTGTCCATGAGCCGCAGGACCAGGTCCCCTTCGACGACTTCGACGCTCCATTCGCGTTCGGCCTCAATGCCCAGCGCCGCCGGAATCCGGATGGCGACCGAATTTCCCGACTTGAAGCTCTTTGCCGTATATTCCTTGCCCATGCAGGCCTCCGTATATACATTGCATATATACATTGCGGAGTGTCTGGTCAAATGAACCGCCTTGTCATGCTGTCGCTCGCCGTACTGGTCCTCGCCACTCCCGCACTAGCCGAGGAGATCGGCGAATGCCGCTTCAGCCGGGAAACGCTGACCTTTGCCGGCACCCCGCTGGAGCAGGCGACCTGTCTGCTGCGCAAGATCGAGCTCAAGGCCGTGCGCAAGCCGCAGAAGCTGCCTTCCGTGATCGTCCAACTGATGAGCCAAGGCGGCGCGCCGACGGCAGCGCAGAAGGCGGCGGCGATTGCGGCGTTTCCGGAACCTTACCGGACATACGCGATCCAATATGCTGACGCGCCTGCCTCACAAACCGAGGAAGGCCTGCCGCTGCTCTATTTCGTGATCCACGATACCAGCCACCCGTTCTACGCCAACGACCCCTTCCCCAGGCGGCTCAATGCGGACTGGAAAGTCAACGATTTCGCGCCTTACATGGACCAGACCTTTGCCAAGGCCCCGGTCGCGCACATCTTTCTCAACCGGGTCGGGCAGATCTGGTCCGGGCACGAATTCCTGGAGGGCTGGCGCGCGACCAAGCTGGAAAGCCGGGTGGTCGGATCGCGGGCGCGCGGGCGCTTTGTCCATATCGAAACGGTCCAGCCGCGCCGCTTTCTGCCGGGAGCGACCAGCCGCGGGCAGACCTATGGCCCCAAGCCCGGTTTCACCCGCGAACAATACCGCATGCTGGCGGCGCTCTACGTTTACACCAGCGCGCGGGCCGGTCGCTGGCTGATCCCGGCGCAGCACAACACTGTCGATTCTACCATTCCCGAGGCCCACGACGATCCGCAGAACTTTGACCTTCAGGCATTCGGGAGGGAATTGGAAAAGCTCGTGAAGGCTAGCGGTTAGTCGAAAGCTGTCGGATCAGGGTCAGCCTTGCCCTTGCGCCGGCCGATCAACAAGGCAACCGGCAGGCCGATGAGCATGAACATCAGCGGCAGGTAGAGGGCGCTGAGCACCACCGA
>CAZOSI010000090.1:2574-13175 GCA_964582485.1 uncultured Novosphingobium sp.
TGAACATGTGTGCTGGCTAGCCGATCAATCCTCGGCCGCAAATCCCGCGCTGATCACCAGTCGCGTCGCATCCCATTCAGGCACGGCCTCGGCCCGCATCGGGACCATGAAGCGCTTGCCGCGCTTGCCGTCTACCCCCGGGCGTTCGATCTCAAGCACATCGCCGGCGCCGAAGTTTTCGACCGCAATGCAAGTGCCCAGCGCCTCGCCATCGATCGTAACCGCTGGCAGGCCGATCAGGTCGGCGTAATAGTATTCGCCTTCGGCCAGCGGCGGCAAGGCATCGCGCGGGACGGTCAGCGCAGTGCCGCGGAGCTTTTCGGCGGCAGTGCGGTCCTTGATCTCGGCAAAGCGGGCGATCGCGCCGCCTTTGCCGTCGTCCTTCAGCTTTTCGAGCGTCAGGGCCGAATCGTTGAAGGCGCGGTATCGCTTGAGCGACTCCACGCCTTCACCGAACAGTTTGAGCCGAACCTCCCCCGTCAGGCTGTGCGCGCCGATGATGGCGGCCAGCGTAACGGAGCGGTTGTCAGCCAAGGCTTAACCTTCAGCCTGTTCTTCGCTGGCTTCGGCAGCCGGGGCTTCCTCGGCAGCGGCTTCTTCAGCTGCGGGCGCTTCGGCGACTGCTTCTTCAGCAGCAGGCGCTTCCGCAGCGGCTTCTTCAACGACAGCTTCTTCAACCGCAGGGGCTTCAGCAGCGACTTCTTCGACCACTTCTGCAACTACCGGGGCGGCAGCGGCGGCAGCCGCGGCTTCGGCGGCTTCAGCAGCCTTCTCAGCCTTCTCTTCGGCGCGATCCTTAGCCTTCTGGCCCGGTTCTGCCTTCTTCGGGTTCACGGTCGCGGCGCGTTCCTTGATCCCGGCCTTGTCGAGCATGCGGGCGACGCGGTCGGTCGGCTGCGCGCCAACGCCCAGCCAGTAGCGGACGCGGTCTTCGACCAGGCGGACGCGGTTTTCATCGTCCTTGGCCAGCAGCGGATTATAAGTGCCAACCTGCTCGAGGTACTTGCCGTCGCGCGGGGCGCGGCTGTTGGCAACGACAACCTTGTAATACGGGCGCTTCTTCGAGCCGCCACGCGAAAGACGAAGGGAAACAGACATTTAAACTACCTTTCTAGCAAACTGAATTAATCAAAATCACTTTTTCATCAAATCGTTGAGGTTCGGCGGAAGACCCGGACCACCCAGCCCCGGCAGGCCGCCACCGGCACCGCCGCCCAGCCCCGGCATTGCGGCGCCGAGTCCGCCCTTGCCGAACAGCTTGGCGAGGCCACCCAGGCCGCCCATCTTCTTGATCTGCTTCATCGCGCGCTCCATTTCCTGGTGCATCTTGAGCAGCTTGTTGACATCCTGGACCTGCACGCCGGAACCCTTGGCAATGCGGATCTTGCGCTTGGCGTTGAGCAAATCGGGCCGGCCGCGCTCCTTTGGCGTCATGGAGCCAATGATCGCATCCATCCGCAGCAACACCCGGTCATCCATGCCGCTGGATTCCATCGCCGCCTTGGCCTTTTTCATGCCGGGCATCATGCCCGCCAGCGCGCCAAGCCCGCCCATCTTCTGCATCTGCTTCAGCTGCTGGCGCAGGTCGTTCATGTCGAACTGACCCTTGGCCATCCGCTCAGCCATGCGCTGGGCATCTTCTTCCTCGATCGCGGCGGCGGCCTTTTCGACGATCGAGACGACATCGCCCATGCCAAGGATCCGGCTCGCCACCCGGCTGGGCTGGAACACTTCGAGCGCGTCGAGCTTTTCACCGACCCCTGCGAACTTGATCGGCTTGCCGGTGACATGGCGCATAGACAGCGCCGCACCGCCGCGCGCATCGCCGTCCATCCGGGTCAGCACGATCCCGGTCAGGTCGATCTGTTCGGTAAATGACTTGGCGACGTTGACCGCGTCCTGCCCGGCCAGCGAATCGACCACCAGCAGGACTTCCTTGGGCGTGGCGATCCTGGCCACCGCCTGCATCTCGTCCATCAAGGCCTGATCAACATGGAGCCGGCCGGCGGTATCGAGCAGCAACACGTCGATTGCCTGCAGTTTGGCCGATTGCAGCGCCCGCGTCGCGATCTCGGTCGGCATCTGGCCCGGCACGATCGGCAGGGTCGCAACCTCAACCTGCTCGCCCAGAACCTTGAGCTGTTCCTGCGCGGCCGGGCGGTTGACGTCGAGCGACGCCATCAGCGCCTTCTTGCCGTACTTTTCCTTCAGCAACTTGCCGAGCTTGGCAGTGGTGGTGGTCTTGCCCGATCCCTGCAGGCCGACCATCATGATCACCACCGGCGGGGCGGTATTGAGGTCCAGCCCGGGCACGTCTTCGCCGCCGAGCATGTCGACCAGCGCATCGTTGACGATCTTTACGACCTGCTGGCCCGGCGTGACCGAGCGCAGCACGTTCTGGCCAACCGCCTTCTCGGTCACCTCGTCGATGAAGCGGCGGACAACCGGCAACGCGACATCGGCTTCGAGCAGCGCGATCCGGACTTCGCGCATGGCATCGCGAACGTCCTGTTCGTTAAGCGCACCACGACCGCGCAGCCTGTCGAAGACAGTGCCAAGCCGGTCTGAAAGTGCGTCGAACATGCTCAATTCCATCCAAAACGCGAAAAAGGCCGGTGGGCGAAACCTCGCCGACCAGCTTGCCGCTCAGGTACTCAAAACTCTACAGAATGGTGGAGCCTAGCGGGATCGAACCGCTGACCTCCTGCATGCCATGCAGGCGCTCTCCCAGCTGAGCTAAGGCCCCATTCCATTCATTCCGGCAGTCCCTGGGAGGCCCGCCGTCCTCACGTCAAGCGCGAGAGGCCGCCCCATTAGTGGCGGCCTTCGCGCTTGGCAAGGGCTTAATTGTCGTCGCTGGTCCCGGCGTCTTCGATGCCGACGCCAAGGTCGTCATCACCGCCCAAATCAACATCATTGTCGGGCGAATCGCCGTCCTCGTCGATATCCAGATCGGGATCGGCGAGGTCGGTATCTTCGACCACTTCGACCTTCTTGATTTCTTCATACGGAATCGGCTGCTTCGACTTGAGCACCGGATCCGGATGCCAGGCATAGCCGCATTCGATGCAGGTGACCGGATCATCCTTGCCCAGATCGTAGAAGCGGGTGCCGCATTTCGGGCAACCGTGCTTGGCGCCCCATTCAGCCTTGACCATAAAAATCCTCACTAGCGCTGGCCCAGCGGACCTCGCGGAAAACTGCTAAATACGTATTGGGTGGCAGATGCGCCAGTCCCAGCGCGGGCGCGCCTTGCCATAGCAGGGCGGCGCTGTCAAAAGCCGCGCGCAATTCTTGGCAATTCGATCGAAAGTCCAGCCCTTGTCCGCCCCCGCCAATTCCACGCCCAGCCCGCGCCGCTTCCTGCCCACCGGCCCGCTGCGGGGCACGATCCGCGTTCCGGGCGACAAGTCGATCAGCCACCGTTCGATCATGCTTGGCGCGCTCGCGGCCGGGGAAACCAGAATCAGCGGCCTGCTGGAGGGCGAAGACGTGCTGGCCACCGCCGCCGCGATGCGGGCAATGGGGGCGAGCGTTGAGCGCGTGGGTGAAGGCGAATGGCGCGTCCATGGCGTTGGGGTTGGCGCGCTCCTGCAACCCGAAGCCCCGCTCGACATGGGCAATTCCGGCACCTCCACCCGCCTGCTGATGGGATTGATCGCCAGCCACGCGATCGAAGCGCAATTCATCGGCGATGCCAGCCTGTCGGGGCGGCCGATGGGCCGGGTGATCGACCCGCTGAGCCAGATGGGCGCTGCGTTTGAGGCCAGCGAAGGCGGTCGTCTGCCGCTGACCGTGCGCGGGGCGAAACCGGCGGTGCCGATCAGCTACCGCCTGCCGGTAGCGAGTGCTCAGGTCAAAAGCGCGATCCTGCTCGCCGGGCTCAACACCCCGGGCATCACCACGGTGATCGAACCCGTGCCAACCCGCGACCATTCCGAGCGAATGCTGCGCGGCTTCGGAGCTGAGCTGGAAGTTGAGACCGATTCGGCCGGAGTCCGCACGATCCGGATCCACGGCGAGGCGGAGCTGCGCCCGCAAACCATCGAGGTCCCGGGCGATCCCTCCTCCGCAGCCTTCTTCCTGGTTGCGGCGCTGGTCATTCCAGGCAGCGAACTGACGATCGAAAACGTTGGCCTCAACCCGACCCGCGCCGGGATCGTCGAAGTGCTGCGCCAAATGGGTGGCAGCATCGAGCAAGTGAATGCCCGCGAAGTGGGCGGCGAGCCGGTCGCCGATCTGGTGGTTCGCCATTCCGCGCTGAAGGGCATCGAAGTCGATCCCGCGATCGCGCCCAGTATGATCGACGAATTCCCGGCGCTGTTCGTCGCGGCCAGCATAGCCGAAGGCACCACGGTGACTACCGGGCTGGAGGAACTTCGGGTCAAGGAAAGCGACCGGATCACCGTGATGGCCGAAGCGCTGACCGTGGCCGGGGCGCGGGTTACCGAGACTGAAGACGGCTTGACCATCCAGGGCAGTGGCGGCGATCCGCTTCGCGGCAGCGCCAATGCGCGGGTCAAGACCCACCTCGATCACCGCATCGCGATGAGCATGGCGGTAGCAGGCCTCGCCAGCCGCGACGGGGTGCTGGTGGACGACACGCGCCCGATTTCAACCAGCTTTCCATCGTTCGAGGCTCTGTTAGGTGGGCTTACAGCATGATCGTAAATCGCAAGAACGCATATCACTACAAATGGGGCAAGGGCTGCGAAGGCTGGGTTTCACTTGCCCGCGATGACCTGTTGGTGATTGAGGAGCGCATGCCGCCGGGCACCAGCGAGCATCGCCACTATCATGCCAGGGCCCGGCAGCTGTTCATGGTGACCGCAGGCGAATTTACGCTCGAGATCGAAGGCGTTACCCACGTCCTCCAGGCCGGAGACTCAATTGAAGTCGAACCGGGCCAATGGCATCAGGCAATCAACCGATCGGAAGCCCCGGTTTTGTTCGTCAATATCTCCAGCCCAAGCGCACACGGCGACCGGGTCAACGAATGATCAGACAATGATCATCGCCGTCGATGGCCCTACCGCATCGGGAAAAGGCACAATTGCCAAAGCGCTCGCCGCGCATTTCGGTTTGCCGCACCTTGATACCGGACTACTCTATCGCGCGGTCGGGCGGCAATGTGCGCTCAATGACGGCGATGCTGATAGCGCTGCCGATGCCCTCGCCGCTTGCGCCTTCCCGGACAGCCTTTTGGCCGATCCCGAATTACGCTCGGAAGTTACAGGCGGCCTCGCCAGTCGGGTTTCGGTCCACCCCGCCGTCCGCCAAGCCCTGTTCGAACGTCAGCGCGCTTTCGCCACCCAGCCCGGCGGCGCGGTGCTGGATGGGCGCGATATCGGCACAGTGATCGCGCCTGAGGCCGAGGTGAAGCTGTTCGTGGTCGCCTCTGTGCCGGCCCGGGCCGAACGCCGCTTCAGGGAAATGCAGGCAGCGGGTCGCAGCGTCAGCCTGGCCGAGATCTCGGCCGAGCTTGAACTGCGCGATGCCCGTGACCGCAATCGCGCCGAGGCGCCGCTGGTTGCCGCCCCCGGTGCCAGGCTGCTCGACACCTCTGACCTTGACCGTGACGAGGCCATCGCCGCGGCCATCGCCCTGGCCGAAGCCGCCGGGACGCAGCCTTGAGCAATTGGCTGAGCCAGCTCGGGCTCGATTGGGCCGCGCTCAAGGTCTTCCTCACGCACGCCAGCGGTATCAGCCACGATGCCATGCACGTGATCGCCGGGGTGGCCGCGCAGCTGCTGATCGCGGCGCTGCTGCGCAGATCGCTGGCCTCGCCCTGGCCCTGGCTGGTCGTGCTGCTGGCCGAACTGGCCAACGAATGGAACGACCTGCGCGTCGAGCGCTGGCCCGAAGTGGCGATGCAATTCGGCGAGATCGCCAAGGATATCGGCTTGACCATGCTGCTGCCCAGCCTGCTGCTGATCGCCGCCCGCTGGTTCCCGCAGGTGCTGCGGCGGGGCTAGCCCGGGCAGACGGGAAAAAGCAGCGCCGCGGCGGCGATCGCCCCAGCAATCCGGATAGCCGAGCGCAGCGCGCGGTGATAGGACCGGCGCCATGTCCAAACTGCTGCCCCTTGCGATTGCCGCCCTCGCCCTTACCTCCCTGGGACTCACCGCATGCCAGTCGGTCCGGACGGCACCAAAACCGCATGTGATCGAACTGACCGAGCAGGAAGCGCGTGGCTATGCCTTCGCCAAGGCGAACTGCGCAGGGTGCCACGCGATCACCGGCACGGCCGGCTCACCCAATCCCGAGGCGCCGCCGTTCGAAGCGGTGGTCAACACCAAGGGCCTGACCGCGCGGACGCTGGAAACCTTCCTGCGCGATTCGCACAATTTCCCGGGGCAGATGGCCTTCGCGATCGATCCCGCGAAGGTCGACGACGTGACCGCCTATATGCTGACGCTGAAGCGGCCCGGTTATCATCCGCCAATCTGAGACCGCAACAGCCCGACCACCCGGTCCTTGACACGCCGGACATTCTCCATAACCTGTTATATAACAGCTAATGGAGAATCGATGCGATGGCCGATCTTGTTGCCGCCATGGGCCCAGCCTTCCTCGGCACCCGGCTCAAGCGTCTGGGTGAGCGGATGCAGGCCGGTGCCGCCGAAGTGATTGCCGATGCGGGCTTGCCGATCGTTCCGGCCCAGGTTTCGGCCCTCACCGCGCTGCGCGCCGGTCCCCAGACCGTCGGTCAATTGGCTGAGCGGATTGCGGCAAGTCAGCCGGGCGTCACCCGGATCATCGGCCAGCTGGTCAAGCTTGGCATGGTTGAAAGCTGCCGCGACGATGACCAGCGCAAGCGGGTCATGCAGCTAACCCCCGCCGGCAATCATGCGATCGAGGTTCTGGCCCGCGATGTCTGGCCGCGCGTCGGGGTGGCGGCGCAACAGTTGTTTGAGAGCGTAGAGGGCGATTTCATGACCCAGATTGCCGCCATCGAGCAGGCATTGAGTGAAGCCCAGCTTTCATCGCGAGCCCGGGCGGTAGTTCCGGGCCACCTGACCCTGCGCGAATGGGACCCGGCCCTAACCCGCCATTTCCACGACATCAATGTCGAATGGATCGAGGCGATGTTCGAACTGGAAGAGACCGACCGCGCGGTGCTGGAAAACCCACAGGCGAAGATCGTCGATCCGGGCGGCACGGTGCTGTTTGTCGAGGCCCCCGGGCTTGGCATCATCGGCACTTGTGCGCTCAAGCCCGATGGCGAAGGCGGGTTCGAGCTGACCAAAATGGGCGTCCGCGAGGCCGCGAGGGGACTGAAGGCGGGCGAATTCCTGCTGGAAAAAGTGATCGAGCGCGCGCAGGCGATGGGCGTCGAGGAACTGTACCTCCTCACCAACCACAAGTGCGCAGCCGCGATCCATCTGTATGAGAAGCTGGGATTTGTGCACGACGCCGGGGTGATGGAGCGGCATGGCGGGGACTATTGCCGGTGTGACGTGGCGATGCGATTTGGGGGCTGAGAGTTTTGTCAGTGGTGTCGGCTTTGTTGGGATTGCTGACTGCCCCCTTTTGGGCGACGAGTAGAAAGAGCGGCCGTTCAAAGGCGCTCAGTGACACGGCCGGTTTTGGTCGTTTAGATTATTGGCAGGCAATTTCACTAGCCGTCACTCATTGAACTGTGCATGGACGCGGATTAAACCGGATGCAGTTAACACACAATGGTTGTTTGTGGTCACGGCTGCCTCTACGGTAGTCCTCCGAAAGGGGTGCGGGGCATGGGTGCAAGGTACTTTCGAGCCACTTCAACACTACTAGTAGCGCTTGGCGTGACGGGATCTGCCATCGCCGCGCCGACTGGACCTATTTTCTTATCTGCTCAGCAATTCGTGGCCGCTCGTTTTGGGCCGTCTACCAGCGCGATGCAAGCACAGGTGCGCGAGCAGTTGAAGGCGACGGAGCCGAACGCAAAGACTGATGTAGGTCCGATCAATTGGGAAACAGCGGAGTTCCGAATCATTTCCTTCGGTAAACCGGTTATGGCGTTCCGGAATATCAACTGGACGCGCGATGGCTTCACGGCACCCCCAACAGAGAGCGGTGCGGCGGGCGAGGCCTACTTCAACTGTTCGTCGCAAGCTTCGCAAAGAGACTTCTCGCAAGCCGACGTAAGGACATCCGAAAGCGAGGAAACACGCACCCAGAGCCAATCCACCACGAATCGTGTAAAGGCTAGCGTAACAGTCAGCTATTCTAGCCCCGCCGGCGGTTTGGGCGGCGATGCCAGTCTTGAATGGGAGAGAACCGTCCAGACAAGCGATGAATATACTAGGCGGACTCGGGAAACCGTTCAGTCCACCCGTGAGGTGCGACAGAGCGTACAGGTGCCAGCGTTGACTTTGCGCTTCTTCGA
This sequence comes from uncultured Novosphingobium sp., assembly GCA_964582485.1. Lineage (GTDB taxonomy): Bacteria > Pseudomonadota > Alphaproteobacteria > Sphingomonadales > Sphingomonadaceae > Novosphingobium. Next base: position 10,949 of record CAZOSI010000090.1, read on the forward strand.
ATACTCGACCCTGTCATCGCGAGAGAGATACAAGGTCACGGGGACTGCTATAATAGACGTTCCGGTAGCTGCCATCCTGACCAGGCCGTCGTCGACGAGATATAGGACATTAAGAATTTTGAGCAAAAATGTAAGAGTGACGGAGACTGTCCCTGCCAAGGACTTCCGATTCGAACTAGGCGATTGGAGCTACTATTATCCTGATGGTCAACGCTCGATCCAGACCGAGGCAACTGTTGAGATCACCAAAGAGACGACGCTTGCCGGTCCCACTGAAGTGACCTTCGCTGATGTCGGCCAATGTGTCGCCGCCCGGCAAGAACTTAGGAACCGTCAGGGAGATGTCTCCGCGCTAATTGGCAAGGTGAGAGAATTGTCTGGCCATCCGTCGGCGTAATGCTTGGCGCGAGACAAAGGGGCGGACCAGTGCGACATAGATCTTTTTTTGGTTTCTGCATTATTATGATGTCAGCGGCGATGCCGATCGGAGGTGCGCAGAGACAATCTGTGGATCGCCCGGCTGGCGCGTTGAAAAAGATGGAAGTCGTTGTTGAAACTCGCATTCTGCCTATCGATCCTGTGTCAGGCATTAAATCTAAGCAGACAGTGACCGTCGACTTCGAGCGCGGCACGGTTTCCCAGCGCTATGCTACCGGATCGACCTATGGACTGGGATCGGTACGCGACCAATTTACCGTAGCTTTGGCAAGACGAACCGGCTCACGAATTGCCTTTCGCGTGACGGGCGAGACTGCTTCCGGCGTAATAGTGATGCCCAACATTAACTACCGTTTCGAGATCGAGGTAGCGCCTGATGGCTCAGCAAGTCTCGTGTCCGGATGCCATGATGGCTATCCCGCCTATGCGATCACGATAGGTAATCGCAAGCTGTACAGTTTTGTTCACAAATCGATTAGGCTCATCAAGCTCTTCGGTGATTGTGATATCCGGGTTCGTCGAACGGACTTGGCCGCGCTGCGGTAGCAGGGCTTACTTTCGGCGCTAGACGCATTCGATGCCGTCCGATCATCGATGATCCCAAATCAGTGCTTGCGGTCGCGTAGGCACCAAGGCGACGAAATTCCAACAACAACGTTAGCCTTCTCTGCAGCAAGGGTCGGTAACCACTAGTCCGTTACTGGCCCGGCACCCTAGATGAACCAACGGCAGGTCACTAGTTTGGGAAGAGCTCCTTGAACGTCCGAAAAGTTGTCGCAAACCGACGTATAACAATCCCGAACAGCACGCCCAAAAATCCATTTTCCTACACCGCCCAATTCTGCCACCCTTCACCCATGACCCTCCCAAAGCGGCGCCCATGACCGCGCCTTCCCCCTCCCCCGCCCCGCAAGGCCGCGCCTGGTGCGCGGCCTTTGTGCATTTGGCTTCCTCGTTTTCTGCGCCAGGACTGTGGTCCAGGCGGTCCAAGCGCCCGGCAGGTGCGGCGAACCGAGCGCCTCGCCCCGGGGGCGCTGACATGGGCCATTTTCCTTGCATTTGCCGCCTCCCGCGCCTAAGCGCCGCCGGTCCGATGGAGCCTTGGCTTCAAAGGGCGCGGTGGATGGCATTCGGCCCCCAGCGCAGCTCGGCCCCTTTTGGCCCGTGTCCGGCAATCCCGCCGGGACGGAGAAAGACCGGCGGAACAACCGCCTGGCCGGTAATATCAGTAGCGAGGAAACTCACCCTATGGCGTCTACCGCCAACCCCACCCGCGATGAATTCGCGGCTCTCCTTGATGAATCACTCGGCGGCGCAGCCGACGGCGGCTTTGAAGGCCGCGTGGTCAAGGGCACCATTACTGCGATCGAAGGCGACAAGGCCGTTATCGACGTTGGCCTGAAGAGCGAAGGCCGCGTGGCGCTGCGCGAATTCGCCATGCCCGGCCAGCCGCACGGCCTTTCGGTTGGCGATGAAGTCGAAGTCTATGTCGACCGCGTCGAGAACTCCGAAGGCGAAGCCATGCTCAGCCGCGACCGCGCTCGCCGCGAAGCCGCCTGGGACAAGCTTGAGAACGAATTCGGCGAAGGCAAGCGCGTTGACGGCGTGATCTTCGGCCGGGTCAAGGGCGGCTTCACCGTCGATCTCGATGGCGCCGTGGCCTTCCTGCCCGGTTCGCAAGTCGATATCCGCCCGGTCCGCGACGTGCAGCCGCTGATGGATATCCCGCAGCCGTTCCAGATCCTCAAGATGGATCGCCGCCGCGGCAACATCGTGGTCTCGCGCCGCG
>CAZOSI010000091.1:0-13044 GCA_964582485.1 uncultured Novosphingobium sp.
ATCCGCAAACGCTCGAATGGGCGGCGGCATGTGCCGAACGCCTGCTTGAGGTTGCAGAGCGAACGCCCGATGGCCTGCGCTGGAAGATGATGGCAGATCAGCCATTCCCCTTCACCGCGCCCAACTTCTCCCACGGCGGGGCCGGCGTCGGCTATTTCATGGCGGAAGTTTACAAGGCCACCGGTGAGGCGCGCTATCTTGACGCGGCCAAAGAAGCCGCGCGCTACGTGATGTCGCGCGCCGCGACAGTCGGTGACGGGCGTTTGGTCTGCCACACGGAAGAAGCGCGCAATCCGGTCTATTACCTCGGCGCGTGCCACGGCCCCGCAGGCACGGGACGGCTGTTCCTAGAGCTTGCCGCGATCACCGGCGAGTCCGCCTGGCTGGACGAGGCTCGCGCCCTGACGCGCGGTCTGATGGCGCTGGGCGCGCCGGAGAGCCGCTCCGAAGGCCTGTGGAACAACTATGGTCAGTGCTGCGGCGATGCCGGCGTGGGAGAGTTCGCGCTGCTCATGGCGCACCGCACCGGGGACGAGGCCTATCTGGCCCTGGCCCGCCGCTGCGCCGATGTGATTGTCGCCAGCAGCCGCGCCGAAGACGGCCGCCGCAGCTGGATGCAGGCCGAACATCGCGGCCGCCCCGAGTTCCTCGAGGCGCAAACCGGCTACATGCAAGGCGCAGCCGGCATCGCCAGTTTCCTGGTCCACCTCGCCACGACCCTGGACGGCCGCCCGGTCAAGATCGCGCTCCCGGACTGGCCCGCAGACTTGAGCTGCGCGGGCGGAGCTCACGCCAACCCGGTGTGATTTTTCATCGAAGTCCCGACTGCGGCTTGCTGTCGTTTCCGGCCAGTCCTTCACACAGGCGTTGGCTGACCATAGAGCTGCGGCATATTACCCGGCCATTCGCAAGATGGCACCCAATGTCGCGACCGCGATCAGGCCCACAACCAGCGCCCGCCAGTGCCGATCGGGCATCTTGCCAAAATAGCGTCTTCCCAGCGCATTTCCGATGGCCAGTGGCGGAAAGCAGGCGAGGGCAAGTCCGCCCAGTTGCCAATCAAGTTTGCCCAGCGCCAGCGCAGCGAGTGCGACCACCAGGGGACCCCAAAGAAAAATCACGATCATCGAATCGCGGGTCAGCACAGCAGGCACCCCACTGCGCACGAAGTAGTAGATAACCGGAGGCCCCGGTATCGCCGCGAACGAGCCGAGCAGTCCGGTAAGCAAACCAGTTACGATCATCGGGCCGATGCCAGGTGGCGGCAGCGGCGGACGCGGAATCACGATCACGATGAATGCCAGCAACGCAATCGCAGCGATTGCCAGCCGGGCTATGTCGGGCGGTGTGTTGAACAGCAGCGCCAGCCCCACGGGCGTTGCCGCAATTGCAGCCAGGGTGATAATGCTCACTTGCCGACGGTTCACGTTTCGCCAAGCCGCGCGATAACCCATGGTGCCCGCCAGGCAACCGACCAGTATCGCCAGCAGCACGGTCCGCTCAGGCGGCAGAACCAGGTTGACCAGCGGTACCAGCACTACCGCCAGTCCCACCCCGGTCAGACCGCGCACGAACCCTGCGATCAGCACGATCCCGGCAACAGCCAGCAATGCCAGCGGCGCAAGCCCGGTCAGTGCTTCAATCACGGCTGGTTTGCACCGACCCAGATCGGGGAACCATAGGCCCGTTCCTGCTGGAACAGCTTGGCATCCTTGGGCAGTGCCCGCGGACCAATCTGGACCATATCATAGGCAAGCCAGCTCGGCGTCGGAATCTCAAGCACACGGACATAGTAGAACGCCCGTTCGCCGGAGCGGTAGTCCGGGTCGCGCCACCAGGCGGAGAGCACCGGTGCGCCGATCGAATTGCTGTAGGTTGCGCCTTTGACGGTATTGCCAACCGGCGGCAGCTTGCCATCACGGCCCGGTTTGCGCTTGCCGCTCCAGGCCACATCGTAAACCCGCTCGCGGGTTTTCCCGGTGGCGTCGATCCATCCCTTGACGATCTGGATCCGGTCCAGGTTTGCGCCATCTGGATCGCGCATCGCTTCGACCAGAAAGCTGGGGGTCTTTCCGCTGCCTTTAAGATCGGCGCCCATCGGCACACCCTTGGCATAGGCGGTGCGCGACAGATCGGGTGCGGTCAAATCGGCGGCGGTGAAGTTCCAGCCGCCAAACATCCGCACCCTAAGCCGGGTGCCAGTGGTGGCAAACACTTCGCGCCGCATCATCGCATCGAAGATCTCTTCGCGTGTGTTGGCCTTGGCCCAGACCCCGACCAGACCCGATGCGAGCGATTCGTAGCCAAACATCCGGGTGCCATCGACCTTATTGAACGGCACAATGATCGCTTCGTCATAACGCACATCGCCGCCGCCAGGCTCCATCTGGGTGACTTTGCCGTAGAAATTGTCTTCGGCTGTACCTGCCAGGCTGGTGTGGCTGTCGGATGATCCGATCATCCCGAACTTGAACGGGTTGACCCCTTGTTTGGCTTCCCAGGCCATTCCGCGCAGCAGCGCCGCACGGGCATACTCACCCGGCAACATCTCGGGACGTTTGAGCTCAGAGCCGAAATTGCCGCGATCCCACCGGTAGTAGTCGGCGAATTCGTCGTTGGGCGAAAGCGCCGGATGGGTCTCGGAATCGCCCTTGATCTGGGTGACTTCGTAGAGCGGTTCCCAGCGCTGACGCCGCCGGGCATAATCAGCCGACATTTCCGCGCCGGTGAAGGTCTTGTCGCTAAACATCAGACCGTTCGAAAGGTTGCCGTTATGCGGGATGGCCAGCACCCGGCCGCCCTGTTCCCGCTCGTAACGCGCCATATAGTCCCACAGCTGCTCAGGGTCGTTGCTCTCGTTCGAGGAGAACGGCAGCACCTTGCCAGCCTTGTCAGCACCGTCGCGGAACACCAACACCCGGTGCAAGTTGTTGCGGCCCGGTGCTGAGGTAAATTCATAGCCAATCAGTGCAGTGAACTTGCCAGGATCGTTGTAACGATCTGCCGCGGATGTGATCCGCTCCCAGATCGGCAATCGCACTTCGGGACTATGCAGCACCGGGCGGCCTGCGGCCCGTTCGGTGTTGTAGAGCTTGTAGGCCTCGGCAAATTCACCCGCGCCAACCAGATCGATCAGCCGTTTGCCGACCGGATCGTTCAGCGCCAGCGGATCGCGCTTGGCGATCAGTGGGGCCAGCCCCATCGATTCGGCGTGATCGGCGATCACCAGAAAATCGAGCGGACGGCGCAGCCGGGCCTTGTGGCCAAGCGAAGCCGTAACAGTTTCGCCGCGGGCAAAGCGATAGGCTTCGTCCGGCCCCAGCCGGTCGCCGATCATCCCGGCATCGACGCTGTAGCTGGTGTGCAGGTGGGTATCGCCGAAGAACACCCGATCCGGGTAGTCCGCAGTGAGGTTTGGCGAGTATTCCCGGGCCGGCGTGGCTGGCCGGGCTGGCGATCCGTGCTGCGCACTGACTGCGCCAGCGCACCCCAATATCAGAGCGGCTCCGATCAGCAGACGCCGCTTCACTTTGGTGCAACCCAGATCGGCGAGGTATAGGCGCGTTCCTGGATGGTCAGCGGCTTGCCGGTTGACTTCGGCTCGATCCCCAGCTGGATCGCGTCGAACAGTGAATACCGGGGCGTCGGAATCTGCAGCACCCGAGCGTAATAGAACGCCTTTTGCCCCGGCCTGTATTCCGGATCGCGCCACAAAGTGCGCAGGAACACCGCCCCGATCGTGTTGGTATAGGCCCCGGTCTTCAGATCGACAGTATTGCCGACTGGCGCCAGCTTGCCATCACGCCCGCGTTTGCGCCCGTCCGACCAGACCACATCGAATACCTTTTCGTGGGCTTTGCCGCTGGCATCGACCCAGCCCTTGATGATCTGGATCCGGTCCAGATTGCCGCCATCGGGATCCTTCATCGCTTCGACCATGAAGCTGGGTGCGCGGCCACGACCGATCAGATCGCCGCCCATCGGTACGCCGCGATCATAGCCCGATTGGGGAAAATGCGGTGCTTCCAGATCGCGCCGGGTAAAGTTCCAACCGGCAAACATCCGCACTGCCATGCGCGGTCCGGTCGAGGCATAGACCTCTTTGCGTTTGAAGGCTTCGTAGATCGAACGGCGATCATTGCTGGGCGCCCAGACCGCAACCAATCCGGCAGCGCCCATGTCCCAACCGCGTGCCGAGCCGAGCCCGGTAGGCTCTTTGCGCTGCTCAGGTGTTGCATCGTGCTGACCTTTGCCAGCGAAGCGGTTTTCCTCGATCGCCGACATGCCGGTGTGAGAGTCGGTCGATCCGATCAGCCCGAACTTGAATGGATTGACCCCGGTCCTTGCTTCTACTTCCAGCCCACGGCGCAGGGCTGCGCGGACATAGTCGGACTCGTCCGGCTTGGCGATCGGGCCGGTCGGAACCATCACGAAGCTGTACTTTTCGTAGTCGGCAAATTCATCGGTGGGGGAGAGCGCCGGGTGGGTTTCGGAATCGCCCTTGATCTGGGTAGTTTCAACCACCGGCTCCCAACGCATTCGCTTTTGCGCGTATTCTGCAGTGATCGGCTTCCCGTCGCTGTCAGTTTCGGCAAACATCTTGCCCCAACTGAGATTGGAGTTGTGCGGGATTGCCACGAAATCCGCGCCGGTCCGCTTGCTGGTTGCATCGAGCCATTCCCACAGCTTTTCCGGCCGTTCGCTTTCGAGCTGGCTGAACGGCATGAACTGCTTGGCCTTATCGGCGCCATCAGGAGTGAAAATGACCCGGTGCAAATTGCCGCCGCCGGGCATTGAGGACCATTCCCAGCCGATCAGTGTGGTGAACTTGCCCGGCTCGTTATAACGCTCGGCTGTATCGATGTAGTCGAACCAGGATGACTGCCGTTTGGTGCCGCCGTGCAGATCAACATAGGCCTGCTTCGGCGTGACATATCCAGGGCCTGTCGTGCCGGTGCCCACTTTGACAAGGTAATGGTAGGCGTTGAGAAGCTGATCGGCACCCGGTATACCCGGCTGTGCCAACAGCGCCTTACCGGTATCCGTATCGGCATAGCCATGCTCTCCGTCATAGACTTTGGGCACGCTGCCAACCAGTTCAGCATGATCGGCAATCACGAGGAAATCGAGCGGCCGCGACAGCTGCCAGTCCTTGCCTGTGGTCGGACTGGTGACTTTCTCACCGCGGGCAAAGCGATAAGCGGTTTCTGCGGTCGAAGTCGGAGTTCCGAACAGGTACACATCGAACGATTGCGAGGTGTGGAGGTGGGTGTCGCCCCAATAGAGATGCTTGGTGCCGTCTGCCGGTGCGGCGAGCGGCTTGGGACTGGCTGCGCCTTGGGCCTTTGGGGCCAATTGGGGTTCGCCCAGTCCTGCTGCCAAAGCCACCGAAGCTGCCGTCGTGGTCAACATCAGAGCAAACGAAATTCGCATTGCCTTCGTCATCAGACCTCTCCTTCAAAATCCTATCCAACCTGCGCGTTTAGCGCTTTCGGATTATGTCCCTTCCAACTGCGGCGGCCTTGGTCGTGCCGGTCAGGCCCAATCCAGTCTTCAGATCATGCTTGAAGCTGGCCAGCAGCGCTGAAAGTCCAGCCTCGCCGCGCGAGGCGACGGCATAGACCCAGGGCCGACCGATCATGACTGCCTTGGCGCCCAGCGCCAGAGCCTTGGCAACGTCCTGCCCGCTGCGGACTCCGCCATCGACCAGCAAGGTCGATGATCCGCCCAGCACATCGGCAATTTCCGGCAGCACGGCTATTCCGGATGCTACTCCGTCAAGCTGGCGACCGCCGTGGTTGGATACCACCATGCCGTCGGCACCGTTGGCAACGGCCTCTTTGGCATCATCGGCGTTGAGCACGCCCTTCAGCACCAGATTGCCTTTCCAGATGGTGCGCAGCCAGGCGATGTCTTTCCAGTTGGTTGAGGCATCAAATTGGCTATCGACCCAGGCCTTGAACTGTTCCGGGTTCTTGGCCGCCGGGACATAGGACTGAAGATTGCCGAAAGTGTGCGGTCCGCCCTTGATGCCGACATCGTAGAGCCAGCGCGGATGTAAAAGATAATCGCCCAGACCAGCCCGAAACTTGCCCCAGGCGCTTGCTCCACCGGCCATGCCATTGCGGACATCGCGGTAGCGAGCGCCCAATACGGCCAGATCGACGGTGAAGGCCAGGGTGCGAACCCCCGCTGCCCAGGCGCGGTCCAGAATCTCCTGCACCACGCCGCGGTCTTTCAGCATGTAGAGCTGGAACCAGAAGGGCCGGTCGGAAACCTGCCTGACTTCATCGATCGAACAGATCCCGACGGTTGAAAGGCACATGGGGATGCCGGCGGCGTCCGCCGCGCGCTTGGCCTGCAATTCGGCCCGCCGCGCCATCATCCCACCCAGACCGACCGGAGCGAGAACAACCGGCATCGCCAGCTTCTCACCAAACAGCTCGATGCTGGTGTCAATGGAGGAAACATCGCGCATCACCCGCTGATCCAGCTGGATCGCCCGGAAGTCGGCCATATTGCTGGCCAGGCTCATTTCCTCACCGGCACCGCCATCGAGATAGTCGAACAGGAACCGCGGCAGCCGCGCTTCTGCTTCGCGGCGATAATCGGCAACCGTTGCAGGGACGAGATTGAGGCTGGGCATCGATGTTCCTCAGATGATCGCTTCGACCAGCCGCGGACCCTTGTGGGCAATCGCATCGGCCAATGCAGCGCGAAATTCGGCGGCGGTAGTCGCCCGCACCGCGGGGACCCCCATGCCGTGCGAGATGGACACCCAATCGAGTGCGGGATCGCGCAGGCTGAGCATCGACAAGGCCTTGGGCCCGGGGTTCTGCACGCCGACCCGGGCAAGTTCGATATTGAGGATGGCGTAGGACCCGTTGTTGATGATCACCGTGGTTACATCCAACTTTTCGCGCGCCATGGTCCACAGTGCCTGGCAGGTGTACATGCCCGAACCATCGGCCTGGAGCGCCAGGACCTTGCGGTCGGGGCAGGCAATTGCGGCGCCCACCGCCAGTGGCAAACCCTGGCCAATCGCACCGCCAGTCAGCGTCATCCAGTCGTGCGGGGCAGCGCCCGCAGTCATCGGGTAAAGCGCCATACCGGCGGTCGCGGCTTCGTCAGATACGATCGCATCGACCGGCATCAGTTCGGCCACGATTGCGCCCATGCTCATCAGGTTGAGCGGACCATCGGGGGCAGGCGGAATTGCGGCTGGCTGTATCAGACCGGGTTCAGCCGGGGCGTCCAATGCAGCAGCCAGAGCGCAGAGCGTATCTTCGGCGTCTTCGCGCAGCGATGCGAGCCGGACGAGCCGCGCACCATCGGGGGAAAGCCAGCTGGGCTTGCCCGGATAGGCAAAGAACGAGACTGGCGGTTCAGCCCCGACAAACACGATGGCAGTAAAGTCCTTCAGGTAGTCGGCCGCCTGCTCACCGAAATAGGGCAGTTTTTCGACCGCGACCCGTCCTGCCCCGCGTTCCATCCGGGCGGGAAACGTCTCGCAGATCAGCCTGGTTCCAGTGGTGGCAGCGATCCGACCTGCTGCAATCAGTGCTTTGCCGCGCAGAGCTCGCCCACCAAGATACAGTGCAGTGGGTCCCGTACCGCGCAAGGCCTCTGCGGCATCGGCAACCACAGCAGCTGGAACCTTGGGCGGCTCGGCCGGGACTGCTGCGGCGACCGTGCTCGCTCCTTCGTCCCAGGCATGGTCGGCTGGGACAATCAGCGAAGCAATCGCGCCGGGGTAACGCATCGCCTGGGCATAGGCTTCGGCTCCGGCTTGCGGCAGATCCCGCGCCGAACGCGCAACCCGGACCCAGTCCGACATCGGCCGGGCCACGCCGGCCGCATCCGAAGTCAGCGGCGCATCATAGTGCAGGTGATAAGTGGCATGATCGCCGATCAGATTGATAACCGGTGACCCGGCGCGGCGCGCATTGTGCAGATTGGCGAGGCCATTGCCCAGCCCAGGACCCAGGTGCAACAAGGTAGCGGCGGGCTTGTCGGCCATCCGGCCATAGCCATCCGCAGCGCCGGTCACTACGCCTTCAAACAGCCCCAGCACCGGCCTGATCCGGGCGTGGCTGTCAAGCGCGGCAACCAACTGCATTTCCGATGTACCCGGATTGGCAAAGCACACTTCCACCCCGCACAGTTGCAGGGTTTCGATCAGGGCCTCGGCACCGTTCATGGCTGGATTCCTCAAGGGCTATTGGGGGTACGAATGAAATCTGGCCGGACCCGCAGGTCCGGCCCAGTTCCGCTTCTGCTATTTGCCCTTCGGCGGTTTGGCATCGCCATTGGCAACCGCCATCCACGCTTGGCCAAGCACATAGGCCCGGATCGCTTCGGCTTCCCGCGGGGTCAGGTTTGGTGCAAACGATACCATCCCATTGCCCTTGAGCGCGCCATCGATCACCACTTGGCGCCAGGTGGCCGGATCGGCGGAAACTGCAGACCAGCGCAGATCTGGGGTGACACCCGCGCTCTGCACCAGCGGTCCGTGGCAGACCATGCAGTTTTCGGCATAGCGCTGGTAACCCAGCATGATCTGCTCAGGCGTGCCAAAGGCCGGGCCCTTGGGGCTGAATTCAACCGCCAGCGGCGCATTGTCCGGCAGGGTTCCGGTGGCGCCAAGCTTGATCACCACCAGGCGGCCGATCTCGCGGTTGACCTTTTCCTTCCAGAACAGCCCGTGGTTGAGCGCCCAGGCACTGCCCCAGCCGGTGGCAATCGCGATGTACTGTTCACCGTCGATCTCATAGGTCATCGGTGCGGCCGATGCCCCGCGCTTGAGGTTGGTCTCCCACAGGACTTTGCCATTCGCAGCATCGTAGGCGCGGAAAAGTCCGGCCTTGGTGCCCTGGAACACCAGGCCCGTCTTGGTGGTCAGGATACCGCCGTTGCCCGGTGCCCCCAGATCAACTGACCAACGAGCCTCCTGCTTGACCGGATCCCAGGCAAGCAACCCGCCGCTCTGGCCCGATTGGACCTGCGGCAGCATGCCCTTGGGCAGGCCCGGTGGAATTCCGCCAGCCATGTTGTAGCCGACATTCCAAAACGACTTCGCTTCGCCGTCGCCCGGTTTGTACTGGAATAGCTGGCCATTCACCTCGGTCGGGATATAGACCAGCCCAGTATCGGGGTTGAAGGCCATCGGCGGCCAGTTGTGCGCGCCCGGAGGTCCGGGGACGACCAATGTGCCCTTTTCACCGGGATTACGCGCCGCAGGGTTCTCAATCGGCCGGCCATTGGCATCGAGCCCGGTCGCCCAGGTCATCGGTGCAAAGGCCTTGCCGCTCAGGAATTTGCCGGTCTTGGCATCAAGCACATAGAAAAAGCCGTTCTTGGGCGCGTGCATGATGACCCGCTGTTTGGCGCCGTCCTTTCCAATTGGCAGGTCGGCCAGGACGATGCCTTGCGTTGCGGTAAAGTCCCACTTGTCGCGCGGGGTTTCCTGGAAGTGCCACTTGTACTTGCCAGTCGCCGGATCAAGCGCGACAATCGAGGAGACGAACAGATTATCGCCCTTTCCGCCAGGATCGCGCACTTCGTCGTTCCACGGTGATGAATTGCCGGTGCCGATCAGAATGCTGTCATTGATCTCGTCATAGACGATCGTGTCCCACACGGTTCCGCCGCCCGCGGTCTGCCAGCCGCCTTTGTCGCCCCAGGTGGCGTTGGCCTGCGCGGCAAAGGCTTCGTCGGAAGCCGCGCCATCGGCTTTCTTCTCCGGGTTAGGCGTGGTGTAGAACCGCCAGGCCAGATCGCCATCGGCGACATCATAGGCCGAAACATAGCCGCGCACGCCCAGTTCAGCGCCGCCATTACCGATCAGCACTTTGCCTTTGACCACGCGCGGTGCGCCGGTGATCGTATAGGGCTTGGTCTGATCGACCGTAACCTTGCTCCACACCAGCTTGCCGGTCTTGGCGTCGAGCGCCTGCAAGCGGCCATCGTAGGTGCCGACGAAGACCTTGCCATCATAGATCGCGACCCCGCGGTTGACCGCATCGCAGCAGCCCTTGGCCAGCGTTTCGCGCGGCACTTCGGGATCGTGGACCCACAGTTCCTTGCCAGTCTTGGCATCGAGCGCATAGACGATCGACCAAGCGCTGGTGACATACATCACGCCGTCCGAAACGATCGGAGTCGCTTCAACCCCGTGCGGGACTTTCATGTCATAGGACCAGGCGATCCCAAGTGTGGAGACGTTGTCCTTGGTGATCGCGCCCAGCTGCGAATAGCGTTGCTCGTCATAGCTGCCGCCATAGGTCAGCCATTCCTTGCCGGTCTTGGCGGCATCGGCGATCACACGCGTCGCGGCCTCATCCGATAAACCGCCGCCGCAGCCAGTCAATGTTACCAGCCCGGCCGCCAGTATCGCCAGTCCCTTGAACCTTGTTCCGATCACAACCAGTCCCCTCCCGATTCCTGGATTCCCAAGTGTCTATCATGGCACAATCGCAGGCCTGAAATTGACCGGAAAGTGCCGTAATTGACTTTTCAGCGCAAGAGTGCGGTCTTGCGCCAAGCACCGCGCTGTTTGTTGCACCAAAATCGCCGGGACTGAACCTTGAGGGGACTGACATGGCACTTCGTTCTGACCGCGTTACCACTGGCGGACTTTCGGCCGGCGCACGCGCGCTGTTTCGGGCTGGCGGGGTCAAGGGCACCGACTTTGGCAAGCCGATCATCGCCGTGGCCAACAGCTTTACCGAGTTCGTTCCCGGCCACGTCCACCTCAACACGATCGGCCGGATCGTCTGCGACGCAATCTGGGAAGCGGGCGGGATCCCGCGCGAATTCAACACCATTGCGATCGACGACGGGATCGCCATGGGCCACGACGGGATGCTCTATTCGCTGCCCAGCCGCGATCTGATCGCGGATTCGATCGAATACATGGTCCAGGGCCACGTTGCCGACGCGCTGATCTGCATCTCGAATTGCGACAAGATCACGCCGGGCATGCTGATGGCCGGGCTGCGCCTCAACATCCCAGTGATCTATGTTTCGGGTGGGCCGATGGAAGCCGGCCGCATTACCGTCAATGGCCAGATCCGGCGGATGGACGCGACCGACACCGTCATCTCTGCGCTTGATCCCAGCCATCTCGGCGGGCAGGTGGAAGAAGTCGAGGCCAATGCCTGCCCGACCTGCGGTTCGTGCAGCGGTATGTTTACCGCCAATTCGATGAACTGCCTGGCCGAGGCACTGGGGCTGGCGCTGCCCGGCAACGGATCGCTGGTTGCCACCCACGCCAACCGCAAGACGCTGTACCAGCGCGCGGCGAGCGAAATCGTCAGTCTGGCCAAGCGCTTCTATTTCGACGGCGATACCAGCGTGCTGCCCCGCTCTGTGGCGACCCGGCCCGCCTTCATGAACGCCATGGCGATGGACATCGCAATGGGCGGATCGACCAACACGATCCTGCACCTGCTGGCTTTGGCGCACGAAGCAGAGGTCGATTTCACCATGGCCGATATCGATGCCATGTCGCGGCGGGTGCCGTTCTTGTGCAAGGTTGCCCCGGCCACGCCTGACTATTTCATGGAAGACGTTCACAAGGCCGGCGGAGTGATCGGGATCCTCGGCGAACTCGAGCGTGCAGGCCATATCGATACCTCCGCCGCGCATCTGGCAAGCCCCGGCGGAAGCCTGGCCGACGTGCTGGAGCAGTGGGATATCAAGCGCAGCAGCGATGCCGCCACGCTCGACTGGTACCGTGCCGATGCTTCGGGCCTCACCGGAACCCAGTCGCTGTCCCACGACACTTTGGGCGAACTCGATATCGATCGGGCCAACGGCTGCCTGCGCGATGTGGATCACGCCCACAGCAAGGAAGGCGGGCTGGCGATCCTGACCGGCAACATCGCCGAAGACGGCTGCGTGGTGAAAACCGGATCGGTCAAGGATCATATGCTGGTCTTTTCCGGTCGGGCGCGGGTGTTCGATGCCCAGGAAACAGCCGTCCACGCGATCGGCACACGGCAGATCAAACCCGGCGATGTCGTGGTGATCCGCTATGAAGGGCCCAAAGGCGGCCCCGGAATGCAGGAAATGTTGCTGCCGACCACGATGCTGAAAGGCATGGGGCTGGCCGAAACCTGCGCACTGATAACTGACGGGCGCTATTCGGGCGCTACATCCGGGCTTTCGGTAGGGCATATGTCGCCCGAAGCGGCCGCCGGCGGCGGGATCGGGCTGATCGAGGAAGGTGACACCGTTACCATCGACATTCCCGGCCGCGCGATCCGGATCGAAGTGGATGAGCAAACGCTGAGTGCTCGCCGCGCCGCGATGGCCGCGCGCGCCAATCCCTGGCAGCCAGCTGAGCCTCGCAAACGGGTTATCTCCAAAGCACTCCGGGCCTATGCCCACTTTGCCGCCAGCGCCGACAAGGGCGGGATTCGGGAGATCTAGCGCCATGAGCATCAAGATTCTGACCACGCGGCTATTGCCGCTCCCCCCGCTCATGAGCGGGGACCAACCGATCGAATTTGCCGTGCTGGGTGACGGAGATCCTGCTGGCGCGCGGGCAATCGTGGTTCCGGCGATTGACCGGCTCGATGCCGCGGCGATCGCACAGCTTCCTCCATCGCTTGGGCTGATCGCCAATATCGGGGTAGGCGTGGATAACATCGATCTGGCTGCTGCTGCCGCGCGCGGGATCGCGGTCAGCAACACGCCAGTGGTGACCGAGGATACCGCCGATCTCGCATTTGCCCTGCTTTTGGCGGCAGCGCGCGGGGTGGCGCGGGGTGACCGCTTTGTCCGGACCGGAAGCTGGAGTGCAGGCGAACCCTGGGCGTTGGGCCAGCGGGTGAGCGGCGCCACGCTGGGGCTGGTCGGGTTTGGCGCGATTGCCCAGGCCGTGGCTCGCCGCGCCACCGGGTTCGGGATGAAGGTGCTTTACTGGAACCGCAGCGCCCGCGATGACGCCGCTGCCGCGCTGGGTGCGACCCGCTGCGGTGATCTGGACGAGCTACTGGGCCTGGCCGACATCGTGTCGCTTCACCTGCCGCTGACAGT
>CAZOSI010000092.1:0-7839 GCA_964582485.1 uncultured Novosphingobium sp.
ATGGCAAAACCGGCGAGACCAACCGCGGCAATGGCTATGGTTATGGCCTGGGTTTAAATGCCGGAGATCAGGCCAAAGGTCGTGATCAACGACCGAAGTTGCAGCGCGATATAGGGAATGCTTCCCAGCAGCGCCAATAATGTAACAAGGGTAGCAACGCCCCTGCTGCTGCCGAACCGTCCACCGATAAAGTCCGAAAGCGAGTTTGTGCCGTCAGCCTTGAAGGCATCGATCAGTCGTTTGAGGAATCCATGCGCAAACAGAAAGACCAGAATTGGCCCCAGATAGATCGGCAGATAGGACCAGCCATCTGCAACAGCGCTGCCGACAGCTCCGTAAAAAGTCCAGCTGGTGCAATAGACGGCAATCGCCAGCGCATAGGTCGGCGGCCGCAGTCGCCGCATGAACGGCTTCGCGCCCGACCGATCCGCCCAGGAGGCAAAAGCGAACAGCGCCAGCGAATACAGAAGTGCCACGACCAATGGCAGCCTGGAAAATTCTGTCCCCAGCCAAGCAGCAGTGAATCTGCTGTCTAACGGTCAGGCTGCGCTGTGCCAGCTATGAGATCAACCATTTTCTGGTCTTCCCAAACTAGCCCTCCCCCATGTTCTCGCAGAAAGCGCCTATTTACGGATTCGGGGGAAAGCAACCGTGCGTATTTGGCGGATGGTGGAGCAAGCTTTCACAGACGCCGCTCAATATGGTTGCAATCGTGGGCACATGCGGTTGCAGTATTACAGCTCGCAGTCCGCCAAAGCTCAGTTACGCAGCCCGAGGAAGCCAAATGTATCGGCATCCAGTTTCATCTTCACCGCCACGAACACACCTTTGTCGGTCTGGCGTGCGGCGCTGAAATCAGGGTCGGTGAAACCGGTGAAATTGTAGCCAACGGTTACCAGAACGTCCTTGGCCGGGGTAAAGCCAATCTGCGGACCGAAGGCATACTTGGTGGTCTTGTCGGTCAGGCTGGTGCTGACAGTACCAGTTGCGCCGATTTCGATCCGCTCGCCCAGACCCAGGCGGAAGTCAATCCCGCCAAGCAGGGTCGTCCCGGCGAGGTCAAAGCCTTCGAAGCGGTCAAAGTTATGGCGCACAGCGGCAAACACACCGACCTCATGACGCTGTACGAACATGCCGTCGTCCTTGCCGCGTGGACGCCAGTCGGCCGAGACCGAGCCGATGATCCGGTCCGAACGGCCATCGCCGCTGATGGTCAGCGCGCCGCGCCCGGCCGGACCGGCTTCGCCGGCAACAGCGTTGCTCACCCGGTCACCACGGAACTGGACCTTGGCGAGATAGGCGAAATCGGAATCGGCCGGACGGCTAGCCACAGCAACCGCCGCGTCGAATACTTCGCTCGATGCCCCGGTATTGGCCTTGGCGCGGGTCCAGGTGAAGCCGGTACCGACCATCTGGCCTTCGCCGAGCTGGCGGATCGCGCCAAAGGTAACGCCCTTGCGGTCAGCCAGTTCGCCATCGCGCCATTCGCCGCGCAGCGTTGCCGACCAGCGCCCGTCACGCCAGCTGCCGCCCAGTGTAATTGCGGTATAGTCTTCAGCGATCGAGCCGTTTTCGCCCAAATTGCCACCGCTCGAGGCGGGATGTGCCGGATTGACCAGCCGCGCCGGATCGAAGCCCGATAGCGTGCGGTTGCCGTCCAGCGTAGCGTCCAGCGTAAGCTTCTTGGTAACCGGAATCGACTGCGCGAGGCCAAAGGCAGCATAGCTGCGCTTGCCGAATTCGGCAATGTTCTGCTGGCCGAGACCGGTGGTCAGGCGCGCGCCGTTCCACGGGGTCAGTTCAACGCCGACCTGGGCAGTGCGGGCATCGAGGCCCTCACCCTTGGCGATTTCGTAGGAGCCGACCAGACGGACATCTGAGCTGACGCTGTAGCGCGCGGTCAGACGATGCCGTTCGGGCAGATCCAGCGCACCGGCCTTGCCCAGGGCAATGCTCGTTGCTGCCGAGAGTTCCAGCTTGTTGTCGAACAACCGCTGGGTCAACCCACCTTCAAGCAGCGTGCTGTTGGCATTGGTCCCGTCGGCCAGGCGATCGTGCATGGTGGCGAGGCCGATCCGCGCATCGGTCTTGCGGGTCCGCCAGGTAGCGCCAAGCTGCACTGCAGTGCGGCGGGCCGGATCCGACAGGTTTTCGTCGCGCCAGGCCGTCGCGGTCAGGGCCACGGCTTCACTGACGCGATAGCGAGCGTCGATCCCGTATTTGCGGCGACCCAGTTCGGCTCCATTGTTCTGACCAAGGCCGTATTCGGCCTCGGCATAGCGGGCATAGGCCAGCGCATCGAACTTGCCGTCATGGTGTTCGACTTCGATCAGCCAGGCGACCGCCTGCTGTCCTTGATGGAAGCTTGAGCCGATTTCGGCGCGCACTTCGGAATCCTTGCCGATCTTGGCACGGACATCGACAGCGGCGAGGTTGCGGCGGCCCTGCCCTGGCAGTCCGGCATCGCTGATCGCGCTGGCGCCAAGCCGCAGGCGGCCCTTGGCGGCCTGATAGCTGAGGCGGATCCCGGCATTGAGATCGCCGCCTCGGGCGTCTTCACCCACTTCGAAATCGATCACCGCAAACTGCGGGTTGAGATCACTATCGCGGCTCAACAATGGTTGCTTGAAGGTTATCGTGCCCGAAAGCAGATCGATATCATAATCGACGAAGCGGCTGAGGGTGCGGCGGTTGACGATCACGTCCGAACGGAACCGGTCGCGCACTTCGATAACGACCACTTCGCTGCCCGGAATGATTTCGCGGGTCGAAAGGCGATAGGGACCCGAAAGCCCACCGCCCTGGAATTCGTCGCGGCGATGCGTTGAGGCGATCTTCGCGCCAAAGGCCTGTACCAGCAGATTTCCGAGGTTGGCTTCGCCCTTGAAGCCAGTTGCTGCGCGCTGATAGCGGGCCAGCACGGTCTGGTCGAAGCCGGAATCGAAGTCACCATAGAGCGCGTAAAAGCCGGCGCCTTCAAGGCGGGCGTAGACCTTTTCGCGGCTTTGGGCATCGCGCATATGGTCAGAAATGTCGGCGAAGACAGTGTAATAGGCGCGCGGATCGACGGCGCCCATCAGCACCTGGTCGTCACGCTGCTTGGCGCTGTCGTAAGACGCGGTCAGGACCAGCCCATCGGCGATCGGCCCCTTGGCATAGACTGCGACGCGGGCCTTATCGCCGAGATCGCTGTCGAACCGGCCGCTGCGCTGCATCTGGTCAGCCACAGTCTTCGAACCAAGCGCGCCTTCAGCCAGACCGACCACGGTCCAGGCCTGCTTGCCCGGGACGACCCAGGCGTCGAGTTCCACGCGGCGGCGCTGCTGGCCGTCGCTGAGGTCGAACTCGGCATGAAGCTTGCCGCTCGACATGGTCGGGGCGAGCTCGACATAGGCAATGCCGTCATCACCGATCACGTGCCAGCGCGGGGCATTTCGGCCAAGGCCGGTCAGGGCGCGTTCCTGCATCGCATCGATCGCCTGGGCGCTTTCATAAGGAGCGGAAAGACGGAACTCCCCGGTCAGACCCGAACGGACCGGACGGCCAGCGCGATCGAGGATGCGCAGGGCAAGCACAGGACGTGTGCTGCCATCGGCAACCAGGCGGCTCTTGCTGAGCACCAGTTCAACCTGCGCCGCAGCGCCGGAATAGTGGACACTGCGAACCAGTTCGGCAGCGACTTCGCCCTTGGGGCCACGAATAACTGCGGTCAGGCGCGTATCTTCGCCGTCAAGCTGGACACCGCGCCAAAGCGATACGGCATAGCGGCCACCAGGGGCCTGGCGTGTACCATCGAAGGCGATCGGATCGACCGGGCGGCCATCGACGCTAAGCTCGACCTTCTGGTCGGCGCGGTGGCGGATCGCAACGCGGATCGCCGGAGCGCGCGGGTTATGATCAAGTGCCGGGAACAGGAAGGCCGGTTCACCATCGCCCAGCGTCAGCCAGTCGATATCCGCCCCAGCAGCCTTCTTTTCGGCAGCAGCACGGGCTTCGGGATTGCTATCCATGGCTGGCTGGTTCGACTGCACGGCCTGCACTAGAGCGCCAGCAGGCAGCGTCGCGGCAAAATCTTCAACAATCAGCTGGCCGCCCTGCCCCATAACGAAGCGCGAGGATGCACCTCCGGCGTTGCGGGTAGAGCGCACGCAATCGGTGAACTGACCGCCCTTGGGCAAGGTCGCGGTCTGGACCTGGACCACGTGCGATCCGGGAACCAGACCTTCAAAGTGATAACGCCCATCGGCATCGGTGATCGCATAGCTGCCGTCTTCGAGGACGACCCGAACGCCCGGAATCGGATTGTGCACGCCATCGACGGCACACCCACCATCGGTGATACGACCGATCAAGGTCACACGAGCCGCAAGGTCTTCGCGCGAAATACGGACGCTTGCGATAGTCCGGCTGGTCCGACCGCGGTCGTCAGTGGCTACTGCGGTGTTAAGTGCGGTACCTGCTGGAGCGCCGGGACGCACGGTCATGGCATAGGTTACGGTGCGGGTGGCACCGGGGGCAACAGTGCCCACGGAAACAGTGAAGATCCGGCCATCGGGCGAAATCGTCACAGCGCCAGGTGCAGCCACGCCGTCGACGCGAATGCTATCGGCCCGCAGGCGCAGCAGCGGTGAGGGAGTATCTACCAGGGTCACCCCGGTCTTGGCGTGGAGCGTGTCGGGGTTGGACAGCTTGACCGTGTAGAACACGGCATCCCCGGGCAGCGCAACTGCACGCGAGGCGGTCTTGCTGATTGCAACGCTGACTGGCGGGGCATCGAGCGGAATGTCGACACGGACTGGCGCGGGGCCCGATAAGGTCAGTACTTGCCCAAAGCTGGCCGGGAGTATCTGCATCGGATTGCCGTCAGGGCGGCTAAGCGTTGCCAGCTGCGCCGGACTTGCGGTCGAAGGCGCGGTAAAGGGTGCAGGCGGTGTCACAACGATCCGGTAATTACCGAGCGCGGCAAGCGGAAAGCGGTATTCGCCCGGAAGCATGGTGTGCACCACTCCGGCCCCATCGGTAACCGGCTGTCCGGAATAGACGATCGAGGGCCACGGCGTAACACCGTCATCGGCATAGACCCGCGCTGGCGCACCGGTCGCTGCATCTACCAGCATAACCTGCGCGCCATTGACCGGAGCGCCGTTTTCGCTGTCGAAGACCAGGCCATAGGGATCAGCCAGGACGTCCAGCCGGGCGCTAACCACAGTCTGGTTGCTGCCGATCGGGACCGTCGTGATCGAAATCGTCGCGCCGCTCGTTACTGACAGACGGCAGTCGCCCTGCACTGGTGCCGGCGGAACTCCGCGGGTCTGGATCGAGCCGAAGAATTCGCCGCTATTGGCGCTGGTTTCGTGGATCTTTACCACTTCGCGGTCACCGTTCTGGCTCGCGATCGTGACGATAAGGCTGTCAACGGCGGCAGGATTGAGATTTGCCGACGGCGCATTGACGCTGAAATAGAGAACCTCGCCGCTATGGATCGAGGTGCTTGGCGAGACTACGGCCTGCAGGTTTGGAAACTCGCCCGAAGGCGTTCCCGGCAGCCCGCTGCCACAAGTCGTGACATTGTAGGTGATGGTCTGGCCAGTGGATGCTGGAATATAGGTATTGATCGTAATGGGCTGTTGAACAACGGAAAAGGCAACCGTATTCGACGTTGTCCCAGCGGGCTGACCCAGTTCGGTCCAGCTGGCCGACGCCGTATTTGAAATCGTCTGGGCCACGGCCACAGGCGCACCAAGGCACAGCGCTGCCAGCAGCGCCGCCAAGATCACCAGAATGTGCCGAATAAGTTTCATTGGCCCGTTTCTTGTGCGGAAGCGGGGGCGACCGGGGTTGAGCCGGTCGCCCCCTCCCCTGGTCAGTTGATCGTCGCGCGGAAGCGCAGTGTGCGGGTTGCTCCGGCCACGACGTTGCTCAGCGAGCCGCTAACGGTGGTGGTACCGCTGTTATAGCTGCCACCGGCGCTACCATCGGTGTTGCAGGTGCCGCTGGTCACCGTCCCGTCGACAAAGATCCCGTAACCGGAATCATAAGTGACGGTGCCCGGCAGCGGATCCGAGATGGCCACACTGCTGGCCGTGGCGCTGCCTGCAGCGTTTTCGACCGAGATACAGTACTCGACAGTTGCGCCCGGAATCGCCTTGGGATTGGTGGTTCCGTTGAGCGGATCGCTGATGATCTTGCTGGTCTTCAGCACGGTCAGCGCCGCAGCGAGGACGGTGTAATCGTCCTTTGCAGAGTGAGCGGCATCGCGCACCCCGTCGGTGGATCCGGCCACATCGGCGAACACGGTATCAACAAAGTTCGGATCGACTTCGTTGAGCGCACCCGTGTTGGTCTGGCTAAGCGCCGCGCCAACGCTGCCCGAAGCTCCGGCTTCCCTGCCGGTTGCGGTCAGCGTAACCGCCGCAACTGCACCGGTGGTGAGGCCAAGCGGCACATCTGCAACGACGAACACCGTCCTCGAAAGGTCGGCACCAAGCTCATCGAGATATGTCACTTCGGTATCGCCAGCGTTGAACGTGCCGTCACCATTGGTATCGACATAGATCTTGACGTTGGTCACATCGAAGCTGTCGGTATTCGAGTGCGCGCCGGCCCCTCCGGTCTGCTGAGCAGCAGCCAAGGAGAAATCGAGTGCGGCGTTCGAATTGTTGGTCACCGTAAAGGTGGTCACCGCCTGGGTCTGCCCCGGCGAAACCTGGGTGGTGGAGGTACCTACTTCAGCCACGGTCACGTTGACCTTACGGTCAACCTTGAAGCTGTTTGATGCCCCCGTTGCGGTCTGCGAAACACCGCCGACCTGGTAGTTTACGGTCACCGTATTGGTGATGGTCGTGCCCGACGCCGTTCCACTCGCCAGCGCCGGTGTGGCGCTGAAAATGGCGACAGCAGCACCGACCGTCCCAAGCAGTCTGCTATACCCTTTCATCTTCGTTCCTTTCTTCAAAATGGCCGATTTCAGGCCCGTCCCGGCCGAGACGGTTCACCGCGTCTCAGCGGACGATTGCATTGTAAGAGAGCGCTCCGGTTGCTCCCGGCGCGACTTCGCCGAGCACCCAGCGCAGGTGGGTTACGTCTTCGGCAGTTGCCGGACGGGTTCCGCCATTGCCGTCGCTAACGGTCAGAGCCGAAAGCTTGCCCCAGGTCTTGCCGCCATCGACCGAAACGGTCTGGGCATCGGCCCCGTTGGACGCGACCGCGACACCGTTCGGCACCGGGTTGGTGACGACGAAATTGCGCACGGTTTCATTCGAGCTGTTGCGATACTTGGTGGTGAACAGCAGCTTGTCGCCAGGAACCACAACCTGCGGGTCCGACAGCACGTGCTTCTCCTTGCCGTTCTCGACGACGACCTTGTCAACCTTGACCACTCCGACGAGTTCGATCGGCTGTGCGGCCTGGGCCGAAACGCTCATGGCCGATCCTGCAAAAGCGAGGGTTACGGCAATCTTGGCAATCCAGTTGCGGTTCATCTCTGCACTCCTCAGTTGATCTTGACGTTGAACTTGACGACCTTGGTCGTGCCCCCGGGAACCGTGCCCAGGTTGACATCGATCCCGGTCCCGCTGGCTGTGCCGGCGTCAGCATCGGCTGCGTCGGTCAGAGCCGCGGCATCGAGATTGAGCGTGCCCGTTTCGTAGGTCGTACCGGCCGGATAGGCGTCGGTGACGTGCAGGTTCTCGACCTGCCCGCTGCCATTGACCGTCGCTGTCAAAGTATAGGTCACGACCGCGCCCGGAACCGGCTGGCTGCCGCCGAACGGATCGGCGATCGAGGCGGCCTTGGTCAGCGAAACCGTCGCGAGGGTAGCGATCAGGGAGTCAAAAGCAT
>CAZOSI010000092.1:7849-12775 GCA_964582485.1 uncultured Novosphingobium sp.
TGTCATCGGCGCCCGAAGCACCGACCACCGCATCGCCGCCTCCCGCACCCTGACCGGCAAAAGCCGTTCCCGGGGTGCCGGTGCCGGTCACCGCGCTGGCGGTCAGTTCAACCTGGCTGGTCTGTCCGTCGGTGGCCGTAGTCGGCAGGGTAACGATCACAAACACGGTGAGCGAACCGTCCGCAGCAATCGACGGGGTTGGCGAGCCGCTGGGCAGCACCGTATCGACGCCTGGCTCGTAAGTGCCGTTGCCGTTGCTGTCGATCACCACCTGCTGCACCGTCGCATCGAACTGGTTGCCTGCAACTGCCGGGTTGACCACAACGTTGAATGCTTCGGGGCCATTGCCGGTGTTGGTGATCGAATAGGCCAATACTGCCGTTCCCGAGCCGGCGCTGGCCGGGGTTGAGGTCAGACCGGCCACCGCGACGTCGAGCAGTTCATCAACCCGCACGGTCACCGTGTTCGATTGTACGGTGCCGCTGGCCGTTCCCGAGGTGTAGGTCGCCGAAGCGGTGTTCTCGATCAGCGTGCCGGCGCTGACGCCGGTGGCATGGGCCAATTGCGGTGCCGCAAGGGCAGTGATCGCCAGGGCAATCGCGCTTGACGCCTTGCCCCATTCTTTCCTGTCACTACGCTTCATCATAATTTCCCTTTTAAATGCCAATGATTCCGTTGATTTTATTAATTAACTGTGCCTCGTAGTCGCAGCGCAAAGGCTGCGCCCGAAGCGAGTGATGAGGCTTTCCCGGTCACCGTGGTGCCGGAGATTGCGGCGCCGAGCGGATCGGTTTCATCCGCGCCAGTGTTGTTGTCGTCTTCGGCAGTTGGGCTGCCTGTGCAGCTGCTCGCAGTCTGCAGCGAATTGGCGGAATAGGTGATTCCGGTCGGCAAAGCGTCCGATGTAACCAGATTGGTCAGCGCAGCAGGTCCGGTATTGGCAACCAGAATGCAATATTCAACCAATGCACCTGGAATGGCCTTGGGGAAGTTCGTGCCATTGACCGGATCGCTGATCACGGTCGAACTCTTGCTGACATTCAGCACCGCACGCGGGGTGCAGAAGGTAACGTCGTGGATCGTGACCCCCTGCTGTCCTGGATTGGCCGGAGCGAGCGAGTGGTTGCCATAGTTGATCACGATCTGATCGATCGGAGCACTGAAGGTGACGACCACATTGCCATTGCCCGACGTATCGGCCGAGGTCACATCGCCATAAGCGCTTGTACCGATGACATAGTTGGAAGAACCGTTGGTCAATGTCGGGTTGACTGCGTTGCCATTATAATAGCCAACTACCGTAACCTTGTCGGCAAACTGACCGGCAGCATAGTCCACGTCGAAGATCCGGAACTGCGCGCCCGGCACGGCGGTAGCGAGGGTGATCGTGGTTTGAACGGTCTGGCTGGTATTGGCCATGTCGACCAGCTGCATCAGCGAGCTTTGCACTGGCGAAAGGCCACCGGTGACGGTGGTCTGTTCAGCCGGTGATTGCCCACCCAGGGTTGCGTTGTTGAGGAACGTCGCCGGATTGCTGATTGCAAAGCCGACCGAGCCAATTCCGGTTAGGGAATAACTGTTCGACAGTGTGCCGGCAGTCCAGGTCTGTGTGTCCCAATCGAATAGCAAGGTCCCCGCCGGGCACGACAGCGTCGGGGCGATCCCTGCAGACCGTGTCGACGAAGCAGTGAAGCTAACGCTTGCATAGTCGTCTTCGCTGGTCACCCCATTGTTGGGCGTGGAATTGCTGTCACCAACCGACGAAGCGGTAACCTCGGCTGTGTTCGTCACGCTGGTCCCGCTGTTGGCGGTGACCGTGGCTGTAATTGTCAGGCTGGCGTTCTGGCCGGGCGCCAGGGTGCCGACCGACCAGTCCCCGGTACTACTGTTGTAGCTGCCTGTGCCGGTGGCGCTGACAAAGCTGACCCCGCTGGGCAGCACATCGCGGACCACGATCCCGCTGGCCGAGCTGGTCGATCCAGCGGCATTGGCCACAGTTAGGGTGTAGGTGATGTTCGAACCGGTCGCCGGGGTGGTCGCGCTGACCGCCTTGGTCAGCGAAAGGTTGGCGAAAGGCCCGGTCTCGGTCAGGTACAGATCGGCCTGAAAGAAGGTGCCAGTATCGCCACCGGCATTATCGCAAATTTCGAGCGTCCAGGTACCACTGGCGTTCTGGCCATCGAAGGTGCTCAGCGCAGACAGCGGCCTAAAGCTGGCACTGTAAGGCGGGACGATGGTTGTCGAGGTTGCGGTAGCCGGAAACGCAGTTCCATAGGTAGAGACCGAAGCTGCGGCTTCGTCATCGAAGGTCAGGTTGAAATTGTCGGCATCGCCGCCCTGGCTACCAGTCAGCTGGACCCGGGTTCCAGTCGGTGAGACGAGATACATCTCGATATCGGCGCGCCACGTGTGTGACATCAGCACACCGACGTTGACATCAGAAACGGTGAAGCTGGTGCCCACTGCGAAAGTACGTGTGAAGCGCGTTGTGCAAGGGGTGGCGGTTTCGTTGATCCCGTTGGTCGCGCTGTCAGTAGTGTTGGTGTAGCGGTTGACCGTCTGGGCCAGCGCTGCCGAAGGTGAAATCATCAGCCCCGCGAGCAGGCACAGGGCGGCAATCACCGCGCGGAGTGCAAGTTGGCTTTTGCCGAAGTGCAGGTGCGAGCGCGACCCCATGGATAGGTCTAATGACCGAAACTGGTAAATCCATCGTTAAACCAGGAAAAAAGGGGCGAATTTCGTCCTAGGGGATAACCTGTAGGTGGCCTGGCTGGCACTGCTGGTTGGCGTGTTCGAGATTTCCGGTATCGGATTAATTTCGGCGCGAAGTTACGAATTGGAAACCCATCGGGCATTAGTCCCAGCGCCATGCTGATGAACCAAATTCCTCCCGCCACCGCCTCCGAAACTACTTCCAGTCGCGCCAGCCAGCGCGCTGCGCTGTGTATGCGGTGCGAAGTCCGTCAGGGCACGCGCCCGTGGCAAATGGTTGTTCTGGAAGACTTATCGGCCAAGGGATTCCGGATTTCCGGGCTCGCTCACGCAGACCTGGCCAAGCCGTTGTCGATCCGCTTGCCGCGGATGCAGCTGCTCACAGCGCGGCTGTGCTGGACCGCCGGGCCAGTGGTAGGCTGCGAGTTTTCCGCACCCTTGCACGTCGCCGTGTTCGAACACCTGGTGCGACAGGCCCGCCCGTTCTGAGCTGATCAGATGTGCAGCGCGCGGCCGTAGGCAGCCAGAACGCTTTCGTGCATCATTTCCGATAGGGTCGGGTGCGGGAAGACCGTGGCCATCAGTTCGGCCTCGGTAGTTTCCAGCGTCTTGCCGACGACATAGCCCTGGATCAGCTCAGTCACTTCGGCGCCGATCATGTGCGCGCCCAGCAGTTCGCCGGTCTTGGCGTCGAATACGGTCTTGATGAAGCCCTCGGCCTCACCCAGCGCGATCGCCTTGCCGTTGCCGATGAACGGGAAGGTTCCGGCCTTGACCGTGTAGCCGGCCTCCTTGGCCTTGGCTTCGGTCAGCCCGACCGAAGCGATCTGTGGGTGGCAATAGGTGCAGCCCGGGATATTGCGGCGGTCCATCGCATGGGGGTGGACATCCTTGTTGCCCAGTTCCTTGGCGATGCTCTCCGCCGCGATCACACCTTCATGGCTGGCCTTGTGCGCAAGCCAGGGACCGGGGGTGACATCACCGATTGCCCAGACACCGGGGACATTGGTGCGGCCGTAATCGTCAATCGCGATAATCCCACGTTCCGCTTTAATTCCAAGCGCTTCCAGGCCAATGCTCTCAGTGTTTGGAACAATCCCGACCGCGACGATGACATGGCTGAAGTCCGTTGTGGCGACCTTACCGTCCTTGCCCTTGATCGCGGCCTTGATCCCGCCGGCAGCGACATCGATCTTTTCGACCCCGGCGCCGGTCAGGATCGTCATGCCCTGCTTCTTCAGCGCCTTTTCAAGGAACGCTGAGACATCGGCGTCCTCTACGGGTACGATCCGGTCCATCATCTCAACGACAGTAACTTCGGCGCCCATATCATTGTAGAAGCTGGCAAATTCGATTCCGATCGCGCCCGATCCGATCACCAGCAGCTTTGACGGCATCTCCTTCGGCGTCATCGCGTGACGATAGGTCCAGACCCGGTTGCCATCGGCCTTGGCGAAGGGCAGGTCGCGCGCCCGCGCGCCGGTGGCGACGATGATGTGCTTGGCCGAGAGCGTCTCGGTGCCCTTGTCGCCGGTGACTTCGAGCTTCCCGCCGCCCTTGAGAACGCCGGTGCCCATGTGCACCGCGACCTTGTTCTTCTTCATCAGGTGGGTGACGCCCTGGTTGAGCTGCTTGGCCACCCCGCGGCTGCGCGCGACCACCGCGGACAGGTCGGCGCTGATCTTCTCGGCGGCGAGGCCATAGTCCTTGGCGTGGCTCATATAGTGAAAGATCTCGGCCGAACGCAGCAGCGCCTTGGTCGGAATGCACCCCCAGTTGAGGCAGATCCCGCCGAGGTTCTCGCGCTCGACAATCGCTACCTTGAGCCCCAATTGCGCCGCACGGATCGCCGCGACATAGCCGCCGGGACCGGAACCGAGAACGATGAGATCGTATTGATCAGCCACCTGAATTCACTCCTGAGGATTTAAAAAATACCACAATTGCATGACCCCGCCGCAACTGCCAACAGCGGAACTCCGCACCACAGGACCAAGGCTCCGTCACTCCAGACCGGACTCTTCTGTCGTGTGTTCAACTTGACTAACCACCCTCCCAGAGCAGCGAAGGCAAATATGCCCAAGGCCCCAAGCCGTGCAGTTTGACCTTGATCAGCGGAGTGGTCAATTCCGCTGATTAGGAACATGTACGCCCCGAACAATATGCAGCCCAGGATCTCAAGTGCTGCAACAATGCGCAGCACCTGAGGCAACA
>CAZOSI010000093.1:0-12595 GCA_964582485.1 uncultured Novosphingobium sp.
GGCCGGGGTCTCGATCCGGGTCAGGTCGATCGGGGTGCCATCGCCGCTCAGCGCGTCAGGCACCACCAGCCGGTTATCGCGGTAGAGGTCGCGCAGGTATTCCATGTGCCACTTGGCTGGAAGGTTGGTGACATCGCCGTTCCAGTGCAGCAGGTCAAAGGCCGGATAGTCGCCGCCAAGCAAGTAATTGTTGACGACATAGTTCCAGATCAGATCATTGCCGCGCAGCAGGTTGAAGGTTGCGGCCATGTAGCGCCCGTCAAGATAGCCGCTTTCGGCTGAAAGCTTTTCCAGCGCACCCAATTGCTGATCGTCGATGAACACTTTGAGCTCGCCGGCCTTGTCGAAATCGACCTGAGCGGTGAAGAAGGTTGCGCTCATGACCTTGTCTGCCTCGCCGCGGCGGGCCAGCACCGCCAGGCTCGCCGCCAGGGTTGTTCCGGCCACGCAGTAACCGATGGTGTGGACTGAGCTCACACCCAGCCGTTCGCGGACATGATCGATCGCTTCGATCTGGGCGCGGATGTAATCGTCCCAGACCAGGTCGGCCATACTTTCATCGGCGCTCTTCCACGAGACGACGAATACCGTCAGCCCCTGTTCAACCGCCCAGCGGATGAAGCTTTTTTGCGGGGAGAGATCGAGGATGTAGAACCGGTTGATCCACGGCGGGAAGATCACCAGCGGCACCTCCAGCACGGTTTCCGTCGTCGGGCTGTACTGGATCAGCTGGTAGAGCCGGGTTTCCAGCACCACCTTGCCGGGGGTGGTGGCGATGTTTTCACCAACCTTGAAGGCTTGCGGATCGACATGGGTGAGCTGTCCGCGCTTAAGGTCTGCCAGCAAATGCTCGAACCCTTTGACCAGGCTTTCGCCGCGAGTGGCTAGCGCCTTTTCCATCACCAGCGGATTGAGCATCGGGAAATGCGCCGGGCTGAGCGCCTCGACCAGGGTTCGGGCCGCGAACTTCAACTGCTCTCGTTTGGCCGGATCGCCCGGGTTGGCTGCCTCGGCCATGGCCAGAACCTGTTCGGCCAGCATCAGGTAAGTTTGGTGGACCAGCGCGTAGAACGGTTGCTCGCGCCATTTGGGATCGGCAAAACGGCGATCTTTGCGCGGCAGTTCGGGGCCGCCTTCGCTGGCTTCGGTTGCCTTTGGGCCGATTCCGTACTGGCCAAGCACGCCTTCCCACAGCGCCAGGCTGTCCTCCCACATCCGCTTCTGGGTTTCCGGATTGGTCAGCGGCAAGGCCTTGATCCAGCCCTGCATGATTCCAGCAAAACTGCCTGGATCGGACAGCATCGCGGGCAATTTTGCCATGGCCCCTTCGGCCTGCTGGCGCTGGAAATCGAGCCACAAAGCTTGCAGCCTCTGGGCGACATCGCCCCATTGCGCCAAATCCCCGGCAGGCATCGCCGCATCGCCGGGAATGAACTGGCTGAACAGCTGCTGCGGCGCGGTGAAGAGCTGGCCGAGCAGGGCGGTGGGATCCGGGGGCTGAGTCATCCCCGCCGTTCTATCACCGCGCGGTGCAGCGTGCGACCCCGGATTTCCGGTACATGGCGTCGAACTTCGGCATGTTTTCCGAACGCTCGCCGAAATCGTAGCCGTCGCCCAGATAGAGCTGGAACTGATCGCGCGGTTTGCCCTCGTCGCCACCGAACATCCAGATCAGCACGTTCTTGCGGCCGTTGCCCCATTTGCCATGGCCGCGCAGTTCTTCGTTTCCGCTTGCACGCTTCATCAGGAAGCGGAACAGGGTGGGCCCGCACTTGCCGCTGTCGGCCACGCTGACCCCGCAGAAGTCCTTGCCGCACGGGGCGATGTCGATCGTCTTGTATTCGCGCCCGCGGCTGGAAAAGGGGGCATTGCGATCCTCAACCTGCCAGCGGCCCCAGAATGGGCTGTTCGGCGCGGCGGAAGCTGGCGTGGCGGCCACAGCCATGGCTATGGTGACCAGCCCAATCGACAAGGCGGTGGCGCGGTGGAATAAGGCAGACATGGCAAACTCCTCTGGCAATCCGATCCGGGCGACAGGCGACTGGCGCCGTGCCGGACTGGCTGCAATTGCACTGGCAGCCGGCCTGTTCCTGATCCAGACCGCCTGGAAAGCCCTGCGCGCGCCGTGGCTGGTCGAGGACTTTCCCGAAGCGCTGTACATCAAGGCAGAGCTGTTGCCTTGGATATTTCCGGCACACATGATCACCGGAGGTATGGCATTGCTTTTGGTGCCGGCGATGATCCTGGCGAGTCGCAATCCGGCCTGGCACCGCCAGTTGGGGCGGTTGACCGTGCCGGTGGTGGCGGTTGCCGGGCTGACCGCATTCCCAGTTGCGCTGATCGCCCCGGTGACCCGGGTTTCGGCCTGGGGTTTTGCTGCGCAGGGCGTGGTCTGGCTGGTGCTGCTGGCACTGGGAATCTGGTATGTTCGTTGCGGCCGGATCGTGCAGCACCGGGTCTGCATGCTGCTGATGGCAGCGACCACGACCGGAGCGGTGTTCTTCCGGATCTTCCTCGCCTTGTTCGCGATCTATGGCGATCCGCGCCATTATCAGACGTTCTACGCGATCGACGCGTGGATCGCCTGGTTGTTGCCGCTCGCCGTCACGGCCTTTTTTCTCAAACGCACTGGCGCAATTGCGGCATTTCCGCGATAAGGCTGGCGCGCCAGGTCCGGCGCCGTCAACCCTGGAAAGGTCCAATGTCCGAGGAATTCTACCGCATCAAGCGACTGCCGCCCTATGTCATCGCCGAAGTCAACGGCATGCGGGCTGCGGCACGCGCCGCGGGTCAGGACATCATTGACCTGGGCATGGGCAACCCCGACCTGCCCCCGCCTCAGCACGTCATCGACAAGCTGTGCGAGGTGGCCCAAAAGCCCGACGCGCATGGCTATTCGGCCTCTTCCGGCATCCCTGGCGTACGCAAGGCGCAGGCCAATTACTATGGCCGCCGCTTCGGGGTGGAGCTCGATCCCGAGACCGAAGTGGTGATGACGATGGGCTCGAAAGAAGGCCTGGCGAGTCTTGCCACCGCGATCACCGGCCCGGGCGACGTGGTGCTGGCGCCCAACCCCAGCTACCCGATTCACACCTTCGGCTTTATCATTGCCGGCGCGACGATCCGCTCGGTCCCGACCACGCCGGATGAGAATTACTGGCGCGCGCTGGACCGGGCGATGGCCTTCACCGTGCCGCGCCCTTCGATCCTGATCGTCAACTATCCGTCCAACCCCACCGCCGAAACGGTTGACCTGGCGTTTTACGAACGGCTGGTCGCCTGGGCGAAGGAAAACAAGATCTGGGTGCTGTCGGACCTTGCCTATTCCGAGCTCTATTATGACGGCAACCCGACTGTCTCGATCCTGCAGGTGCCCGGCGCCAAGGATGTCGCGGTGGAGTTCACCTCGATGTCGAAGACCTTTTCGATGGCCGGCTGGCGGGTCGGCTTTGCGGTCGGCAACCAGCGGCTGATTGCCGCGCTCAAGCGGGTCAAGAGCTATCTCGATTACGGCGCCTTCACCCCGATCCAGGCCGCGACCTGCGCCGCGCTCAACGGCCCGCAGGATATCGTCGAAGCCAACCGGGTGCTCTATCAAAAGCGCCGCGACGTGCTGGTCGAAAGCTTCGGCCGCGCCGGGTGGGAGATCCCCAGCCCCAAGGCCTCGATGTTCGCCTGGGCCCCGCTTCCGCCAGCGCTCAAGGACATGGGCAGCCTGGAATTCTCCAAGCAATTGCTGACCCATGCCGAGGTCGCGGTGGCGCCGGGTGTGGGCTACGGCGAGGAAGGAGAGGGCTATGTCCGCATCGCGCTGGTTGAAAACGAGCAGCGCCTGCGCCAGGCCGCGCGTAACATCAAACGCTACCTTCAGAGTATGGGCATCAACAGTTCGGCCGCCTGAGCCGTTTAATAGTCAAGACTTAGATGGTTAACTCTTGCGTGACAGCTGTATTCGGTGCAGCCATAGCCCAAGGGTGGGTTATGTCTGAGTGAGACCTTTGTGCGGCAGTTTCGCTGGTTTTCGGCGGGGCCGGTTCCCGCTGCTTACGATCTGCGCCGGCTCGGCTGGCAACTGCTTGGCGACGGATGTTTGCCGGGGCGGGATCCTGCGCACGTCGTCATGGGCAGGCCCAAGGAATTGCCGCTCGCACAATGGCTGCAGCTGACTGGGACCAGTCCGTGCCAGCGCAAGTGGATCATGATGCTGGACGTCACGGATTCGTATGAACGGGCCCGAATGCTGCGCATGGGTTTTGGTGATGCAATCGATTTTGGCACGAATTTGGAAGAGCTTGAATACAGGGTCCTCCGCCTGACACATCTCGCGCAGTCGTTGCCGCGATTGCGACTCCATGGCGCGCTCAAGATCGATCTGCTTGCCCGCGACGCCTTTGTGGCTGGCCGCGCACTGGGTCTGCATCCGCGCGAGTTTGCCTTGCTGTGGCGTCTGGCCGACCATCCAGGCGAAGCGGTCAGTCCGCGCGAATTGTTGTGCGATGTCTGGCGACTGGCCTTTCGCCCGGAAACCAACAGCCTTGCCGTCCATGTCAGCCGGCTCCGCGCAAAATTGCGCCTGGCGGGGCTCGATGGCCTGGTCGAAACTACGGCCGACGGCTCCTATCGGTTGCTTTCGACCGATCGGCCGGTGTTCGACACAATGCGCGATTCCGCACTGGACGGATATCTGCGGATCGGCAAGGAACAGGTCGTCGCTGGATTCGGCGGATAGGGAGCTAAAAAATGGGACTGGCAATCAACCCGGCAGACCGGGTCAGCATTTCGCTGGGCGATGACGGTGTGGCGCAAGTCCGGTTGATCCGGGCTGACAAGATGAACGCACTGGATCCGGACATGTTTGCCGCATTGCTTGATGCCGGGCGGGTGTTGCACGATCTCAAGGGGCTGCGCGCTGTGGTCCTGTCTGGCGAAGGGCGCAGCTTTTGCGCCGGGCTCGACATGGCCAGCATGGCACAAACCAATCGGCATGACCGCGTCCCGCTGACCGAGCGCAGCCACGGCAATTCCAACGGGCCGCAGCAGGTCGCCATGCAATGGCGAAAGCTGCCCGTCCCGGTGATTGCTGCGGTCCACGGGGTCTG
This sequence comes from uncultured Novosphingobium sp., assembly GCA_964582485.1. Taxonomy (GTDB): domain Bacteria; phylum Pseudomonadota; class Alphaproteobacteria; order Sphingomonadales; family Sphingomonadaceae; genus Novosphingobium. The sequence goes on from CAZOSI010000093.1 coordinate 5,100, forward strand.
CTTTGGCGGCGGGCTGCAGATTGCGAGCGGGGCTGATATTCGCGTGGTCGATCCCGCTGCCCGGATGGCAGTGATGGAGCTCAAATGGGGCCTGGTGCCGGATATGGGCGGCTATGCCTGGTGGAAAGGAACGGTTCGCGACGATATCTTGCGTGAACTGACCTACACCAACCGCGAATTCACAGGGGCCGAAGCCAAGGAGCTGGGCTTCGCCACCTATGTTGATCCCAACCCGGTTGCCCGCGCCAATGCAATTGCGGCCGACATTGCCAACCGCAATCCCCATGCCCAGCGCGCCGCGAAGCGGCTGTTCAACCGTTACCTTGAAGTCGGTTCGGATGAAATCCTGATGGCCGAAAGCGTAGAGCAGCAGGCGCTGATCGGTTCGAAAAACCAGATCGAAGCGGTGATGAGCCAGATGGAAAAGCGCAAAGGCCAGTTCACCGACCCGTGATGTCCGGCCCTAACGGCTGTTGCGGCCCTTATATTTGGTCAGGCATTCGCGAACATATTCGCGCAGCTTGTCATTGATCGCACCTTGCGCATTGGCCTTGTCCCAGACCAGTAGCGAGCCCTTGTTGCAATAAGTCAGCTTGGTGAACTCGGAGGCCGAAGTGAACGGGTTTGGGACCTCGCTGTAGGATTCATAGCTCAACTCGAAATTGTAGGTGCAGCTGGCGCTGGCGGCCTGGATCGGCATTGCGGTGATATTGATATAGGCGTCCATGACCGCTTCCGGATCCTTGGAATCGGTCTGGATCACGATCCCGGCTCGGCGTAGCTCGGACTGCACTGTCGTGATCGCCGAAGCATGGGTTACCTTGCAGGTCCGCATGTCAGCCTGGGTGTCATCCTCACCGTAGACATAGAATTTCGGCAAGGCCTGCGCCTGAGCATAGGCCGGAAGCGATAGTGCCGGAGCAAGCGACATGGTCAGAGCGAGTGCGGAAGTGATCAAACGGTGCATGGCTGGAATCCCCTTACGCGACGCAGGTAGGCATCAGACCCTAATTGCCGAAGCGCGATTGTCCACCGTCTTGTCGGCGGCACGGTATCAGCATTCGACAACATTTACCGCGAGGCCGCCCAGCGAGGTTTCCTTGTACTTGTCGCGCATGTCGAGGCCGGTCTGACGCATCGTCTCGATCACCTTGTCGAGGCTGACGTAGTGCGATCCATCTCCGGTCAGGGCGAGGCGGGCGGCGTCGATTGCCTTGACCGCGCCCATGGCATTGCGTTCGATACAGGGGATCTGCACCAGCCCGCCAACTGGATCACAAGTCAGGCCCAGGTTGTGCTCCATCCCGATTTCGGCGGCGTTTTCAATCTGGGCGTTGGTCCCGCCCAGCGCTGCCGTGAGCCCTGCCGCAGCCATCGAGCAGGCCACCCCAACCTCACCCTGGCAGCCAACCTCGGCGCCAGAGATCGAGGCGTTCTTTTTGTAAAGCGCGCCAATCGCTGCCGCAGTGAGCAGGAAAGTGCGGCGGCTCTCTGCGGTGCCGCCATAGCAGCGGTCGTGCAGGCGGATCACCGCCGGGATGATCCCGGCCGCGCCATTGGTTGGCGCGGTGACGACCCGGCCACAGGCGGCGTTTTCCTCATTCACCGCCATCGCCCACAGATTGATCCAATCGAGTATGCCCAGCGGATCGCCCAGGTTGGTGCCGTGGCGCGAGGCCAGCTCGGCGGCCAGCCCCGGCGCGCGGCGTTTGACCTTCAGTCCGCCCGGCAAGACGCCCTCGTTGCGGCAGCCCCGGTCGATTGCATCGGCCATGGCTGCGGCGATCCGGTCCAGCCCGTCCTGGACTTCGGCGCGCGGCCGACGGGTGCATTCGTTGGCCATCATCAGTTCGGCAAAACTGAGGCCGCTTCGTTCTCCCAGCTCCAGCAGTTCGGCAGCGGAATCGAAATCAAAAGGCAGCTTGACCCCGACTTCCGCCGGGCCGCTGCTCCCGCCCGCCTCGTCTTCGTCAAGCACGAAGCCGCCGCCGACCGAATAGTACATCCGCCTGGCCAGGATCTCACCCTCGCGATCGCGCACGGTAAAGGCAAGGGCGTTGGAATGAAATGGCTGGCGCTGCTTAATGTGAAAGGTCACATCGCTTTCAGGGTTGAATTGCACGGCATGGCGGCCAAGCAAGCTGACCCGCCCGGCCCGCGCGACCCTGGTCAGCAGTGCCGGGGTGCCTTCGGTATCGGCGGTCGCGGGCTCTTCACCGCTCAGCCCCATGATCACGGCGGTGTCGGTGGCGTGCCCCTTGCCAGTCAGGGCGAGCGATCCATAAAGGTCAACCGTTACCGCGGCGGTCCGTTTCAACAGATCATGCCGTTCCAGCCATTCGGAAAAGCGCCGCGCGGCGACCATCGGTCCGACGGTGTGCGAGCTGGACGGGCCAACCCCGATCTTGAACAGGTCGAATACCCCAAAGCTCATTGAATGGTATCGCTCCTACCGGCCGGATCTGCCCACACTGCAATCGGCGCTGCGCCGGATCGCCTTAGCCGGGCCATGTCGCTGTGCCAAATCGCAGATCGCTTGTTTACGCGCACTAATGCCAGTCGTCAGGCTTGGTGATGCCGGGAAAAGGAAGTTTACCGGTCCGGAAAAAACCCTCATTTGTTTGGATGGGGGCGCATGCCAGTGTTGCCCTCGCAAATTTGGGAACTCCGCAGGCGCTGCGTGAACGACGACAAGCGGCGCTGAAATAGAAGGTCATGGCATGGCCTCATGCGAAAATGTGATTTCGTCGTGCCCGCTGGCTTGGTCATACCATTGTTAAGCTGGGCTTGGAACAGCGCTTGGTGCCTGGATTTCCAGGGGGAGGATAAAAGATGAAAGCTAGTTTGAAGATGTCTTCTGCCATAATCGCTTTTGCGGTTATGGGGGCAGGGGCACCGGCCTTCGCGCAGGATGCCGCATCCGGTGAGGAAGAGGCTGGCGGCGTCCGCGACATCGTGGTGACCGCGACCCGCCGTTCCGAAGCCGCGAACAAGATTCCGGTTGCGATCCAGGCGCTGGGCGGTGACACGCTGTCCGACCTCAACATTACCAAGCTCGATAAGCTGGTTGAGAATCTGCCGAACGTTCGCACCGCTTCGCGTGGCCCCGGTGCTTCGTCGATCTTCATCCGCGGCCTTTCGACCGATTCGCCGGGTCTGCAGGTTGCCGGTACGGCCGGCGCTCAGCCGACTGTTGCTCTTTATGTCAACGATGCTCCGGCTTCGCTGGTTGGCCGTAACCTCGATATCTACGCGGTTGACCTTCAGCGCGTCGAAGTGCTGGCAGGCCCCCAGGGCACCCTGTTCGGCGCCAGCGCCATGGGCGGCGCACTGCGCTATATCACCAACAAGCCCGATCTTTCGAAGGTCAGCGCAGGCTTCAATGCCAGCTATTCGATGACCCGCGGCGGCGAAGACAGTGTGGCGGGCGATGCCTTCCTCAACTTGCCGATCGTGGAAGACCGGATCGGCCTGCGCGTGGTGATCTATGCCGATAGCCAGGGTGGCTATATCGACAATGTCGCATCCAAATTCCAGATGCCGTTTGATGCCCGTACTGGGCAGGCTGGCCGAATCCCGACTGGGAACCCGCTGCTGGTGATGCGTGCACTGCAAGCTTGCGGAGCCTCTGCTACGCTGGTTGGCGGGGTGCCGTCATGCGGCACGTCTGGCGGCGCCTATCTCTACAACGCGCCGACCCGGCAAGAGATCAACAACGACGCCTTCGTCGAAGATAACTACAACGACGCTGTCTATCGCGGCGGCCGTGCGGCGTTGACCTTCAAGGTCAGCGATGACTGGTCGGTTGATGTGATGCACATGCGCCAACAGCTCGATACCGACGGTGTGTTCGATTACGAACCGGCCGTGGGCGACCTGAAGGTCACCAAGTTCGACAAGAACACACTGGATGACCGGGCCGATGTGACCACCTGGGCGCTCAACGGGCGTTTCGGCATGCTCGACTTCATCTACACCGGTTCATACCTGAACCATAAGGCCGAACAATATGCCGACTATTCCGGCTATTCGAACATCGGCCTTTACGTCCCGTATTATGAGTGCGACCGCGGGGTGTACTACACAAGCCAAGCGGCGACGCAGGGCAACACCTGTTATACGCCGAACAAGTCCTACAAGGTGCTCAACAAGACCAAGCGCTGGACGCACGAAGCGCGCATCACCACGCCGGCTGAAAACCGCCTTCGCGGAACGCTGGGCGTGTTCTATGATGACAACAAGCTGACCGACAATACCGACTGGTCCTATCTCCAGCCGGCTGCCGGCTTCATCTATCGGCGTGCGGCCAATCCTGGGCCCACGGCGTTCCCGACCGACCCCAACAATCCGGGCGTTCGCGACCTGAAGGTCGGCTTCTTCAACGACGTCAAGCGCCGGGACAAGCAGTTCGCGGTCTATGGCGAGGCCTCTTTCGATATCGTTCCGGAAAAGCTGACCGTGACCGGGGGCTTCCGCTATTACGATGAACGCGCCTCAATCAATGGTTCCTCGCAGACCAGTTTCGACGGGGTTTCGCGTGGGATATTTAACCCGGCGACCGGGACATACACAGCCTCAGTCACGCCGCCGACGACCTACGGTATCAGCGCCAACCTGAACCAGCTCTATGCCGATGCTTCACCCGCGAAGTATGACGGTGTGCTGTGGAAGGCCAACCTGACCTACAAGTTCGCAGATTCGCTGGTCTATGCAACCTATTCGGACGGTTTCCGCCCGGGTGGTTTCAACCGTCGTCCCTGCCGTGTTCCCAGCGCAATCTGCCCGACCAACGCAGATTTCGTCCGGCTTGGCACCTATGTGCCGGACAAGGTTGCCAATTATGAAATCGGCGGCAAGTTCTCGCTCCTGAACCGCAGGCTGCAGGTCAACCTGGCAGCGTATCAGATCAACTGGTCGGACGTGCAGATGACGGTGTTCGATCAGAACATCTCCAACCAGACCTTCACCACCAACCTGATCGATGCAAAGGTCAAGGGTGTCGAAGGTGACATTACCTGGCGCGCAACTTCGGAACTGACCTTCAACGGTGCGTTTTCGTACAACGATACCTCGGTCGAAAAGCTGCTGCGCAACACCCAGGTGCTGCGTCCAGTCGGCAGCCCGCTGGCGCTCAGCCCGAAGTTCCAGTTCAACATCCGCATGAACTACGCATGGGAAATGGACTCAGGCGTTCGCCCGTTCATCAACCTTTCGTTGCGCAATGTCGGATCGAGCTGGTCTGATGTTATCGACAATGTCGACATTCGTTATTCGGGTCCAACGGTTGTCTACAACGGCGTTACAGTTCGTTCAGGCGATGTGATTGCACCGCTGCCGGTGGCGCAGAAGATGGATGGTTACACCACCATCTCCGGGTCGATCGGCGCGTCGAAGGATGAGTGGCGGGTGGAACTGTTTGTCGACAATCTGACCGATGAACGGGCTCAGCTGTACACCAGCGCGAACGATGGCGAACGCCGTGTGACGGTTAACCGTCCGCGCACCATCGGTCTGCGTATCGGGTACAAGATGTAAGCCAATGGGGGCAGGGCGCCCGTCCGGAAAAGACGGGCGCCCGATCCCAAAATTGATTGGGCCCAAAAGTGATTGGGCATTGCCAGCCATGCCCCTTGTGCCTCAGTGTCCCCATACTCAGAACACGACGCTTGAGGTGATTTGGTGACGACAACCGTAGCGCTGGCTCCTGAAGACATCGAAACGGCGCTGCGCGAAGCGCGCAGCGCATTGCAAAGCGGGCGGTTGGCTGATGCTGCCGCTGGATGCTTGAAGATTCTCGAATCCGCGCCGGACTCGCTCGACGCGCTCTATAGTCTGGCCGTGGCGCAGCGGATGCAACGCGATCATCCCGCAGCCCTGGCAACGCTGGCCCGGCTGATCGACCTTAATCCCAATTACGGCCGTGCCTGGCAAGAGCACGGCCATTGCTTGCGAGATCTGGGCCGCACTGAAGAAGCCCTGTTCGCTTATCAGCGTGCAGTCGGCCACAACGGGGCCTTGGCGGCGAGCTGGCGGCAATTATCCGAACTGCATGGTGCCGCCGGCCGCACCACTCAGGCCGATTTCGCCTTGCGCCAATTCCAGTACCTCTCGGGTCTGCCGCCCGAATTGCAGAGCGTCGCCAGCATGCTTCAGGAGGGCAAATTGGCCCGGGCTGAGCAGCTCTGCCGGGCCTTCCTTCAGCACAACGGCCACCACGTTGAAGGAATGCGGCTGCTGGCCGACATCGGCATGAAGTTCAATGCCTATGACGAGGCCGAATTCCTGCTCGAATCCTGCAAGGTCCTGGAACCGGACAACGTCAGCGCACACTTCGATTACGTGAAAGTCCTGCGCAAGAGGCAAAAGCTTGAGCAGGCGCTGGCTGAAGCAGCCGAGCTGCGCGGCAAGGAACCCGGCAATCCCGAATTTGAAATGCTCTATGCCAATGAGAACTTGTCGGTCGGCAATTTCGACACCGCGCTGGAGACCTATGAGACTCTGCTGCGCGAGATGCCCGGCAACCCCGGCGTCAATCTAACCTATGGCCATGCGCTGAAAACCGTCGGTCGGCAGGATGATGCCATCACCGTCTATCGCCGGGCCTATGATGCCCGGCCGGACTATGGCGATGCCTATTGGAGCCTAGCCAACCTCAAAACCTACCGGTTCGAAGACGGCGAGATCGAGCAGATGCGGCGGTTCGAAGACTTGCCGACGACGGCGCTCGAAGACCGCTATCACCTCTGTTTCGCACTGGGCAAGGCGCTTGAGGATCGCGGCAGCTATGATGACTCTTTCAGCTATTACGAGCGTGGCAACCGGCTGAAGCGCGATGAACTGGGCTACACACCCGAGCGGCTGTCGAACGAAATGCAATTTCAGCGTGAACATTTCGGGCCGGAACTGCTCGAAAGGTTCAAGGGTGCCGGCAGCCAGGCACCCGATCCGATCTTCATCGTCGGTTTGCCACGCGCCGGATCGACCCTGCTCGAACAGATCCTTGCCTCGCACAGCCAGGTCGAAGGGACGATGGAGCTGCCCAACATACTGACCCTGGCCAACAAGCTGGAACGCCGCCGCGCGTCTGGGGAAGGTCCGGTCTATCCTGCCAACCTCGCTGAGCTCAGCGCGGAAGAACTGACCCAGTTCGGCGAGGAATATCTTCGCGACACCCGGATCTACCGCAAGGCAGCCACCCCCTTCTTCATTGACAAGATGCCGAACAATTTCCGGCACATCGGGTTAATCAAGCTGATCCTGCCCAATGCCAAGATTGTTGACGCCAGGCGCAGTGCAATGGGCTGCTGTTTTTCAGGCTTCAAGCAGTTGTTCGCCGAGGGGCAGGAATTCACTTACGGCCTGCGCGAAGTGGGCACCTATTACCGCGACTACGTTCAGCTGATGGATCACTGGGATCGGACCTTGCCCAGCCAAGTTCTGCTGACCCGCTATGAGGAAGTGGTCGCTGATCTGGAGACTCAGGTCCGCCGCCTGCT